>DASWAA010000252.1:0-9125 GCA_036391385.1 Streptosporangiaceae bacterium
GTCAGGGACCCGTACGCGCTGAGCCCTGACCGGTCCGCCGAGCCGGACCTCGGCAGCGAGCGTGATCTCGCCTGGGTCGGCCGCGACCAGGACCTGGGCATCTGGACCGGCCCGTTCGTCATGGCGGGCTACAACACCAGGATCGTCCGGCGCAGCAACGCCTTGCAGGACTGGGCCTACGGCCGCACCTTCCGGTACCGGGAGGTCGTCGGCTTCGGCTCAGGCCCGGCCGCGCCGGTCGTGGCCACCGCGATCTCCGCCGCGATGACGGCACTGCTGGCTGGCGTCGCCTTCAAGCCGACCAGGGCCTTGCTCGGCCCGATGCTGCCCGACCCGGGCCAGGGGCCGAGCGAGAAGACCCGCCGGACCGGGCACTTCCGGCTGGAGGTCCACGCGCGCACCTCGGCCGGAGCGCGCTACGTCGCCAACGTCGAGGCCAAGGGCGACCCGGGCTACGCCGCGACCGCGGTAATGCTGGGCGAGAGCGCGCTCTGCCTCGCGCTCGACCGTGATCGCCTGCCTGCTCGGGCCGGGGTTCTCACGCCCGCCACGGCCATGGGCACGGCCCTGACCGAGCGGCTCAGAGCCGCCGGGCAGGTCCTGACCGCCCGGCGCGTCACTTCCTGAGCACATCACGGTGACCGCGCTATAGCCTGCCCTGGCTGACTTGTATCGGCGAGGTCAGCCGCTCCTGTCGCGGGCTGACCGGCCCGAGGGTCCCGAGCGCTTGTCCCGCAGCCGCATGGACAGGTGCACGGGCGTGCCGGCAAACCCGAACTCCTCGCGCAGCCTGCGCTCGACGAAGCGCCGGTACCCGGCCTGCAGGAACCCGGACGTGAAGAGAACGAAGTGCGGCGGCTGGATTCCCGCCTGCGTGGCGAACATGATCTTCGGCTGCTTGCCGCCGCGCACCGGCGGCGGCGTCGCGGCGATCAGCGCCGTCAGCCAGGCGTTCAGCCTGCCGGTCGGTACCCGCGTCTCCCAGCCTGCCAGCGCCGTCTCCAGCGCAGGAACCAGCCGGTCAACATGCCAGCCGGTCGAGGCGGCAATGTTCACCCGCGGGGCCCAGCGCGCCGTGTACAGCTGCCGGTCGATCTCGCGATCGAGTGAGTTCCTGCGGTCCTCGTCCACCAGGTCCCACTTGTTGTAAGCGATCACGAGCGCGCGGCCGGCGTCGATCACCATGGAGATGATCCTCAGGTCCTGCTCCGCGAGCGGCTGGCTGGCGTCGATCAGCACCACGGCCACCTCGGCGCGCTCAAGAGCCCGTTCCGTCCGCAGGGCAGCGAAGTAGTCGGCGCCCTGCGTCTCGCGCACCCGCCGCCTGATCCCGGCCGTATCTACGAAGCGCCAGGTGATGCCGCCAAGCTCGATGAGCTCGTCGACCGGGTCCCTGGTCGTCCCCGCGACCGCGTCGACCAGCACCCGCTCCTGCCCGGCCAGCTTGTTGAGCAGGCTCGACTTCCCCACGTTGGGCCGCCCGATCAGCGCGACCCGGCGCGGCCCGGCTTCGGCCTCCAGGCGTTCAGCCGGCGTCTGCGGCAGCGCGTCGAGAATCGAGTCGAGCAGGTCACCGCTTCCGCGTCCGTGCAGGGCACTGACCGGGACCGGCTCGCCAAGCCCGAGCGACCACAGCGAGTGCACGCCGGCCTCGGCAGGGGCGTCGTCGACCTTGTTGGCGGCGAGCACGACCGGCTTGCGCGACCGGCGCAGCACGGCCGCGACCGCCGCGTCGGCGTCGGTCACGCCGACGACCGCATCGGTGACGAACAGGACGGCGTCGGCGGCGTCGACCGCCACCCGGGCCTGCGCGGCCACGCGCGCTGCTAGGACCGGCGCTCCCTCGACGGCTGGCTCCCAGCCGCCGGTGTCCACCAGCGTGAATGCCCTCCCCCGCCAGGTCGCGTCATAGGTGACGCGGTCCCTGGTGACTCCTGGCACGTCCTCGACGACCGCCTGGCGGCTGCCGAGGATGCGATTGACCAAAGTCGACTTACCGACATTAGGCCGCCCGACCACCGCGAGCACCGGCGCGGCGACCACTGAGGTCGCTGCATCGGGCTCGGCAGCCAGAACTGGCTCGTCATGCTGCTCGCCCATCACCCATCCGCTCGTTTCGCCACGGCCAGGGCGACGATGCGCCCGATCACCTCGTCGAGCCCTAGCTCGGTGGCATCGATCTCGACGGCATCGCCCGCCAGCTGCGTTTGCGGCGCGTCGCGCTGATCGCGCTGCGCCTGCTCGATCCTGGTGACCTGAGTGCTGGCCGGTCCGTCCAGCCCATCACCGCTCGGCGCGGCCAGCTCGGCGGCTCGGCGCTCGGCCCTGACCTGCTCGCTCGCCGTCAGGAAGATCTTGACGTCGGCGTCCGGGGCGACCACGGTGCCGATGTCGCGGCCTTCGGCCACGATGCCGGCTGCCCCGGCGACAGCGTCGGCGATGATCCCCTGCTGCAGCGCGATCAGGTGCCGGCGGATCTGCGGTACCGAGGCGACCAGGCTGACCACGTTGGAGACCCGCCGGTACCTGATCTCGGTCGTGACGTCCAGACCGTCGACCCGCACGTGCTGAGCGCCAGGATCGGTGCTGATGTCGATCGTCAGACCGAGCCCGTGCCTGATCACCGACTCGGTGTCAGCCAGGTCCACGCCATGCTCGATCAGCCACCAGGTCACCGCCCGGTACATGGCCCCGGTGTCGAGGTAACGCAGGCCCAGCGCCGATGCCGTGCCGCGTGCCGCACTCGACTTCCCTGACCCGGACGGGCCGTCCACGGCCACCACGAGCGCCCGCCCGCCGCCCGCGGGCTCGCCAACGACGCGCATAGCCGAATTCGTCACGCAGGCGATGCTACCGGCCAGCCGCGGGCGGCTAGCGCAGTCGAGAGCCGCTCGGCGGCCTCCGGCCGCACCGACAGCTCGGCCACACCGACCGGCAGGCCTGGTGAATGCTCGATCCTGACATCCTCGATGTTGATGCCAGCCGCTCCCGCTGCGACGAAGAGCCGGGCAAGCTCGCCGGGCTGGTCGCCGATCACCACCTGCACGACGGAGTAGTGCGGCGCCGGGCCGCCTCGCTTGCCCGGAATCCGCTCGACTCCGGCCTGGCCCGCCTCGAGTGCCGTTGTCAGCGACGCGGTAGCGTCCGGCTTCCCGGCGGCGATGCCTGCCAGCGCGGCGGCCGAGTCGGCAAGCTGGCGGGCGACGGCAAGCAGCACATCGCGGACCGGTTCGGCGTTGGCGGCGAGGATCTCCGTCCACAGCCGCGCGTCGCTCGCCGCGATCCTGGTCACATCCCTGAGACCGGGGCCGGCCAGGGCGAGCGCTCCCGCCGGGGCGTCCGCGCACTGGGCGGCTACCACGCTGGCGACCAGGTGCGGCATATGCGATACCAGCGCGACCCATCGGTCGTGCTCAGCCGCGGTGAGCGTGACCGGCTGGGCGCCGCAGGCGAGGGCCAGGTCCGCGACGACGGCAACGCAGTCCGGTTTCGTCTCCGGTGCCGGGCAGATCACCCAGGACCGGCCAGCGAACAGGTCCGCGCGGGCGGCCGCGGGGCCCGATCGCTCGCGTCCGGACATCGGGTGACCGGGAACGAACGAGCCCAGGTCGCAGCCACTCTCGCGAGCCTCCCGCAGCGGCAGTTCCTTGACGCTCGCCACGTCGGTGTAGCAGCGGGCCAGCCCGTGCCGCTGGGCCTCGTCCAGAGAGCGGGCCACAGCTCCTGGCGGGACCGCGAGGATAGCGACGTCAGCCGGGCCGTCTGGCAGCGCACCGGCCGGGAGCAGCTGGCCGGCTCCGAGATCGGCCGCAAGCCTGGCCGCGGCCTGGTCCTTGTCGCTGAGCCAGACCCTGCTGCCGCGCTCGCGCAGCGCAAGCGCTATCGACGTGCCGATCAGGCCGGTTCCGACGACGACCGCCGTCTCCGGCGCGCGAGCCGCAGCCATGGCGTTGTCTTTCTGGCCGGTGATCATGATCGGCCGCCGGTCACCGGGCGCTGACGGTCACTGGGCAATGTCGACCCGCAGGGCCGCTGCGCCGCGCAGGTACACATGCTGGATCTGGGACTTGGTGAGACCCGTTTCCACGTGCATCATCAGCCGTACCACCCTGGGCATCGCCCCGGGCACGGGAATCTCCGAGCAGCACAGCAACGGCACCTCCTGGAATCCGAGCGACCTCGCGGCCAGGGCGGGAAACTCCGCGCGAAGGTCCGCGGTCGCCGAGAAGATCACGCTGATCACGTCGTCCGGGGTCAGCCCGTTGCGCTCAAGCACCTGGGTCACGAGTTCAGATGTCCCGTCCAGAATCGCGGCCCGCTCGTCAGCATCGACCTGGATCGCACCTCTGATGGCCCTGACCGCCACTGCCTCTCCCTCTTCCCGTCACGCCGGCTCCCCGTACGACCACCCCGACTGCCCGCCCGCCGTGCGCTGGCCGGCGGATCACATCCCGACGGCGGCGTAGAGGTTGCCTACCTCAGCCGTCGTCAGCCGCCGCGTCGAGCCGGGGCGCAGCGCTCCCAGGCTGACCGGCCCGACCTGCGTCCGGACGAGCCTGCTCACCGGATGGCCGACTTCGGCGAGCATCCGCCTGACGACGTGCTTACGCCCCTCGTGCAGCGTGATCTCGACGAGTACCCGAGAGCCGGCCTGCTCGACTACCCGGAACCTATCGGCGGTGACTACCCCGTCTTCCAGTTCGACCCCCGTCGTCAGCCGGCGGGCGAGGTCCCTGGGCACTGGCCCGCGCACCTCGGCCAGGTAGGTCTTCAGCACGCCGTACCTCGGGTGGGCCAGCCGGTGCGCAAGCTCGCCGTCATTGGTGAGCAGGATCAGGCCCTCGGTGTCGATATCCAGCCGGCCGACGTGGAAGAGCCGCTCGCTCCGGTCGCCGACGAGGTCGGCGATGCTCTTCCTGCCCCGGTCGTCGGACATCGTACTGACGACCCCGGCCGGCTTGTTCAGCGCGAGATACACAAGGCTCTCGCTCGCCGGGATCCGCTTGCCGTCGACCCGGATGATCTGAGTCGCCGGATCTACCCTGGCCCCGAACCGGCGAACGACCTCGCCGTCGACCTCGACCCGGCCGGCCCCGATCAGTTCCTCGCAGCTACGGCGGCTGCCGACGCCGGCCGCGGCGAGCACCTTCTGCAGCCGGACGCCGCCGGGGACGTCGACCAGCGAGTCGCGCTCCCCCGGCTCCAGGCCCCAGTCGTCGTCATCGTCGACGTCGCGGCCGTACCCGCGAGGCCCGGTGTCCGGTCGGCTCATGCCCGGCTGGCCCGTGCCCGGTCGGCCCGTGCCCTGCTGACCCGTGCCCTGCTGACCCGCGCTCTGCTGACCCGCGCTCTGCCGGCCCGTCGTGCTCGGCCGGCCCGTGCCCCGCTGGCCCGTGCCCCGCTGGCCCGGGTCCCGCTGGCCCGTGCCCCGCTGGCCCGGGTCCCGCTGGCCCGGGTCCCGCTGACTGGTGGCCCGCTGACTGGTGGCCCGCGGGGCCGACCGGGCCGGCGCCGGCGGCCGCCGGCCGCCACGATCACGCGCGCCCATGCGCCGCATCCTGTTCGTCGTCGATGGTCTCAGGCAGGAACGGTGCCAGTTCAGGCAGGTCGTCCAGGCTGGCCAGGCCCAGCCGCTCGAGGAAATACGACGTCGTGCGGAACAGGATCGCGCCAGTCTCATGGTCGGTACCTGACTCCTCGACCAGCCCGCGCAGCAGCAGCGTCCGCATCACGCCGTCGCAGTTGACACCGCGGACCGCCGACACCTGCGCGCGCCCGACCGGCTGGCGGTAGGCGACGACCGCGAGCGTCTCCAGTGCCGCCTGGGTCAGCCGCACCTCCTGACCGTCCCGTACGAACTTCTCCACCACGGACGCGTACTGCGGCCGGGTGTAGAAACGCCATCCGCCGGCCACCTCGCGCAGATCGAAGCCACGCCCCTGGGCCGCATAGGATTCCGCCAGGTCAAGCAACGTCGCTGCGATCTCGTCTCTGTGCACCTCGAGCACCTGGGCAAGGACGGTCTCGGACACCGGCTCGTCGGCCACGAGCAGGATCGCCTCCAGCGCGGACGACAGCGCGGACAGGGCCGGCTCGGCGGTCCCTGGTAGCGGTTCTTCGGTCATGTCAGCCTGTCGTCGTCTGGTCCGGATCCCGCTCCGGGCTTGGTGTCAGAATCGGCGCCGCTCGCCTCCTGCGTCCAGGTGACGTACAGCTCGCCGAGCGGTGCCTCCTGCTCGAAGGAAACGCACCTGTCGCGGTACAGCTCGAGCACCGCGAGAAATCGCGCCACGATCTCGTAAGTATCTTCGCAGTTCGCCGACAGCTCGCGAAACGAGGCCCGGCCAGCCGCACGCAGCATCGCCGCCACGATCGTCGCCTGCTCGCGCACTGTCGTCTTCGGCATGTGCAGGTGCGCGGTCGAGACGACCGGCGGCTTGCGCGGCGCGAGCACCCCCGCCGCGATCGCGGCGAATTGCTCCGGCGTCAGACCGAGCAGCACCTCGGGCAGCAGGTCAGCGAAACCGGGCTCCATCGGTATCCGCCGCGGGAACCTGCGCACCTGCTCGGCCATCTGCCCGGCCAGGATCTTGGCGGCCTCCTTGTAGGCGCGGTACTGCAGCAGCCGGGCGAAGAGCAGGTCCCTGGCCTCGAGCAGGGCGAGGTCCTCCTCGTCGTCCACCTCGCCCGACGGCAGCAGCCTGGCCGCCTTGAGGTCGAGCAGCGTCGCCGCCACGACGAGGAAGTAGCTGGCCTGGTCCAGGTCCCACCGATCCGACAGTTTCCCGAGATAGCTGATGAACTCATCGGTAACGGTCGACAGCGCAATCTCGGTGATGTCCAGCTTGTGCTTGGAGATCAGGCCGAGCAGCAGGTCGAACGGGCCCTCGAAGACATCGAGGTGAACCTCGAAGCCACCAGCTCCCGGACCCCGCCCGCCCCCGGCAGGTCCGTCGGTCAGCATCGTGGTCAATGTCCCTCGCGCAGCCGACGGGCCATCAGGCTCTCTTCCCCTTCGGCGTCCAGGTCCGCCAGCAGCACAGCTAGCGCCTCCCTGACGATCCGGCCGCGGTCGGCCGGCATCCCGAGCCCGCGCAGCGTCAGCCTGGCACGTTCCAGGTCGAGCAGCTCAGATTCGGACAGGTACACCGTGATCTTATGGGAATGGCTCTCTCGGCCGCTTGCCTGACGGTGATGGGCCTGACGCTGATCGGTGGCGACGGGAACCTGGGCGGCCGGGCGCAGCAGCTCGGCTACGCCAGGGACTCTTACCCGCCGCTGACCCGACCTGCGGACTCGGCCCTGTGCCACCGGTCAAGCACCTCCCTGGCGAGCTCCCGGTAGGAAGCCGCTCCCGCCGACGTGGGATCGAATACCGTGATCGGCTCGCCAGCAACCGACGCGTCAGGGAACCTGACGGTACGGTTAATGACAGTATGAAACACCTTGTCGCCGAATCCGGCCACGACTCCAGCAAGAACCTCACGGGTGTGCAGGGTACGCGAGTCGTACATGGTGGCGAGCAGCCCGTCCATGGTCAGCTTCGGGCTCAGCCGGGTCGAGACCTTGTCAATGGTCTCCATCAGCAGCGCGACGCCGCGCATCGCGAAATACTCGCACTCAAGCGGCACGAGCACGCCATCGGCGCAGGCGAGCGCGTTGACCGTCAGCAGCCCCAGGGACGGCTGGCAGTCGATCAGGATGATGTCGTAGTCAGGGATCAGCGGCGCAAGCACTCGTCCGAGCACGAACTCCCGGCCGACCTCGTGCACCAGCTGGACCTCCGCACCGGACAGGTCGATGTTGCTCGGCAGCAGGTCCATGCCGTCGACCTTGGTCTGGAAGAGCACGTCCGCAGCCGATACGTGGGCCTCCATCAGCACGTTGTACACGGTGGCCTCGAGCTCATGCGGCTGGAAGCCCAGGCCGACCGACAGCGCTCCCTGCGGGTCGAAGTCCACTAGGAGCACGCGGCGCCCGACCTCGGCGAGCGCCGCTCCCAGGCTGATGGTGGTAGTGGTCTTGCCGACGCCGCCCTTCTGGTTGCAGACGGCGATAACCCTGGCCGGGCCGTGCGTGAGCAGGGGCTCCGGCTCTGGGAAGACCGGAAGGGGACGGCCGGTCGGGCCGATCGTACCGACAGCGCCTTCCGTGAACCCTAGTGACACGGCAACCGCACCTCCCCGGCAACGTGCTCGCTGTGAGCTGCTGCCTACCGGACTTTAGAGCCTGCACATGGTCGGGGCAAGCCAACTCACCGTTTGCGGCAGAATAACCAGCAGGTCAGGGATGCCGCTTAGCCGGTGATCAACCGACGAATGCCATTTCGGACCGGCTGGCCCCGGTACCGGATTGGCAGGCGCGCAGCAGCGCGCTGGCCAGGGTTGCGGCATCACCAAGGCGAGGGCGTGGCACCGCGGAATGGCTACCCGAGCGCCCGGGGATGGGACGCGGCGTAGACCTCGCGGAGCTTGTCCACGGTCACCAGCGTATATACCTGCGTCGTGCTGACCGAGGCATGTCCGAGCAGTTCCTGTACCACCCTGACGTCCGCGCCGCCGTCGAGCAGGTGGGTCGCGAACGAGTGCCGCAGCGTGTGCGGTGAGACCTCGGCCAGGCCCGCGCTGGCTGCCGCGGCGCGCAGCACGCCCCAGGCGCCCTGCCGGGTGAGCCTTCCGCCGCGGGCGTTCAGGAAGACGGCTGGACTGTGCTGTCCGGTCCTGGCCCGCGCCGCGAGCGCCGGGCGCGCCTGCACCAGGTAGGCGTCCAGGGCGGCCTGGGCGTAGCTGCCGACCGGGACGATCCGCTGTCGTCCCCCCTTGCCCGCCAGCCTGATGGTCGCCGGCGCGCCGTCGATGCCCCGCCCGCCAGCGAGGTCGAGATCGTCGACGTCCAGTCCGACAGCCTCGGAGATCCGCGCGCCCGTCCCGTACAGCAGTTCGAGCAGCGCCCGGTCCCGCCGCTGGGCTGGCTCATCCCCGGGGACCTGGAGCAGCCGCTCCACGTCCTGGATGGAGATCGCGCGCGGCAGGCGGCGCGGCGGAGGCGGAGGCCGCACGGCCCGCGCCGGGTCCGATGGCGCGAGGCCCTCGGTGACCGCGAAGCCATGCAAGCCGCGTACCGCC
>DASWAA010000253.1:0-17312 GCA_036391385.1 Streptosporangiaceae bacterium
AAGCTCGTAGTTATGTACACCCACCCCGAGAACCCCGAAGAATGGGACCAGCACTACCTCGGTGTTCACATGCCGCTCGCGACCAAGATGCCCGGCCTGGACCGTACCGAGACCGGCCGGGTCGCGACAGCCCTCGACGGCGGCGATCAGACCTACTACCGGATCACCACGCTCTACTTCGCCGACGACGCAGCGCTCGGCTCAGCCTTCGGATCGGAAGAAGGCCAGGCCACGGCGGCGGACTATCAGGGGATGGCCCCGGCAGGGTCGCGCATGTTCATCGTGAACGAGGACGCCTAGCGACAGTGCACCAGAACGACCTGACCGGGGCCGCGGCAGCGGCCCCGGTCAGCCATTACTAACCATCCAGCCAGTCCAGTTGCCCGCCAGGTGGTACGTCGCAAGCGCCGCGATCAGGCCGACGGCCAGTGCCGCGGTCAGCAGCAGCCAGCGTCGGCCGGCGCCCGCCAGGGTGAACCTGATCCGGTCCCTGCCCGCTGAACCTGCCGCGAGCAGGCGCGGCAGCCGCGGCGCGTACCAGAGCACGTGGATCGACATCGCTCCGAACCACAGCACGAAGAAGGCCTTGTGGGCAAGGAGCGCCAGTGAGGTGAGGCTCGACGTGCCCGGCCCGGTGAACGCGAGCACGATTCCGGAGCCGAGCACGCCGACTGACGTGGCGATCACCACCGGCCCGAGCAAGCGGAGCAGCAGCACCGGCGGACCCTTGCGGACGTAGGGCTCTGAGTGGGTGTAGTACCGGACGAACCGGTATCCGGTGGATCCGAGCTTGAGCAGCAAGGGTCCGACTAGCAGCATGCCGATGAAGAAATGCAGGGTCAGCAGCTCGCGCTTGAGCAGGATCGTGACACCTTCGGCGGCGAGCAGCACGAGCAGGATCGCGCCGGTCATCGCGGTCAGTTTCTCGTTGCCCTCGGCGCCGCCGGTCGAGTCGCGGGTGACCTTGCGGTGCCTGGGCTCCGTCCGCACGCTCATCGCGGCGCAACGTTCCGGCCGGAGTGCCGCCCGGCGGGTGCCGGCTCGCGGGTGGCGCTGGTCGGCACCCGCCGCTCGGCGCTGACCGGCTCGATGCGCAGCGCCAGGGTCGGGCACAGCCGGACCGCACGGCGGGCGAGCGAGGACAGCTGATGCGGAACTGGCTGGTCAGCCAGGATCGGGTAGCCCCACTCATCCAGGCCGATCAGCTCGGGAAGCATCTCTGCGCAGATGCCGTGTCCGGTACAGGCGATCGGGTTTACGGCCAGGCGGTGCTTCACTGCCAGACCTCCATGTCAGTCGGCCGCGGAATCGGCAGCACGGCCGTTCGCGGCTGGCCGTGCCGGGCGGACAGGCAGACCCGCCGCGACGCATGGGACTTCACGTCGGCGGCGAAGGCCGACAGCGCCGACCTGGCAAGCCGTACGGCACCATCGGGGTGTCGGCAGGCGCCGCGGCCGATGACGGTCGCGAGCCTCCGGTCGAGCCGGTCTAGCACCGGCCCCTTCGGCCGGCCGCTGGCCAGCTGAGTGAAGTCGTCGGCGATCGCGGGCAGGCCGTAGATGCACGGGCCGCACTGCTGCGCACCCTGACCGGCCAGCCAGGCGAGTACCCGGGCGGTCTCGGACAGGCCGCAGGCATCGGGTGGCAGCACGAGCAGCACGCCGGATCCCGGCGAGGCACCGATGCCGCGCAGCGCGGGCGCGGCCATCGGCAGGTCGAGGACATCCTGCGCGTCATGCCAGGTGCCGAAGTAGCCACCGATCAGGAGCGGGCCGGCGTCCGGCCAGGCGCCGCTCATCTCCAGAACGTCGCCGATCGACGTGCCGACCTCGATCTCGTAGACGCCGGGTGCGTCCACTCCGCCGGACACCGTGGTGAGCATGGTTCCTGGCGCGTCCGGAATCCCGGCCTGGCGGTACCAGGCAGGCCCGTACCGGGCGATCAGCGCCACGTTGGCCAGTGTCTCGACGTTGTCGATCAGGGTCGGGCGCTGGCCGACGCCCTTGACGTACGGGCGCGGCGGCACGGCGGTCGGTCGCGCGTCCCCGCCGTTCAGCCAGCTCACCAGCGAGGTCTCCTCGCTGGACACGTAGTGGTGCGGCAGCCCGTGCACCTGGATGCTGATCGGGTCGAGATTCACCGCGAGCCGCTCGGTGAGCGCCTTTTCCACGATGGCGATCAGCCACTCCCTGGACCGTGGCAGGCAGACGTGCACCGAGTCGGCGCCGACGGCCATGGCCGCGAGGACCGCGCCATCGAGCACCAGGTGCGGCGCACGCGCGAGCAGCGCCTTGTCTTTCTCGCTGGCCGGCTCGCTCTCCATCCCGTTGGCCACCACCACGGGACGGCCGCGCTGCGAGGCCACGGAGCGCATCTTCACGCCGGTCGGGAAGCCCGCGCCGCCCCGGCCGGTGAGGCCGGCCTGCGTCACCGCGTCGACGAGCGCGTTATGGCGGCCGGTGCCGCGCTGCGGGGCCGGGCCGTAACGGTCGATGTGCGCGCGCAGCGACGCGGGCTGCCCGGATTCCTGCCATCCCGCGGTCAGCCGGCTCGACATGCCCAGCTTGTCTGCCCGGTGCCCGTAGCCGGAATGCCGCATGCTCTCCGGCGCCGTGAGGCCGCCGTATCGTGACATCGGTTAGTCCCCCGTCTCGGCTAGCAGGCTGACCGTTCCGGTGACTGCCGAGCCATTAATGGTGAGCGTGAATACGGCGTGGCGCTGCCCTGCCTGCCCGGATACGGCGGCCACCAGGTTCTTACCCGCGAGCTGGATCACAGGACCGGAGTAGGAGTTGCCGATCCGTACGGTGCCGCCGGTGAGGGAGACACCGCTAGCGCCGGCCGGAGCCCCCTGCAAGAGGATCACGAAGCTCTGCTTCGGCGCGGCGACCGTGCTGCCCGAGATGGTGATGGTCCGCTGGCCCTGCGCGGTGGCGATCGTCAGGTGCCCGGTGAACTTCGCGTCGACAAGGTGAACGGGCTTGCTGGCGCCGGTGCTGGCCGCAGGCGTCTGATTCTGGGTCTGGGTCTGCGTTTGCGTCTGGGTCCGGCTGCCGAGTAGCGCTGTCGGCGTTCCCGCCCGCTGCGCCCAGCCCTGCTGCAGCGGGCCGAAGATCACGAAGGCCAGGGTCAGCAGGGGTGCGAATGCCAGCGCCGCCAGGCCGGCCAGCCTGGTCATGGGGTTCTCGGTCATGGACAGCCGCCACCAGATCGCCCACCCGACGCCGGCGACGCACAGCACGTCGATCGCCAGGACGAACGGCAGCTTGGTGTCGGTGCCGGTGCCCAGGCCATGCCACAGCGCTACCGGCCAGCTGACATAGACCATCAGGTGCACCGCCTGCCAGAGGCGATGGCTGAGCCGGTCGCGCAGCAGGCTGGTGATCAGCACGGCGAGCAGCAGGTCGAACCCGACCGTGCCGAGGCTGAGCCACAGCGGCCGGTACGGCGAGCTGAACGGTATGAACGCCGCCACCACGCTGATCGAGGCGTACGGGTCAAGGACCGTGGTGATGATGTGCACGCCGACCAGGGCAGTGGCGGTGAGCGCGAGGTTGCGGTGCAGGCCGGCGGTGACGATGCGAGGCCAGCGCGGCGAGGCGGCACGTGCCGTACCCACCACGCCGAGCATCACCGTGCCGGTGAGCAGCACGAGCGCGACGATGCCGGTCGCCCGGGTGGTGTACCAGAGCAGGCTCGTGCCGGACATCGACGGAGCGCTCAGCAGCAGGTGCCCGGTGGTCATCGGGTCACCCGTCTCACGATCCTCCTGAGGTGACCACCGGCGGTGCAGGTGCAGGCGCCGGCGCCTGCGCCGGCGCCGACAGCCGGTGGTGGTGATGGCCCGATCCCTGAGTCGTGCCGGTTCCTGTGCTGGTGCCCGACCCCTGCTGCGTGCCCGTGGCCGGCTGGCTCGGTGACTGGGCGCTGCTGGTGGCCGTCTTACCGGGCAGCGCGAAGCCGAGTGCGGCGGCCATGCCGAACGAGGCTGCCGTGGCGCCCCCGGCGATCCGGATCGAGAGCCTGCGCGTCCGCGCGAGATGCTCGTCGCGGCGCGTAATCGCACTCTCATGGGGCCAGCGCATGTGTCGGTCCTCCTCGGGATGGGGCACACACAGCCTGCCCGATTCAGCCTGGAGAACCGGTTCAGGAAGACTTCAGAAATGCTAAAGATCGCGGCTAGCGGATGGCGAGACGCTCGGCCGGCGAAGGGCGCGCTCGCGCGGAGTCGCCGGCAGATCGAGTGTCACGGTCAGTCCGCCACCAGGCGTATCTGACAATTCTGCCGTTCCTCCGTCGGAGGTGACAAGCCGGTGCACGATAGCCAGGCCCAGCCCGGTCCCGCCCGGCGTAGCCGACGCGAAACGTCGGAACGCGGCCCGCTGCTGCTGCGGGCTCATCCCCGGTCCGTCGTCGGAGACGACGACGCGCACCCGGTTGCCGGCCGGGGCAGCGCTCACCCGGATGTGGCCGTGCTCGGGGACCGCCTCAAGGGCGTTGGCCAGCAGGTTGTCGAGAATCTGCTCCAGGTGGCCATCGCCCATCCGCGCGGTGAGCGGTTCCACCTCGGCGGCGATGACGTCGACGGCCTTCTCCTCGGCTGCCGGGCGCCAGGCCGCGGAGCGGTCCCTGATGACCGTCTCGACCGGGACCGGCACCGGCGGGGTGGTCACGTTCTCCGCCCGCGCGACGGCGAGCAGCCCGTCGACCATCCTGGACAGCCGCGCTACCTCCTCCTGCGCGCCGGCGAACTCGTCCGCGAGCTGAGCGGGCGAGTCCTGGGCGAGCACGTCGAGCCGGAGCCTGAGGGCGGCGAGCGGGGTGCGCAACTGGTGCGAGACGTCGGCCATCATCGCCTGGTGGCCGCTGACCAGCGCCTCGAGCCGGCCAGCCATCCGGTTGAATATCGTCGACAGCCTGCGTACCTCCTGCGGGCCGGCCCGTACCGGCGCCCTGGACTCGAAGTCGCCGTCACCAAGTCGCTGCGCGGCGGCCTCCAGCGCCCCCAGCGGACGGCCGACCCAGCGGGTCAGCGCGGCCGCGATGAAGGCAGCCGCCAGCAGGCCAGCCACCGAGACCAGGATGAGCCACGCCCACAGCACCGTCTGCCGGTGGTCGAGCACCTCGGCGGAACGGGACAGGACCACCACGCCGAGGCGGCTGAGCCCGTGGTTGGTCGTCACCGAGATCACGACCATGAGCCGGTCGGCGGTCGGGAACTCGCGCACTCCGGGGCGCGCCAGGGCGCGGCTGATCAGGGCTGGCGTGACGGCCGGGATCGACCGGCTGCCGGCCACCCACTGGCCGTTGGCGTCGTAGACGCTTACCAGGTCGCCATGGCGGCGCAGTTCCCCGATCGCCCTGGCGAGCGGCGCTCCGGCCGAGCGGTCGTCGAGGTGCTCCTCGGCGACGCCGGAGACCGTAGTCGCCGTCGCGAGGGTGTCGTCGTTGAAGTCGTGCCGGTTCTGCGCCGCCGTGATCATCCCGAGCGGCACGGCCACGGTGCCGATGAGGACCGCGACCAGCGCGATCACGATCACGGCGATCCGGCGCGCCATCGGCCTAGACCTCGCCGAGCCGGAAACCCCGTCCGTAGACGGTCTCGATCAGGCCGGGCACCCCGAGCTTGCGGCGCAGGGCGGCCACATGCACGTCGAGCACCTTGGTCGGGCCGTACCAGTGCGAGTCCCAGGCAGACTCGAGCACCTCCTGGCGGGCCACCACCCGGCCAGGGTCGAGCGCCAGGCACTCCAGGATGTCGAATTCCTTCGGGGTCAGCGCCACTTCCTGACCGCTGACCGTGACCTTCTTGGTCCGCAGGTCGATGGTCAGCGGGCCATGCCTGATCAGCTCGCTGCCGGGCCTGACCCGCCGCAGCACGGCCCGGATCCTGGCCTGCAGCTCCGCCAGCCCGAAGGGCTTGACCAGGTAGTCGTCCGCCCCCGCATCGAGCGCATTGACCCGGTCGGCCTCCTCGCCGTAAGCCGTCACCACGATGATCGCTACGGATGACCGCTCGCGCAGCTTCCGGCAGAAGCTGACGCCGTCGCCGTCCGGTAGCTCCAGGTCGAGCAGGACGACATCCGGCGGGGGGTGAGCGAGCGCGGCGCTCCCGGTCGTCACATGGTCGACCTGGTAGCCGCCGCGCGTGAGGCCGCGAACGAGCTGGGTGGCTATGCCCTCATCGTCCTCGACCACGAGCACGCTCGGACCGGAGCCATTGGTCCCTGGTCCGGCCGCGGCAGTCGGTGCTGTCATGCCACCGAGGTTAGGCCAGATCGCCGGCCAGTCTGCTCATCTGGCGGGCGAGTCGCGACCCGTCTGACGGCCCGGCACTACTCCTTCGGCAACTGTCCGGGCTGGTGCGCTGGCAGCGGCACGTGCAAGCCGAATCCCCAGTTGAGCATCCGGGTGGCGTCGATGAAGATCTGGCCCGTCTTGGCGGCCGCGCTGTCAAGTACCACGCCGATCAGCGTCTTCTTGTCGTGCACCGCCGCGAAGAGCAGGCACTCGCCTGCCGCCGGGGTCCAGCCGGTCTTGATGCCGATCGCGCCCGGGTACTGGCCAAGCAGCAGGTTCGTGTTCGGCCAGTAGTAACGATGGTTGCGCGAGCTGGCCACGATGACGTGTGACTTGCTCGTGACCACGTCACGGAAGGCCGCGTACTTCATGGCGGCCTCGCCAAGCAGAAGCAGGTTCCGCGGCGTGGACACCGTCTTCGGGTCGACCCCGTCGAAACCGGTGAAGTGCGTCTTGACCAGATTCAGCGTGCGGGCCGTAGCGTTCATCTTCTTGATGAAGGCCGGCCAGCCAGGGCCGTAGCTGCCGGCTAGTGCGGCCGCGGCATCTGCCCCTGACGGCAGCAGCATGGCGTACAGGAGCTGACGGGCGGTAAGGACGTCGCCGACGTACAGGCCGGCTCCCTGGATGCAGCACCCGAGATAGGCCTCGTCCTTCGCCGTGATCGTGATGGGCCGGTCGAGGTGGCCGGCCCGCAGCACCACGAGGGCTGTCATCACCTTGGTGATGCTGGCCATCGGCCGTGCGCTGTACTGCCTGCGCCCCCACAGCTGCTTCTCGGTGGCCGCGTTGGCTAGCTCGGCCGCATACGCGTCGACGTAGCCGGGTCCCTGGCGCGATGCGCTCGCGCGGCCTCTTGTGCTCGATCCGTCGGGTGCACTGCCGCCGGCCGGCCTGGTGACCGCCGACCGCGCCAGCGCGGCCGGCGCGCCGGGAGCGCCTGACTGGGCGGTCGCCGACTGGGCGGCCGCGATGACAGCGACGACGGCGAGCCCGCCGGCGGCTGTCACCGCACTGTGCAGGCGACGTGACCGGGACATGGCACCAAAGAATGGCAGTCGGGCACAGTCCGGTGCAAGCCGGGCGCGAGCCCGCCAGGCCAGCCGTCACCAGCTGATAGGCAGCGGCATCCCCTCGGTATAGCCGGCCGTGCTCTGGGTGCCGACCACGGCCAGTTCGTGCAGTCCGGCGAGGCTGCCGGCGCCCGCATAGGTGCAGGCACTGCGCAGGCCGGCGATGATCGCGTCGATCAGGTCCTCGACTCCGGGCCGCAGCGGGTCCAGGTACATCCGCGAGCTGGAGATGCCCTCGTCGAAGAGCTCCTTGCGTGCCCGCTCGAACGGCGAGTCGGCGGCCGTGCGCAGCCGGACCGCCCGGGCCGAGGCCATGCCGAAGCTCTCCTTGTAGAGCTTGCCCTCCGGGTCGCGGTAGACGTCGCCTGGCGACTCGCAGGTGCCGGCGAACCAGGATCCGATCATCACGCTTGACGCGCCGGCGGCCAGGGCGAGGGCGACGTCCCTGGGATACCTGATCCCGCCGTCGGCCCACACGTGCCTGCCCAGCCTGCGGGCCTCGACGGCACACTCGAGTACCGCGCTGAACTGCGGCCGGCCGACCCCGGTCTGCATCCTGGTCGTGCACATCGCGCCAGGCCCGACGCCGACCTTGACGATGTCGGCGCCTGCCTCGATCAGGTCAGCCGTGCCCGCGGCCGTGACGACGTTGCCGGCGACGACCGGCACCGTCGGCGATACCGAGCGCACCGCCTCAAGCGCCCAGAGCATCTTCTCCTGATGGCCGTGCGCAGTGTCCACGACCAGCAGGTCAGAGCCGGCGTCGAGCAGCTGCCTGGCACGGGCGGCCACGTCGCCGTTGATGCCGAGCGCGGTCCCGACCCGCAGCCTGCCCCGGGCGTCCACGGCAGGCTGGTAGAGGGTCGCCCGCAGCGCTCCGGTCCTGGTGAGGATGCCGACGCAGTTCCCCGCCTCGTCCACGACCGGGGCTAGCTTGTGCCGCCCGGCCTGCAGCAGCCTGAACGCGCGCTCGGGATCCACTCCGGCGGGCAGCGTGACGAGTTCGGTCGACATCACCTGCCGGAGCTGGGTGAACCTGTCCACTCCGATGCAGTCGGCTTCAGTGACCACGCCGGCGGGCCGGCCGTCCTGCACCACCACGATGCCGCCATGCGCCCGCTTGGGCAGCAAGCTCAGCGCATGGCCGGTCGTCGCGTCCGGGCCTAGCGTCAGCGGAGTGTCATAGACCAGGTCCCGGGCCTTGACCCAGGAGATCACCTCGGCGACCACGTCGACCGGGATGTCCTGCGGCAGGACGGCGATGCCGCCGCGCCGGGCGACCGTCTCGGCCATCCGCCGGCCTGCGACGGCCGTCATATTCGCCACGACTATCGGGATCGTCGTGCCGCTGTCGTCCCAGCAGGCGAGGTCGACGTCGTTCCTCGACGTCACCGACGACCGGTTGGGCACCAGGAAGACGTCGCTGTAGGTCAGGTCGTGGACTGGCTCAGATAGGAATCGCACTTCATTGATTCTAGGAACCGCGATCCTGCTCCGTGCGCAGCCTGCTCAGCCCGATCACGCAGATCAGCACGGCGACGGCGCCGCAGCAGGCGGCGAAGCCGAAGCCCCAGCGGGCGCCATGCAGGTCGATGATGCGCCCGGCGACGGCCGAGCCTGCCGCCACGCCGACGGAGATCGTCGAGCTGAGCCAGGCCATGGCCTCCGTGCGCCTGTGCTCGGCTGCCTGGCCTTCCAGGATCGCGTAGCCGGCCATCAGCGTGGGCGCGATGGCGAGGCCGGACAGGAAACCGACCACCGCAAGTGCCAGCAGCCCGGGAACCGCCCAGAAGGTCGAGATTCCCGCCACTGTGATGGCCGTGGTGATGGTGAACCGCCGCCCGAGCGGTGCACGCCAGTGCCGCGATCCGTACCACAGGCCGCCGACCGCGCTGCCGGCCGCGTACGTGCCCAGGATCACTCCGGCCGCCGGCTTGTGGCCAAGATCGGTCGCGAACGCCACCGTGCTGAGGTCGATACTGGAGAACATCGAGCCGAGCAGCAGGAACGCGGGTGCGAGCGTGATCAGGCCCGCGGCCGGCAGCGAGGGCATGGCCCGGCGCCCCGTCCGGGGCGGTCGCGGCTTCGGCGCAGGCTCGGAACGGCGCTGGAAGGCGAACAGCAGCGTGCCGCCCGCTGCGAGCACGGCGGCCGTCCCGAGTCCCGCGGCCGGGAACAGCTGCGTGGCGAGAACGGTCACCAGGGCCGGGCCGACTACGAAGATCAGCTCGTCGTTGACCGACTCGAGCGCGAACGCCGTATGCAGCATCTGGCTGTCTCCGTCGGCCAGCACGCTCCACCGGCTGCGCACCATCGAGCCGACGGACGGCATCGACGCGCCGGCTGCCACGCCGATCAGCAGCAGCGTCCAGATCGGTGCCCTGGCCTCGGCGCAGCCGATGAAGGCGGCACTGCTGACGGTGAAGATCCCGGCCTGGGCCGCGAGCACCCGGCGCTGGCCGAGCCGGTCGGCCCAGGTGGCGACGATCGGGCCGCAGACCGCGTAGCCGATGGAGCCGGCCGCCGCCACGGTGCCTGCCATGCCATACCGGCCGGTCAGTGACACGATCAGCAGCACGGTGCCGAGCCCGTACATCGACATCGACATCCGGCCGATGAAGCCGGTGGCGGAGAACGCCAGCGCTCCGGGAGTCCGTAGCAGCGCGAGATAGGAATTCCTGCGGTCGGTGCTGGCAGGCTCCCTGCTCCCGCGCCGGGCACGGACCTGCGTCATTGCTGCGACCTCCCCACCTGACCGTATAGGGTGTGACAAGCTAATTTGTCCATCGGGGGCTGAAAATGGCGCCCGACGGGGTATGAGGATGGACATGGGGTCGTTGCTGCGCCGGGTCCGCGAGCGCGCGAGCGCACTGCCATGGACCTCGATTCCGCGCCCCGCGTTCCTCGTCGGCGGCGCGATCACGGTCGGCCTGGCCATCGTCATGGCGCTCACCGCTGGCGGCGTGACCGCGCAGACGACGACCGCCACGCAGGCTCGCGAGCCGGCGGAGTTCCCGGCCGGCGCTGGCGCGCCTGTCCCGCCGTCACGGCCGGCCGGGCAGGCAGGCAGCGCGGCGTTCAGCGGGATCATCCTGCCCGACATCCTGATCGTCGCGCCGCACGGCGTGAGCCAGGCCGACGTGCGGAGGCTCGGCGCCATCGCGGGCGTCCGGAAGCTGATCACCTTCGACGGAGCGCAGATCACGCTGGCCGGCCAGCCAGTGAACGTGATCGGCGTCCAGCCGGATCAGTTCAGGTCCTGGGTGCCCCTGCCGACCGCCTCGGACCAGCGGCTGTGGACCGGACTGGCCGCCGGTGACTTCGTCGCGTCGAGCCGGGCAGCGGTCCTGCTCAACCTGACCCCCGGCGCGAGTTACCAGCTCACCGGGGCGTCGGCGACAAGCGTCCGGTTCGCGGGAGCGGCCCGCCTCGGCATCACCGGCGTCGGCGTGCTGGTCAACCAGGCGGTCTCGCGCAAGCTCGGCCTCGTGCACCAGATCGCGGTCCTGATCAGTGCTCCGGGGCCGGATCTAGCCACGCTCAGCGCGCAGGTGCGGCAGGTGCTCGGCGGCGGCGCCAAGGTGGTCGGCCTGCGTGGTCGCGGGCTGCCTGCGGGCACGGCGCCAGCGCACATCACGAGCTACCTCCAGCTGTTCCAGGCCTCGGCGTCGAAGTTCTGCCCGGCGATGTCCTGGACGGTACTGGCCGCCATTGGCCAGATCGAAAGCGGCGACGGGCAGAACATGGGGCCGTCAAGCGCGGGAGCGCTCGGCCCGATGCAGTTCATGCCGGCCACCTGGGCGCAGTGGGGGATCGACGGCTTCGGCCCGCCCGGTCCGCCCGACATCATGAACCCGTTCGACGCCGTGCCGTCGGCGGCCAGGATGCTCTGTGCCGACGGAGCATCCTCGGGGACCGCGGCCGGGCTGCGCCAGGCGATCTTCGCCTACAACCACGCCGACTGGTACGTGAACGAGGTGCTGGCACTCGCTCAGCGCTACGCCGCCGAGTACCACTAGCGCAGGCCCTGGCCATACGGTCCCGTCCGGCCCGATTGACAGCGCCTGATTAGATGGCGGCATGGCGCCTACGGATGCGTTCCTGCTGCTCTCGTTCGGCGGGCCGGAAGGCCCCGGCGACGTGATGCCGTTCCTGCGGAACGTCACCGCGGGGCGCGACGTGCCCGACAGCAGGCTCGCCGAGGTGGCCGAGCACTACTACCACTTCGGCGGCGTCAGCCCGATCAACGCGCAGTGCCGTGACCTGCTCAGCGCGATCGAGAAGGACTTCGCGGCGAACGGCATCGACCTGCCGGTGTACTGGGGCAACCGGAACTGGGACCCATACCTGACCGACACGCTCCGCGCGATGGCCGACGCCGGTGTGCGGCAGGTGATTGCCTTCGCCACCTCGGCCTACAGCTCGTATTCGAGCTGCCGGCAGTATCTGGAGGACATCGACAGGGCCAGGGCCGCCGTGGGCGAGCGGGCGCCGCGAGTGGTCAAGATCCCGCCGTATTACCGTCACCCTGGCTTCGTCGACGCGTTCACCGATACCACCGCGCGAGCACTGGAATCGCTGCCAGCGCAGCTGCGGGACGACGCGGGCGTGGTGTTCACCGCGCACAGCATTCCCGAGGCGATGTGCGCCGCGAGCGGTCCCGCCGGCGGAGCGTACCCGGCACAGCTCGCCGAGGTGGCGGGCCTGGTGGCCGCCGGGGTCGGCAGGACGGCCTGGCGCCTGGCGTACTCGAGCCGCAGTGGCCCGCCGACCGTGCCCTGGCTGGAGCCCGACATCAGCGACTGCCTCGCCGACCTGGCCGGCGCCGGATCGCGGGCGGTGGTCGTTGTGCCCATCGGCTTTGTCAGCGATCACATGGAGGTCATCTACGACCTCGACGTCGAGGCCGCTCAGACGGCGGAGCGGCTGGGCCTGCCCATGGTCAGAGCGGCGACGCCCGGCACCGACCCTGGATTCGTCTCGATGATCTCGTCCCTGGTCCGTGACTTCCTTACGGCGCCGCCTGAGCAGGCGGCGGGTGCGCTCGGAGCGGACGCCGGCTCGTTCTGCTCGCAGCACTGCTGCGGCACCGGCCGGGGCCGGCCCCCGGGACGGCCTGCGGGCCGGCCACAGGGTGGCACATGACCGGGACCGACCCGGACGACTTGCTGGGCCTGGCGTGCGCGGTGGCCTGCGAGGCGGGCGAACTGCTCGCCGGGCGGCACGGCAGGCCCGCCGTGGTCGCCACCAAGACCAGCCCGACCGACGTGGTGACCGAGATGGACCAGGCTGCCGAACGGCTGATCAGGTCCCGGATCCTGGCCGAGCGGCCCGGGGACGCGATCCTTGGCGAGGAAGGCGGCCAGACCGGGGGAGACGCGCCAGTCCGGTGGGTCGTCGACCCGCTCGACGGGACGGTCAACTACCTCTACGGGCTGCCGGACTGGGCGGTCAGCATCGCTGCCGAGGTGCGCGGTCAGGTCGTCGCCGGAGCGGTCTGCGTGCCGCTGCGGGACGCGCTGTTCGGCGCTATGCTCGGCGGCGGCGCCTGGCGAGCCAGCGTGACCGACCTGACACTCGGCCGTGTCCCGGTACGGGTGCCGCTGTCGTGCCGCGGCGACGTCCCGCTGTCGCGGGCGCTGATCGCCACCGGATTCGGCTACCAGCCTGGGCGTCGCGCGGTCCAGGGGCAGGTGCTTAGCGCCGTCCTGCCGCGGGTACGGGACATCCGGCGTAACGGCGCCTGTGCGGTGGACCTGTGCTCGCTGGCCGCGGGCAACGTCGACGGCTACTACGAGCGGGGCGTGCAGTACTGGGATATCGCAGCGGGTAGCCTAATCGCCCGCGAGGCAGGGGCAGTCGTGGGCGGGCTTTCCGGCAAGCCGGCGGGCTCGTCGATGACGATCGGGGCCGGGCGTGCGCTCTTTACCGAGCTGCACGACCTGCTCCTGGGCCTCGACGCCGAGCGGGACGCCGACTGAGGCGCTGAGGTTCGGGGGACTGGCTGGAATGCATATGCGGTGGTTGGTCGAGGTCTGCGCGTGATTTGTGGCGACACGAACCGCCGCGGGGGTCGGCTACGTGTACCTCTGGCGGGGACGTGACAGAATTCCCCGCCGGATTCGGGCACAACCAGAGCCGCGAAAGCGTTGCACTCGCGCGACGAGTTCTAACGATGGAGGAGTAAAGCCACTATGGCTACCGATTACGACAGTCCGAGGAAGACTGACGAGGAGCTCACCGAGGACAGCCTGCAAGAGCTTCAAGCTCGCCGGATGGATAAGTCATCCACGTCGATCGACCTGGATCCTGACGACGTTGCTGAGTCCCTTGAGCTGCCCGGGGCAGACCTGTCAAATGAGGAATTGTCCTTCCGGGTGATCCCTCGGCAGGCTGACGAGTTCACTTGCTCAAGCTGCTTCCTTGTGCACCACAGGAGCCAGCTTGCCGAGACGCGGGGCGGCGAGCCGATCTGCCGGGAGTGCGCGGCGTAGCACGCTGAGCGTCAGGCTCTGCTCGTGCTCGCGGCGCCGCCCGGCAGCCAAGCTCGCAGGTTCCGCCCTGCGGGCCTGTGCGCGGCTCAGTCCTGCGGCTCACCCTGCGGCCAGATCTCGCGCTCGTCGCGGCGCTGGTCGAGTTCGACCGAGCCACCGCCCGCGTCGAAGACCCGAACCGGGCGGCTCGCGTCGAAGGCGGCCCAGCCCGGATCCCCGGTACTAGCGAACCTGACCCACGCGGCGTGCATCTGGTCAGCCACCTCTTGCGGCGCGCCAGGTCCCACGGCGGCCTCGGCCCCCGGCGCCGAGAGGTTGTCGAACACGAACGGGATCTCCAGCGCGTGGGCCGCGCCGAGGCCGGGGCTGCGCCAGGCGAACTCGTAGAAGTAGGTACTAGCCGGCCCGGCCGCCCGTGCCTCGGCCACGGCAAGGGCGGGCATCCAGAAGAACCGGTCAGTGATCAGGGCGGCGAGCAGATCCCCGGGAGAAGCACCGGGGCGATTCTCCCGGTATTTCGCGATAACCTGCTCGTTCCCGCCGATCCCGGCCGCCATCACGGCGAGCGCTTCGTCAGTGATCAGGGCGGCCACCCCGGACGGGACCAGGAACAGCCGGAACTCCTCGGCGTTCGTGCCGATCAGCAGCGGAATCTCCGCGCCGTTCCCCGCTGCGATGGACGTCAGCGGCGGCGCGGTCATCAGGTCCCCGTCCAGCACGGGAATCAGCGGCATGGAGCTAGCGACGATGCTGGCGCCGAACCTGGCCGGGTCAGGGCTCGCTGCCAGCGCATCGCGGATGGTCGCCTGCGCGGCGATGAGGTCCGCCAGGTCGAGCGCGGCAAGGCTGCTCGCGGTCGGCTCGACTCCAAGCACCTTACCGAGTTCGGCGGTGACCATGGCGGCGTCTGCCGGTGCCGCGGCGGCCTGACCAGCACCGCTCTGCGCGATCACCTTCGCGAACAGCCCGGCGGCGCGGCGCAGGGAAAGAAGCGTGGTGACGCTCATCCCGCCCGCGGACTCACCGAAGATCGTGACATTGGCCGGATCGCCGCCGAAGGCGCTGATGTTGTCCCGCACCCACTCAAGAGCGGCGATCTGGTCGAGCAGGCCGCGGTTGGCGGGCGCATCAGGAAGCAGCGCGAACCCGTCGACCCCGAGCCTGTAGTTGATGCTGACCAGCACCACGCCGTCCCGGGCGAACGCCTGCCCGTCGTACATCGGGACCGCGGAGTTGCCGTTGGCGAACGCGCCACCATGGATCCAGACCATCACCGGCAGGCCGTCGGCCTGCGGATCGGGGGTCCAGACGTTCAGGTTCAGCCAGTCGTCGCCGTCGATGCCCGGCTCGGGGAGCAGTGTGTCGAAGGGGACCGGGTAGGTCGGCTTGGGCGGCGTCGGGCCGAACGCCAGGGCGGCCCTGACTCCGTCCCACGGCTCAGGCGGGACCGGCGCCCCGAAGCGCAGCGCGCCCGTCGGGCTGGCGGCGTAGGGGATGCCGAGGAACCTCGACACGCCGTCGCTGGCGTCGCCGCGGACGGCTCCGTACTTGGTCTGGACGACTGGCCCCATGCAGGAACTCTGCCACAGAATGACCAGTTCTGGCACCAGGCACTTTCGGCCTGGCAAGGGCATCGGCCAGCGCGCCGGGCATGATGGTGCCTGTGCGACACAGGCAGGCGGGCGAGCGCACCCGCGGCGAGCCGGGCGGCGGAGGGCGGCCGGTTAGGCGAGCTAGGCCGGCGTGGCGGACCAGGGGAGTGACCAGCCGCGTCGCGGCGGTGGCACTGGCCGCCCTCGCGGCTGCCGGGTGCGCGGGCAGCACGCCGCCGAACATCGGCGTCCAGCGCGGTTCAGCCCCGGCGGGCGGGTCGCCGTCTGGCAGCCCGTCCGGCTCTCAGGCAGCGATCGTGCCGAGGCCGCGGCACACCGTCGTCGTCGTCATGGAGAACCATTCCTACAGCGAGATCATCGGCAATCCGCAAGCCCGGTTCATCAACGACCTGGCCAGCCACGGGGCACTTTTCACCGCCTCGTATGGCGTTACTCATCCCAGCGAGCCCAATTACCTCGCGCTGTTCTCCGGCAGCACGCATGGCGTCACCAGCGACCAGTGCCCGACGGTGATCCGCGCGCCGAATCTTGCGTCGGAGCTGATCGCCGCCGGGCTGACATTCACCGGTTATGCGCAGGGCCTGCCCGCGCCAGGATCGGCCGTATGCGACCAGGGCGGTTACGCGAGAAAACACGCTCCCTGGACCGACTTCACTAACGTTCCCCGATCGGCCGGGCAGCCATTCTCGCAGTTCCCGTCCGGCGATTACGCCCGGCTGCCGACCGTCTCCTTCGTCGTACCTGACCTGTGCAACGACATGCACGACTGCTCGGTGGCGACCGGTGACCGCTGGCTCCGCGCGCACCTGGCCGGCTACGCGCAGTGGGCGATGACGCACGACAGCCTGCTGATCCTCACCTGGGACGAGGACGACGGCAGCCAGTCCAACCGGATAGTGACGATCTTCGCCGGCCAGCAGGTGCGGCCGGGCCGGTCCGCCAGGCCGATCGACCACTACAACGTGCTGCGCACGATCGAGCAGGCCTACGGCATCCCGCTGACCGGCCAGGCCGCCACGCACTATCCGATTACCGGGATCTGGTTCGACTCCCATCGCCCGAACTAGCCTCGCGCTGCGGAATGATAGGAGCGCGACAAATCAGGCAGCACGACTCGGGGGTAACACATGCCGGGCTTCGCGGACGTGATCTTCAGCGGCGGCGCGATCTACACAGCGGACACGACCGGCCAGCGACTCGGGCCGGCTACGGCGCCGGACGGAAAGCCGGCCGGCGCGGTCGCGGTCGCCGACGGCGTGATCGTCGCGGTCGGCGCCACTGATGAGGCCGCGATCACCGACCGCAAGGGCCCGCGCACGCAGGTCGTCGACCTGCGCGGACGAGCACTGGTGCCCGGGTTCCAGGACGCGCACGTGCATCCCGCGTTCGCCGGAGTCACCATGGTCCGCTGCAACCTGATCGGCTGCGCCACCTTCGAGGAGGCGGTCGGGCGGATCGAGGCGTACGCCGCGGCGCACCCCGAGAAGGAGTGGATCGCGGGCAGCGGGTGGCGGATGGAGTGGTTCGATCGGGGAACGCCCAGCCGGCATCAGCTGGACAAGCTGACGGGCGGGAGGCCCGCGTTCCTCACCAATCGCGACGGGCATGGTGCCTGGGCCAGCACCCGTGCACTCGAGCTGGCCGGGTTCGGCAAGGACACCCCCGACCCGGCAGACGGCAGGTTCGAGCGGGAGGCGGACGGCAGCCTGCAGGGCACCCTGCACGAGGGCGCGGCCGACCTGGTCGGTGCGCACGTGCCGAAGCCCGCCTTCGACGAGCGGCTGAGCGGGCTGCTGCTCGCCCAGCGGCACCTGCATGAACGAGGCATAACG
>DASWAA010000254.1:0-2502 GCA_036391385.1 Streptosporangiaceae bacterium
GGCTGGTAGCCACGGATCTTCGCCTCGGTCGTCTGCGCGAACAGCCGCCGGACGTGGTCGAAGACGCCGGTGTAAGTCGCCGGGTTCGACCTCGGCGTCCGGCCGATCGGACCCTGATCGACGTGCACGACCTTGTCGAGCTGGTGCATTCCGGTGACCTTGGCGTGCTTGCCAGGCACGATCCTGGTGCCGTGCAGCTGCTTGGCGAGCGCGGCGTACAGGATGTCGTTGACCAGCGTGGACTTGCCCGAGCCTGACACGCCGGTGACGGCGATAAAGCAGCCGAGCGGGAACGCCACGTCCACGCCGCGCAGGTTGTGCTCGGTCGCGCCCTTGACCACGACCTCTTTGGCCTTGCTCACCTTGCGCCGCCTGGCCGGCACCGGGATCGATTCCCGGCCGGTCAGATAGGCGCCGGTCAGCGACTCCTGGCTGGACAGCAGCTCGTCCAGCGGCCCGGAGACGACGACCTGGCCGCCGTGCTCCCCCGCTCGCGGGCCGATGTCGACCACCCAGTCGGCGGCCCGGATGGTGTCCTCGTCGTGCTCGACCACGATCAGCGTGTTGCCGAGATCGCGCAGCCGCAGCAGAGTCTCGAGCAGGCGGTGGTTGTCCCGCTGATGCAATCCGATCGACGGCTCGTCGAGCACGTAGAGCACGCCGACCAGGCCGGAGCCGATCTGGGTCGCCAGCCTGATCCGCTGCGCCTCGCCGCCGGCCAGGGTCGCGGACGCCCGGTCCAGGGTCAGGTAGTCGAGGCCGACGTCCAGCAGGAAGCCCAGCCTGGCGTTGATCTCCTTGAGCACTCGCCCGGCGATCTGCTGGTCCCGATCGGACAGCTCCAGCGTGCGCAGCAGCTTTGCCAGCTCGCCGATCGGCAGCCCGCAGTACTGCGCGATCGACCGGCCGTCCATCGTGACGGCCAGGGTCAGCGGCTTGAGCCTGGTCCCCTGGCACGACGGGCACGGCACCTCGCGCATGAAGCCGGCGAACTTCTCCCTGGTCGAGTCGCTCTCCGCCTCCGAGTGCCGGCGGGTGATGTACGGGATCGCGCCCTCGAAGTTGGTGTAGTACGAGCGCTCCCGGCCGTACCGGTTCTTGTAGCGGACGTGCACCTGCTCGGAATGGCCGTGCAGCAGGGCCTTCTTCGCCGCCGCCGGCAGCTTCGCCCAGGGCGTATCCACGCTGAACCCGAGCGCGGAGCCGAGCGCCTCCATCAGCCGCAGGAAGTAGTCGCTGACGTGCCCGCCCGCCCACACGCCGATCGCGCCGTCGGCCGGCGACAGGTCCTCGTCGCTGACCACGAGCTCCGGGTCGACCTCCATCCTGGTGCCAAGGCCGGTGCAGTCCGGGCAGGCGCCCCAGGGCGAGTTGAACGAGAACGACCGCGGCTCGAGCTCCTCGAACGACAGGTCGTCGTACAGGCAGGCCAGGTGCTCGGAGTACATCCGCTCACGGTTGGGGTCATCATCTGGAAGGTCAACGAAGTCCAGGACCACCACGCCGCCGGACAGGCCGAGCGCCGTCTCGACGGAGTCCGTCAGCCGCCGCCGCGCCGACTCCTTCACGGCCAGCCGGTCGACGATCACCTCGATGGTGTGCTTCTCGTACTTCTTGAGCTTCGGCAGCTGCCCGGTGCCGCTAGCGACGTCGTCGAGCCTGATCGTCGCGCCGTCGACCCTGGCCCGGGAGTAACCCTTGGTCTGCAGGTCACGCAGCAGTTCGGTGTACTCGCCCTTGCGGCCGCGGATTACCGGCGCCAGGACCTGAAACCGGGTGTCCTCGTCCAGTTCGAGCACCCGGTCGACGATCTGCTGCGGTGTCTGCCGGGCGATCGGGCGCCCGCAGACCGGGCAGTGCGGCTTGCCGATCCGCGCGAACAGCAGCCGCAGGTAGTCGTAGACCTCGGTAACCGTGCCGACGGTCGAGCGCGGGTTGCGGCTCGCCGCCTTCTGGTCGATCGAGACCGCCGGCGAGAGCCCGTCGATGAAGTCGACATCGGGCTTGTCCATCTGGCCGAGGAACTGCCTGGCATAGGCCGACAGCGACTCCACGTACCGCCGCTGGCCCTCGGCGAAGATGGTGTCGAACGCGAGGCTGGACTTACCCGAGCCGGACAGACCGGTAAAGACGATCATGGCGTCCCGCGGCAGGTCGAGCGAGACGTCCTTGAGGTTGTGCTCGCGGGCACCGCGGACTACCAGTCGTTCTGCCACTGTACGCTTCGTTTCTCCTGGTCTGGGCGTCGGGAAACCCCGGCCCCGCTGGCCTAGAGGGTGCACCGTGCTGGCCTAGAGGGCGCGCCGTCAATGCTATCCGGGGGTACTGACGTTTTTCCGGCCGTCCAGATCCGCGAGGGCCGCCCTGGCATCCGCCAGACCCGCCCCGGCCAGGCACGGACCCGCGGTCAACCCTGCCCGGCCCCGCTGGCGGACCGCGCCTGCGGACCGCCGAGTAATAACAACCGGCGGCCCGCTTTGCTTTCGGCAATGGCGCGATGAG
>DASWAA010000255.1:0-4226 GCA_036391385.1 Streptosporangiaceae bacterium
CGCCTCACGGCGCCCGGCCGGCTCTCGGGGGTTGCTATCCGGTCAGGTGATCGTCACCGACGGCGTGGTGTAGACACCGTTGGCGTAGCCGGTCGCCGAGGCAGTCACGACGCAGTGCACGGTCTTCCCCCTGGCCGTCGACGGCACGGTGAAGGACGACTTGGTCGCCCCTGTGATCTTGGTCGTTCCCACGAACCACTGGTAGGTGACCTTCTGCGCGGCCGGTGACCAGGTGCCGGCGGTCACGGTCTCGGCCTTGCCGGGCAGATGCGGCCCGCTGATCACCGGCTTGGTGACCGGGACGAGCGCGTTACCAAGCAGAATCTTGACGCCGGCGCTGGTCCCGGACACCGATCCGGCGCCGTTGCTCGCCTTCACCGAGCAGGTCAGCATCTGGCCCAGCAAGGCCGGCGGCGGCGTGAAGGTGCTCGCGGTCTGGCCGGTGATCGCGGTGCCGTTCGACTGCCAGGCGTAGGTCACCGACGTGGCGTTCTGGAAGCCGGCGACGCAGTTCTCCACCGAGCCGACCTTGTTCGGCCCGAATACCACCGGTATCCAGGTCGGCGCGCTGACAACCTGGTAGGACAGCGTGCCGGCCGACCCGATGTCACCGGAGGCGACGTTGGCCGGGGTGAAGATCGCCTTGTAGTTCGTGGTGCCCTGGCCGGGGGTGTCCTGGACCGAGGCGACGCCGTTGCCGGAGGTGACCGTCTGGGTGGTGCCGATCTGAGTGGACCCCTTCCAGAAGCTCACCGTGCCACTGGTGGCCGGCGAGACGGTCGCGGTGAGCGTCACCGGGCTGGCCGGCGGGCTCTGCGGGCTCGGCGGCGACGCGGTCAGGGTGGTGGTCGTGCCCTGGGTCCAGTCCGGCCAGTCCACCGACCAGGTACCAGCCTGGGTGTTCACCGAGATCACGGTGTCCCAGTAGGTCGGCTCGATCCCGATGCCGAAGCCCGAGACCTTCATGCGGACGTCGTACAGGTTGGGGTAGCCGGCGGCGGTCTGCGTGTTCGGGAACCCGGCGATGTAGGAGCTCAACGAGACGTCCGTCCCGTTGGTGTTGCTCTCTACCGGGTTGGACGTCGTTCCGATCGGCGCGGGCGCGGTCGCGTTCGGGTAGCTAGTCGAGCCGCTGATCTGCTCGCCTGACCACAGCCCGGGGTTCTCGCCGGATACCGGGGTGTAGACGTACAGGGTCGCCTTGCTGTCACCGGACCTGCTGTCGGCACTCGACGCCACCGCGTAGACCCCCAGGCCACTGGCGGTCAGCGAGCCGCCGGTGACCACCTGGCCCTGGGCGTTGTAGAAGGTGAGGAAACCGTTCGGGGTCACCGAGGACTCCCACGGCGGTGTCGGGCCGCCTCCGCCGCTGGCGAGGGCAGCTCCCGTGCTCGCCACGACAGCAGCGCCGACGGCGGCCAGGGCGGCTACCCCGGCTGCCAGCGAGCGCAACGTGTTCTTCTTCACGACGATCCTTTCGGGTTGGGTATGAGCGGAAGAGAACGTCAGCCGGTGGCCCGGCGGCGGCGGCGCCACCAGACACTGCCGGTGGCCAGAACGCCGATCACCGCGACGAGCACGATGACGACCGCGAGGGCTACCCCGCCAGCCGAGGAACTCGAGTCAGTGGTCGTATTCGCGGCAAGCTGCCCGCCCGGCGGCTGGCCGGAGCCCGCGGAGGTCCCGGCTGACGGCTGCGCTCCCGGGCTGCCCGAGCCGCCGGTACCGTTCGCGGACGTCGATGACGGCTTCGGCGTCCCGCTGGCGCCCGGCATGCCGACCACGGTCTCGACCGAGACGACCTTGCCGTCCGTGCAGGACGAGTGCCCGCCGGCGACGAGCGTCCAGGAGTTTCCGCTCACCTGGATGTCGGCCGCCGCGTAGTGGTCGACGTACTCGGTCAGGCCAGGCCCGCCGAGGTAAAGACGTAGCTCGATGAGGTGCTCCCAGATCGGCGGGAAGGCGAGCGTCATCTGCGTCAGCGGTGAGTCGATCGGCGTGAACTGGGCCATCGGGTGGGTGCGGCTGGAGTAGTACGAGGCCGCGCCCATCACTGTCCCGCTCCAGGCCCCGGCTGGGGTGTACGGCCGGGGCTGATAGGCGAACATCTGCGCCTTAGCGCCCTTGATGAAATAGCCCTGCGGCGGAGGGACATCGGAAACCACCCGCCAGACAAACGGCGCGGTCTTGATGCTGCCGTGCGTCACCGGCTTGAGGTTGGTGCCGCAGAGCGTCAGCCAGCCCGCCTGGTTCGGGTCCGTGTACGGCAGGTGGAACGCGGCCTGGGTGCGGCCTGTCCTTGCTGTCGTCCCGGCCAGCGCTGCCTGGGCCGGGGCTAGGGCAGCCAGCATGCCGGCCGCCGCGAGCGCCGCCGCCTGTACGCCGCGCATCGTTACTTTACGCATCACGCCTCCACCTTGACCGGGTCTGACTGACGGCCGCCGCTGTCGTCGCCCGCATCGGGCCGGACCGGCCGGCGGCGCCGCCACCAGAGCCAGAAGCCGGCTGCCGCGAGCAGGATCACGATGGCGACCGGGATCCACGGGATCGCCAGGAAGGTCGACTGAGCGGCGAAGTTGGTGAGCCCGGGGTCGTACTGCCCGGTCGCTATCGCGGGCGTGATCGTGACCCGGTCGGTCATCAGGAATTCCGGGTACACGCCGGGAATGGTGATGCTCGCCTGGTCCGATCCGCCGGGCAGCATGACCGGGACCATGACCGCGTTCCGCCGGTCCTCGGTCGAGGCGAACAGGCCGTGCACCGAGGCCGACACCTTGCCGCCGAGCAGTTCGTTGCCGGTGTTCTTCACAGTGAAGGTCAGCGTCGCCGGGGCGGTGCCGAACGGGTTCAGCGGGGCGCTGTAGTGCACCCGCAGGCCGGTGATGCTCAGCCGCGGGCGGAGCTTGCCGGACACCCGGGCGATGATCCGCACGGCGACCTGCTGGACAAGGTGCACCTTCACGTTCTTCTTCGTCTTGACCACCGAGGTCAGCGCGGCGATGACGGCGCCCTCGTGGTCACCAGGGGGCGCGTTCTTCGGGATCACCACCGTGATCGGGACGATGAGCTTGCTGCGCGGCGCCAGGCGCACCGACGAGGCGTGGTGCGGCAGGTGGATGGTGACCCAGGCGGCAGGCCCTTCCTTTTTGATCACCGACTTGGTGAAGCCGGTGCCGCCGTGCGCGGTGCTCACAGCGTTCGTCGCGAAGACTCGCAGGGTCAGCGGCGTGGTGCCGAAGTCGACCAGCGCGACGTGGTCGGTGAGGTAGGAGCCAGGTGTGGCGCTCCAGATGAAGTACGACCGCCCGTCGATCTTCGTCTTACTGGCCGGCCCGAGACCGAAGAAGGCACGGGGCGCGGGTCCGGTTGCCCGCAGGGCCGACGCCGGCCGGGCCGACGCCGATCCGGCCGACGGCCTCGCCTGCTCGGCGAGAGCCGGGGCGGCCGCGTAGCAGACGGCCGCTGCGAGCGCCGAGAATGCGGCGATACGAAGGGCCGCCGTCCGAGCCGGACTGGTAATAAATGCGCATCTCAATAGCGCTCTAAAGCGGGAGTTATTCATGAAATGGAAATCCTCCGCGCTGCTGCAAAGATCAGGTGATTCATCATCATGACCGGTATCGCTCGAATGGAACGTATCGCTAGGACACCTGACGATAGTCCCGATAAGATGAACAAGCGGTAAATTGCCGGTGGCAATAGCTGAAAAAGCTGGTGACCGCGTTGGCTATGCTTGCCGCGGAGGGCGGGGCGGGCTTCATGAGACGAAGCCCGCCCCGCCCTCGCGTTCTGGCGGTACTGCCCGATCGCTTGCTAGCTGGCTGCTAGCCGACGATCGTGAACGTGATGGTGCCCGTGAAGATGCCAGCCTCGGTGGAGGTCGGCGCGTTCAGGGTGACCGTCCCGTTGATGCCCACGGTGCCGTCAGGCTGCAGCGAGTCCGTCGCGATGACGTGCGGACCGCCGCCCAGGCCCGCACTGCCCGGGTCGGTCGGACCGACCGGCGGGAGCGGAGCAGGCTGGTTGGTGATAACGACGTCGCCGGTCACGATGGCGTTGCCGGGGACGAACACCGGAGCGAGGTTGGTGAGGCCCACGTTCTCGCCGCTGATGACGCCGTTCGGGTGACCGGTGCCGTCAGACAGGTTGCTCGCCGCTGCGGACACGGTCCAGGGCAGGTTGCCGGACTGGGTGTCCACGACGGTGATGCCGTTGAACGTGGTGTT
>DASWAA010000256.1:0-20866 GCA_036391385.1 Streptosporangiaceae bacterium
GGCGGACGGCTCTACAAGACCGGCGACCTGGTCAAGCGCCGGACCGACGGCAGCATCGTCTACCTCGGCCGCATCGACACCCAGGTCAAGATCCGCGGACTGCGGGTCGAACTCGGCGAGATCGAAACCGCCCTCACCACCTATCCCGGTATCGCCCAGGCCGTCGTCACTGTCGTGACAGGCTCCGCTGGCGACAAGGAACTGGCCGGCTACCTGCGGCTGGCGCCCGGCCATGATCTGGACCAGGGCAGCGTGCGAGCGCATCTCGCCCGGACACTGCCCGGCTACATGATCCCCGCGCACCTGATCACGCTGGAGGAGTTCCCGCTCAACTCAAGCAACAAGGTCGACCGGGCCGCGCTGCCACCGCCGTCGCAGGAACCATCCGCGGCCACCGACGTCAGGCCGGCCACGCTGATCGAGGCGATGGTCGCCGACCTGTACGCCATGCTGCTCGGCCGCGACCAGGTAGGTGCCACCGACAACTTCTTCGACCTGGGCGGCAACTCGCTCCAGGCCATGCGGCTGGTCAGCATGCTCGACACCGAGCTCGAGGTGGACATCGGCACCGCCGCGCTGTTCATCGATCCCACCCCGCGTCAGCTCGCCGTCGTGCTCCGAGACAAGCACGGCCTGCAGGACGCCGAGCTAGGCGACGACGGCGTCGCTGGCCTGTGCGACGAGCTAGCCGAAGCTGGATGAATGGCGGACCCGGCCGGCCGGGAACTCTGCCAGACTGACTCCGCGCAGTAAGCGAACGCGAGGACGCACCGATGCCGTTGCAGAACCGGGTCCTGCCAACCGGGGAGATCGTCAGTGACCCAGCCCGCGGAATGCTCATGGGCAACAGAGGCTGTATCCACCGGGACGACCGTACGCTCGGCGTGACCAGGTGGCGCACCAAGATGTGGATCTCCTGCGTTCTCGACTGGCGCGGGCGGCGGCGGGACGTGATGCCGCCGGGCCGCTGGACGGCGCTGTTCTTCCTGGACGAGGCGACCGCCCTGTCCGCCGGTCACCGGCCCTGCGGCTACTGCCGCCGGGCCGACCATGTCTGGTTCGCGCAGAGCTGGCGGTCGGCTCAGGGGATGACCACGCGGCCGCTGGCGAAGGACCTGGACATCTGGCTGCACGCCGAGCGGACCGACCGGACCAGGCGCAAGCTCACGCACCCGGCCGTGGCCGGCGACCTGCCCGACGGCGCGATGATCTGGCACGACGGCACCCCGGCGCTGTGCTCCGGCGGCTCGCTGCTGCCCTGGTCGCTCGGCGGCTACGGCCAGCCGGTCCCGGTACGCCCCGACGCTCTGGTCGACCTGCTCACCCCGCCGTCGATCGTCGCGGTGCTGGCCGCCGGCTACCGCCCGTACGTGCACCCCACCGCCGGCCCGACCTCGATGCGCTCGTTTCCGATGAGCGGGCCGCCCGGCTGACGGACGTTCCTCAGCAAGCTTCGGCGGGTCCTACGAGGTAGATTCTGCCGATTCCCGGACGGTAGCCGAGGCGAGCGTTCAGGTGCCGGATCGGAGCGTTCCGGTCCTCGTTTCTGGTGCGCAGCTCGGTATAGCCGCTGGCGAGCGCCCAGTTGATCTGCGCGGTCTTCAGCGCCCGCGCGACGCCGCGGCCGCGCCAGGCTCGCCTGACGGCGGTCAGGTCGTGGCTGGCGATCGTCGGCTGAGCCGGTGTCAGGCTGAACTTCGCGTAGCCGACGACCTCGTCGCCAGCCAGCGCCACGAAGGTCGCCTCGGGACTGTCGCCCGGGCCCCGCATGTCGTGCGCCAGCCAGTCCTCGAACGACTCCGGCTGGTCGTCCTGCGAGCCGGGGATGTCGGGCACGGCCTCGACCGCGACCTCGTACATGCCGTGCGCGAGGTCAGGACGCTGCGCCCAGGTGACGATCTGCACGCCCGCTGGCGGGTCGGCCGCCGGCGGCGTCACGTCGGCCAGGTGGAGCACGACCCCCACCTCGCGCCGCTCCTCGGCGAAGCCGCGGCGCTGAGCGAACGCGAGGCTCTCAGGGTCGTCGTCCATCACCGAGACCTCGAGCTCGCCCAGGTCCCGCCCGGCCGCCCAGGCGGCGATCGCGTGGACTAGCGCCGAGCCGGCGCCCCGCCGCCGATAGTCCTCCAGCACCGTGAGGATCGTGACGACCCGGTCGGAGCGCCGCGGCAGAACGGCACCGACCGCCGAGCCGACGGCGGCGCCGTCGATGCGCGCCAGGAATTCGACGTGGTCACGGACGCTGTCCTTGAACGAGCGGACCTCGTCGATCGTGATGGCCACGTGCGGCCAGACGGCGTTGTAGATCCCGAGCGAGACCCGTTCGTCGGCCTCGTCAGCGCATGGCATGACCTCGATCACAGCACCACACTAGGCCTGCTGCCCCGGCCGGCGCCGGAATGCCGTCAGTCGGCGACCGGCGTCTTCGCCGCGGCACCTGACGGCCCGGGTGCCGCGTGGCTGGCGCACGAGTCGTCCGGACCGATGGCGCGCAGGATTCGGCGCCCGATGGCGCACATCTGTCCGACCTGCGCTCTGGTCAGCTGGTCGAACACGTAGCCGCGGACCGCCTCGACGTGCCCCGGAGCGGAGTCCGCGACCTTGGCCCACCCGGCGTCGGTGAGAATCGCCAGGGTGTAGCGGCCGTCAGCCGGGTCGGGGGTGCGGCGTATCCAGCCCCTGGATTCCAGCCGGCTGACGACCTGGGACAGCCGGGACAGCGAGCCTTCGGCGAGCACGGCAAGCTCGCTCATCCGCAAGGTGCGGTCCGGGGCTTCGGACAGGCCCGCGAGCACCAGGTAGTCGAAGTGGCTGATTCCCGCATCGCGCCGCATCCGGGCGTCAAGGACGGCGGGCAGCCGCATCAGCACGCCGACGAACGCCAGCCATGCCTGCCGCTCGTCCTGATCGAGCCAGCGCGGCTGGTGCTGGGCAGTCATGCGGCCATTATAGCTTCACGCCTGAAGCGACCGGTCGATCAGATGACTTGCACCTTGAAGTAACTGTGACTAGATTTCACTCAATCATTGAAGTCATCTCAGGAGGTGCCGAGCGCTGTGAACGTCGTCTTGTGGGTCATCGCGGGTGTCCTGGCCGTCGCGTTCCTCGGGGCCGGGCTGATGAAGCTGACCAGGCCCAAGGCAAAACTGGCCGCCTCGGGCATGGGGTGGACCGAGGACGTCAGCGCCGGCACGGTCAAGGTCATCGGCGCGCTCGAGGTCCTGGCCGCAATCGGCCTGATCCTGCCGGCGGCTCTCGGCATCGCTCCCGTGCTGGTGCCCCTGGCGGCGCTCGGGCTGTGCCTGGTCATGATCGGCGCCGTCGTCACTCACACTCGCCGCAAGGAGTCGCAGGTCATCGTCGTGAACCTGGTGCTGCTCGTGCTCGCCGCCGTCGTGGTGTGGGGCAGGTTCGGCCCGTACTCCTTCCACGGCTAGACCACCGCGGGATGGGCCAGGGCCACGAATCACCGCCTGCCCTCGGCTAGATCACCATGCTGACCGAGTCGCCGGTCTCGGCCGACTCGCCGGTCTCGGCCGACTCGCCGGTCTCAGCCGGATCGCCGGGACGGGCCAGGGCAGCGTCGACCTGGCCCGCGGCAAGCCGCTTGATCAGGGCGTGCTCGACGAAGTACGCCAGCGAGGCGTAGCCGCGCCAGATCCGGCGCCATTCCCGGTCGACGGCCGCCTCGCCGAGCGCGGCGGCCACCTCGTCCAGGTAGGCGACGATGATGTCGGCGGCCTGCTTGCTGTGCCCCGCCGAGAGGTTGTCGATGGTCAGGTGCGCCGCCTCGTAACAGTCGTCGAACCCGTAGTGCCGCAGCTTCTGCACCTCGTGCAGGCGCAGCTCGCCGAGGCCGAACATCTCGATCGCCAGGTTGTAGCCCAGGATCTCGTTGTAGTACGTGTCGGGATGCAGCGCCATGCACAGCTGCTGCAGCGAGAAGCCGTACAGCTCGTCGGGCAGGTCGCCCTGCCGCATGAAGGCGGCGTCACGGATGTGCGGCAGGTGGATGCCCATGCTGTTCAGTGCGCGGTGGATCAGCGTGATGTGGTTCTTGCGCAGGTCCCCGAAGCCCATCTCGTCGGCGTAGATGGAGAACAGCGCCGCGTCGCACCGCCGCTGTGACCGGCCGGTGCCGGCGGTCCGGTGCAGCCACGCGGCGTCGATCAGCGCGCCGAGAGCGTAGGTGGCCTGCAGGAACACCACCTCGTCGGCATCGGGAATCTCCGCCAGCGGCTGGTACGGCGCGATCAGCTTGTCCCAGTAGACCCGCTCGGCCCGCTCGTACAGCGCCTGCGGACTGTACTCGAAGTACGTCGCGTCCGTGTACCGGCCGCCGGCGCCGTGGACGAACAGGATCTCGGCGTCGGCGAATAGCTGCGCGGCCCGCTGCCTCGCCAGCGGAAGCGTGTTCGCGAAGTGCTCGATGTTGATCAGGCGGAAGAAGAGCTCCCGGTGATCCGGGGTGCCGGGATCGGCGATCACGACGTCGGCAGGCGCGCTCGCGGCGATCGCCGCTGACAGCTGCGCGGCCTCGTCGTCGCCCGCCGTGTTCGGGGTCACCACGACGTCGGGGCGGTCACCGGCCTGGACGGAGGTCACCCAGGCAGCGAAGACCGCCGCCTCGCTCTCGTTGAAAATACCGAACATCGGTCCGCCGAGCTTGATGGCCCTGGTGAACCTGGACAGCCCGTCGGGCGTGCGGCGCAGGTGACCGGACTCGCGGAACTCGCGGAGGAATCCGGCCACGTCCAGCTCGGGGTCGGTGAAGGTGCTGGCGAGCGGCTGGCCGCCGACCCGGGTCTGCTTGTGCTGCTTACCCGCGTACGGGGCGTGCCGTGCGACGATGGCGGCGACCTTGGACTCCAGGGACAGTCCCTGCTGCCAGGAGGCGAGTTCGGCGAGCATCGCCACGTGCTCGCGTTCCAGTGCGAGGGCAAGGCCGATGCCGACCTGCAGGCGCTCGCGCTCCGCCGGTCCGGCGAGCTCGAGGTAGGCAGCGAGCGTCTCGCGCAGGGCCGGCTCGGCGAGCACGGGCTCGGTACCGAGCAGCAGGTCGTCGACGGCGAGGGCGAGCACGACGTAGTGGACGCCGACGAGCTCGGGCAGGAAGCTGGCCGGAAGCCTGGACAGGGCCAGGTAGCAGCAGCCGTGCAGCGCGGTCAGCGGCCGGGCGCCGGCCTGCGCCAGGAAGTCGGTGGCGGTAATCTCCGGCAGGTAGACCCCGGCTCGCTGCAGCGCGAGCCGGCGCTGCCAGTGCGCGGTGCGGTGCGGGTTGCCCTCGCCGCGCAGCGCGTAGTGCTGGGCGAGCAGCCGGTTCACGATGACCGACGGCTGCGTGGCCGGCTGCGAGACCACGTCGAGCCAGCAGCCGCCGATCAGGCTGAGCGGTGCGCGCTGGCGCAGCACGGCGTCGCGAGCGTCGGGCTCGGCGCCGGCCAGCGACCCGACGATTCCGGCCAGCCAGGCCCGGGCCCGTGCGACCTCAGCGGCGATCTCGGCTGCCCCGGCCGACGCCGGGAGCGCGGGCCGGGACCGGCTAAGGAACGCATCCATGATCCGGCGCGCGACCAGCAGGACGGCCTCGGACTCCTGGTCCCGCAGCAGCCGACGGAACAGCGCATCGGGCTGCTGGCCGACGATGGCGTCCGCCTCGCGGGCGGCCGTCGGGCTGAACTCGAACGGCGTCAGCGGCAGCGCGGCAATAGTGTCGGGCGGCTCGAAGGCGGGAAGCTGTGCCGCGGCCATGGCGGACCTCTCTCACATTCTCGGTGCTAGCGAACTCGCCGCAGCAGCGCGCCGATCCTCGATCCGGGCACGCTCGCGGCGAGAAGGCAGTAGCCGTCCACGCCGATGTGACCGAGTCCGGCGCGGTCGACGAGGTTGATCAGCGGGTCGGCGGCGAAGCAATGGCCCAGGCGCGGGACGTTGCCGGTGTAGAGCTGCTGCGGGGTGAAGCCCGCCTGGCGCTCTTTCATCACGACCAGCGGTATGTAGATGTTCGCGTGCGCGAGCGCCACGACATCGCCGAGCTTGCAGCCGAGCGGCCCGAGCAGCCGCTCGTTGACCTCGCGGGCGAGATCGGCACTGATCTGGTTCGTCCACTCCAGGCTGGCGGTGTCCTGAGCGGTCGCGCAGCCCAGTAGCTCGTAGCCGCCCGGATGTGAGACCGTACCGCCGGCGGGGCCATCGTCCGCCCGACCATCGCCTGCCGGACCGTCGCTCCCGAGGTCGCGGCTGATCAGGCAGCTCGCCGCACCGTCGCTGAACAGCGCGAACTGTGACATCCGGTCGGCGCCTTCGGCCACCTTGTCGGTCGTGATCACCAGGATCCGCTGGTACCGGCCGCAGGCCACCAGCGCCCGGGCCACGTCGATGCCGGCCAGCAGGTTCACGCACCGGTTCAGGCTCACGCCGTAGCACGGGATGTCGCCCAGGCCGATCCCGGTCAGCACGCTGGCGACGAACTCGCCATGACCCTCGGCCGGGCCGGGCACCCGGGTGGAGCAGAGCACGAGCGCGTCCACCGACGCCGGATCCGCTGCCGCCGCCCGCAGCGTCGCGCAGCCGGTGCGGACGGCGAGATCCTCGAGCTCGCGGCCGGTGGTGCGGATCGTGCCCCAGCCCCACAGGCCGGGGTTGACGACCAGCTTGAACTGCTCGGCCAGCCCGGTCAGGTTGCTGATGCTGGTGTGGTCCGCCTCGTGCTCGCCGAGGACGTAACTCGCTCCGGCCAGGAACGTGGTGCTCTCGCCCATGCCGTCCTCTCAGATCAGCTCGACGTGCTGGTCCGCCCGTACCAGCGACCGCAGGATGCCGGTGATCGCGGCCGGGCTCGGCTCGAAGTAGAAGTGACCGCCCGGCACCCAGTGCACCTGCGGCTGCCAGGTGAATTCCTGGTCCCACGGCCTGACCTGAGCCGTCCTGACGTGCGGGTCGTCCTGCCCGACCACGATCGTGGCGGCGACGGCGAGCGGCGGCCTGACCTGGTAGCGGTAGCCGACGGCCATCCGGAAGTCGGCGATCACGCCGGGCAGCAGCAGGTCACGCAGGTCCTCGTCGGCGATCACCTCGGCCGGCAAGCCGCCGAAGAAGCCGACCGCCTCGGCAAACTCCTGCCCGGTAAGCCGGGCGATGTCCTGCACTCGCTGCGACGGGAGCAGCGACGGCGCGGAGCAGCCGGATGCGACAAGGTGGCGCGGCACGGCGGCGTAACCGCCTGCCGACGCCGCCTCGCAAAGCGAGCGGCAGACCTCGAAGGCGATCAGCGCGCCCAGACTGTGCCCGAGCAGCGAGAACGGGCGCCCGTCGGACTGGGTCAGGTCGGCGATGGCCCGCGCCGCGCCATCGACAAGCTCGGTGATCGTCGGCGCGGGCTCGGCCGACCTGTGCTCCTTGCCCGGCCGGCAGATCGCGACGATCTCGGCGTCGTCGCCGAGGTCTTCCTGCCAGTCGAGCAGCGCCCGCGGGCTGCCGCCGGCGTGCGGGAAGCAGAAGATCCGCGGTGACCACGAGGGGGCATCCGGAGCGCTGACGAACCAGTCCGCCGTGTTCATGGCACCGCCACCTTGGTTGTGAGTGGGCTTGCCCCGGCCGCCGGCCAGACGTCGGCCGGCGACAGGACGCTGGCCGGCCGGAGGCTGAACGCCTGCGTGCTGCTGGCGGACGGATCGCCGGGCCGGACATGCAGCTCTGCTGCCTCGGGCAGCAGCACGACCGCCGCGACCGTGCGCTCCCGGCGGATGTCCCCGGTATCGGCAACGCAGACCGGGGACAGAGCCAGCCGCGCGAAGTGGTCCTCGACCCCGGCGCCCGCGTCGGCGTCGGCGTCGCCGAGCCTGGTCAGCCAGTCATCGCAGGCCTTCAGCCGGAGCAGCGAGGAGTTCCGGGCGAAGACGTTGAGCTCGTCCCGGCGGGCGAACTCCGGGTCCAGGTAATGGTTGGTGTGAGCCACGGGCCCGGCCGGCGCCGAGCCGACCAGCCGCACCTCGCCGCCGAGTATCTCGACGCAGGCGACCGCCGACGGGTCGCACAAGGTCAGCGAGCGCGAGCTCGCCAGCGGCAGCCCGTGCAGGACGTCCAGCGCCTCGGCGACGCTGGAGGCGTTGTCAAGCAGGTGCCTGATCGCCAGGTACGGCGGCAGGCCAGGACCCCACTGGCCGCCAAGCACGAGGTTCAGCCCGATCGCCAGTCCGTCGCTGTTCACGCCGAGATAGCCGAGCAGTCCGCCGAAGCTCAGCAGCAGGCAGCGGCGTGGCGAGCCGACGAGGCCGACGTCCAGCACGGCGATCTGGTCGTCCAGGTCACCGTTGAGATCGACCGTCTGCGCCAGTAACGGCCGGCCGCGCGGCCCGGCCGACAGGCTCGCGTAGGTGCTGCAGTCACCGCGAGCGGGCACCGCCTGGTAGCCGATGACCTCGCGCCGTACCTGAAGCAGGACGGCCAGCTCGCGGGAGATGCCAGCGCCGGCCGCGAGGCCGTCGATCTCCTGGCTCAGCCGCGGCGTCGCCGCCGCGATCGCGTCGCCGTAGCCGGCCAGCAGCGGGCGCAGCGATTCCAGGGTCACCGGCGCGGGAGCGACCCGGCCGATCCGGCACAGGTCGTCGTCGATGAACGCCCCGATCGGGCCGGCCAGCGCCGCGCCATGCCGATACCCGACCTCGAACGGCTCACCGGTGGCGCGGACGAACGGGATGGCGGCTGCCGGAGGCTCGCCGGCGCCGGCCCCCGCGGCCACGCTCATCTGGCCGCCCCGGCTAAGGCAACCTTCGGCCGGGTCAGCAGCTGCTCCCTGACGTGCGGCCACTCGGCCTTGAGCACGCTGTAGTAGACGGCGTCCCTGCGGCGCCCGTCTGGCATCGGGTTGAAGCTGCGCAGCGTGCCCTCCTCGCTCGCGCCGATATTGCACAGTGCGTGCCGGGCCTGGGTGTTCAGCTGGTCGGTCTTGAACTCGACCCGCTCGGCCCCGAGGTGCTCGAAGGCCTCGGCCATCATCAGGAACTTGGCCCACCTGTTGATCCCGGCGCCCCTGGCGGGCCGGCCGAGCCAGGACCAGCCGATCTCCAGGCGCCCGTCACTCTCGGCGATGTTGCAGAAGCTCATGCTGCCGGCGGCCTGCCCGGTCCGCTTGTCGGTGATGCAGTAGACGACCCGGCGGCCCGCCTCCTGGTCGGCGAGGCCGAGGTCGAAGAACGCGTCCCAGTCGGCGTCGGTCTGGATCCGGAACACGAAGTAACGCCAGATGTCGGCGTCCATGGCAATCGCCCGCAGCGGTTCCCGGTCCTCGGGGCGGACCGGGCGCAGCAGGACGTGCTCGTTCTCCAGTGGCGTGAGCGCCAGTTGTGCCCAGGTCATCGGTCAGGCCGCCGTTCCAGCGTGCTGTGAGAGGGCCGTGACGACATCACGGAGCGTGCGCATCCCGGCCACATCGGATTCGGTGAACGACGACAGGCTGACGTTCGCGTCGTCGCATGCCGACATCAAGAAAAGTACCTTGTTGAGCGAGGTCAGGCCGTATCCGCTCGCCATGTCCAAGTCCGGATCCAGCTCAGCGGGCTCGGTATCAGAATCGAGTACGCGGGCTAACCCCTCGCGAGCGAGAGCCTCAATCTCCTGGTCGGCAGACAGAACGGCCTCCCCTGATTGACGATCACCTTAATTACCGCAATTAGTACAGCATTGCTTTAAGGCCTCATACCAGATGCTAGAAGGCGGTCATGGCGCTGTCAACGGAACGGACCGCCCAGTCAGCGGGCCGTTGTGGCCGGGCTGCCCGCCAGGAACCGGCCCTGCTGCCGTCGCCTCGATGCCCGTAAGCTGCGGGACAGGGCGCGGAAAGAAGGACGAACGTGAGCGGATCGGATGACGCGGACCGGCCCGCCGCCCCGGGCAGCGCGGACGGCTGGGAGCCGCAGATCGCGGAAATCGCGCGGCGGCGCGAACTGGCCCAGGCCATGGGCGGGCCTGCGAAAGTGGAGCGCCAGCACGCCTCGGGCCGGCTCACCGTCCGCGAGCGCATCGAGCGGCTGGCCGACCCGGGCAGCTTCGCCGAGATCGGCGCGCTGACCGGGTTCGGCGAGTACGACGCCGACGGCCGGCTCATCTCGGTCCTGCCGGCCAACTTCGTCGCCGGGACGGCGCGGCTGCGCGGTCGCACCGTCATGCTCGGCGCAGACGACTTCACCGTACGGGGCGGTTCAGGCGACGCGGCCATCCATGCCAAGCAGGTCTGGTCTGAGCAGTACGCGGGCGATATGCGGATGCCAGTCGTCCGGCTGCTCGACGGGGCCAGTGGCGGCGGCAGCGTCAAGATGACGCTGGACGCCGGCTATACCTACGTCCCGGTCAATCCCGGCTGGGACTGCGTGGTGGAGAACCTGTCGCTGGTGCCGGTGGTGGCAGCCTGCCTTGGTCCGGTCGTCGGCCTCGGTGCGGCGCGCCTGGTGATGTCGCACCTGGCCGTCATGGTGACCGGCATCGGCCAGCTGTTCACGGCCGGCCCGCCCGTGGTACGCGGCGGCACCGGCGAGGACCTGACCAAGGAAGGGCTCGGCGGAGCGGCGGTGCACCGGCGCAACGGCAGCATCGAGCGCTTCACCGAGACCGAGGACGACGCCTTCGCTGTCGTCGCCAGCTTCTTGTCGTACCTGCCGTCCAGCGTGCACGAGGTCCCGCCGGTCGCGCCGTGCCAGGACCCGGCGGACCGCAAGGATGACTCCCTGATGAGCGCCGTTCCGCGCAATCCCCGGCTCCCCTACCGGATCAGGCCGATCCTCGAGGCGATCTTCGACCACGACTCGGTGTTCACCTACGCGGAGTACGGCGGGGCGACTGTCACCGCCCTCGCCCGGCTGGACGGCCACCCGGTCGGCGTCCTGGCCACCGACCCGTACCGCGGCACGACGATGTCGGCGGAAGGTGCCCTGGCGATCACCCGGCTGGTCGACCTCTGCGAGACGTTCCACCTGCCGATCGTCAGCCTGACCGACCAGGGCGGCATCACGATCGGCCGGGTGGCCGAGGAGCGCGGCACGATCCGGCCAGCGGCCCGCGCCATCACCGCGGTGTACCAGGCGCGGGTGCCGCAGGCCGAGCTGATCGTCCGCCGGGTCTACGGCGTTGCCGGGGCCGGCATGGTCAACCGGCACCGGGTCAGCCGGGGCTGGGCCTGGCCGTCGGGCGACTGGGGCTCGCTGCCGGTGCAGGGTGGCGTCGAGGCGGCGTTCCGCGCGCAGCTCGAGCAGGCGCAGGACCCGCAGGCCGAGACCGAGCGGATCCGCCGCATGCTGGCCGGAGTGACCTCGCCGTTCCGCACCGCCGAGCGCTTCGGGGTGCAGGACCTGATCGACCCGCGGGACAGCAGGCCGCTGCTCTGCGCGTGGGTGCGGGACGCCTACCGGGTGCTCCCCGAGCTCACCGGGCGCCCGTCCTTCGGCACCAGGCCCTAGCCCCTGTTACAGCGGGCTGGCCGGCACCGGCCTACCGAGCGGCGCCTAGCTGTCCCACCGCTTCACCACCCGGTAGAACGCCGTCGGCTTCCAGCCCCAGCCGTAGTGGACCAGGCCCACGGCCGAGCCGGCGTCGTGGGCACCGAACGTGTAGCCCCACCTGCGGAAGAGCTCCACATGGCCGGTCCCGTAGAAGGCCAGGTCACCCATCCGCGGGTGCACGACCCTGACGAGCAGCGGGCTGGAGAGCATCTCGGTCGTGGTCCTCGGCAAGTGCACGCCGACCTGGAGATAGGCCATCATGACGAGTCCTGAGCAGTCGAAGCCCGGTCCGACACCACCCCAGACATACGGGTGGCCGGTCTGAGCCAGCGCCCAGGCGTAGGCGCGCAGTCGCGGTGCGTCGGTGTGCATCGCGGCAGCAGGCATGGCGTGCGAGTGCGACTGGTCGATGCGCAGCAGGATCGACAGGGCCCGCTGATGGCTGCTCGCCACGGGCGCGGCCCAGGCGGCCGGGCCCTGGAACGCGACAGCCGCGGCAATCCCGACCGGGATCACCACGGCTACGAATTTGCTGAGCGCCTTTGCTACGAGTGCAGACAATAAAGTCCGATCACGCGAAGTTCGCATAGTCCCGCGGGGAAAGGCATGCGGACATGCCCGACGCGGCGGAACTACGCCTTACATTCGGATACATTAGCCGTCTCGGCGGCCGCTGTCCCGTCAAAACGTCTAAGATTTACCCGGGCACTAGTACGAGAAACTAAAGAACAGTCAAAAAGATATCAAAGAGAATGCATGAAAACAGAAACTGCCGAGTGCCACCAGGCCCGAATTGCCAGCACCCGGTCAAGCTAGCTCATCACGCAGCCAGCCGAATACCGCCGACATACCCCCAATTCAGAAGCCGGACCTGAGGCATAACCCCATCGATGGCCCATCGGTGGTGCTATAGGCCCACCGATGGGCCATCGATGGGGCGGCAGCCGGTGAGCGTGGCGACGTTCAGCTACCGAGCTGGCGCTCCGGACCGGGCCCCGCGGCCAGGGATTCCACGAACTGGGCGATCTGGCGCAGGGTCCGGCACTCTCGCACCTGGGCGCACCAGGGGGCATAACGGCCGATCACGGAGTCGCCGTCGTTCCAGTACCGGCGTGGCTCGGGGTTGAGCCAGTACACCCGCCCGGCCCGCTCGGCGATCTCGGCGAAGGCCGCCACGGCCGGGTCCAGGTAGTTCGTCCGCGCGTCGCCGACCACCAGGACCACCGATCGCCGGGTCAGCTGACGGGAATGCTGGCTGACGAACTCCCGCAGCACGTAGCCGTAGTCGGAACTGCCGCTCAGCCGAACCGCGCCCTGGGCAGCCTCACGCGGCCCTAGCCTGCGGCCCTCCGCGCGCGCCTCCCGCACCAGGCTGGTGATGTCAGCCACCCCGTCCACGAACGAGAAGACCCTGAGCCGGTTCAGCCTGCTGTCGAGCGCGATCAGCAGGTCGAGCGTGAACCGGGAGAACGCCGACACCGAGCCCGACATGTCGCACAGCACGACGATCTCTGGCCGGGGCGGCCGCGCTGGCTCGGTGACCAGGCGGAACGGAACCCCGCCGGTGCCCATCGCCCGCCGCAGCGTGCCGCGGATGCTGAGCCTGCGCTTGCGGTACATGGCGAGCTGTGCCATGACGTGGGCAAGCTGCTGCGCCAGCGGCCCGATCGCGGCTGCCATCGCGGCCTGCTCGCTCGCCGACGCGCTGGCGATGTCGAGGTCCTCGGCCAGCCCGACCCGCATGGTCACCCTGACGGCCTGCGCGCCACGGTCGGCCACCAGCGCACGCCGCACGGCCGCCTGCAGGTCGGCACGCAAGCCCGCCACGGCCCGATCGGCCGCCGCCGCGTCAAGCAGGCTGCGGAGCCCGCCGCCCGAGCCGCCCGGTCCTGAGCCGCCGCCCGAGCCCGAACCTTCCCCCTGGCCCGGCAGGCCGGCCCCGCCAGACTGGCCATCAAGCAGCTCCGCCCGCAGCCCGTCGAGGTCGGCAGCCTCGTTCACCGCGATGGTCGCGAAGACCCCGGCCACGGCGCTACCGGGCTGGAGCCCGCCAAACCGGCGCACGTACTCGTCGGCCAGCAGCCGCCGGGCCTGGGAATCCTCCGAGCCGATCACCGCGCGCAGCATGTCCCTGAGCTCCTGATCGCTCAGGCCAGCGACGAGATCGGCGCCGGGCGCCCTGGTGCCCCCGGTAAACAGGTCGAAGAGGAGGTTGAACGCGTCCAGATGCTCGGCTCGCTTGATGAGCGTGCCCTGCAGCGCGGCCCTGACCACCTCCTTGTCGAAAAGCGACAGCCGCGAGATGGCATGCGCGGCATCGAGGTGCTCGCCGACGGAGACGCCGATCCCGACGTTCCGCAGCTCGTCCACCAGCGTGGCCAGCAGCTCCTGCATGCTAGATCCGCAGCTCGGCCATGGCAGTGTCGATGTCCCGCTCGTACTTCAGCAGCACCGACAGGGTCTGCCTGGTCAGGTCGGCGGTCAGGTCGGTCGCGCCGAGCGTCAGCAGCGTCCGGGCCCAGTCGAGCGACTCAGCGATGGACGGTGGCTTCTTCAGGTCGGCCTTGCGCAGCAGCGCGATCAGCTCGGCGATCTCGCGGGCGAGATGCCCGGCCAGCTCGGGCACGTGCAGCTGGACGATCTCGGCCTCGCGCTCGACACCGGGATAGCCCAGATGCAGGAAGAGGCAGCGCCGCTTGAGCGCCTCGGACAGGTCCCGGCTGTTGTTCGAGGTGAGGAAGACCTGCGGGATATGCCTGGCGGTCACCGTGCCAAGCTCGGGGATAGAGATCTGGTACTCCGACAGCACCTCGAGCAGCAGCGCCTCGCTCTCGATGTCCAGCCGGTCCACCTCGTCGATCAGCAGCACGACGGGATCCTCTGACCGGATGGCCGCCAGTAGCGGCCGGCTCAGCAGGAACTCCTCGCCGAAGATGCCCGCCGCGTCCAGGTTCCCGGTCGAGCTGCCCTGATGCAGCTGCAGCTGCAGCAGCTGCCGCCGGTAGTCCCACTCGTAGATGGCCTTGGACTCGTCCAGTCCCTCGTAGCACTGCAGCCGGATCAGGCGCTTGCCGCCCGCGACCGCGACGCTCTTGGCCAGCTGCGTCTTGCCCGTGCCGGCCGGCCCTTCGATCAGCACCGGCTTATTCAGCTCGGCGGCAAGGTGAACGACCGTCGCGATGGTGGTGTCGGCGAGATAGCCGGCGCCACGGAGGCGCTCGAGCATGTGCTCAATAGGGCTGGAACTATTCGTCATGGGTTAAGTATCCCTAATCCCTCCCGGGAGGTCGCCAGCCTGGTCACCGCGGACCAGAGCGCGGACGGTCACCCGCAGGCGGGACAATGAGCGTTGCCGAGGAAGGGCTGAGCATGAGAGCAGTGATGAGCGCCGAGGAGCCTGGCGCGGAGGACCTCCGGGTGGTCGAGCTCGCTGACCCGGTGCCGGGTGCTGGCGACGTGCTGATCAGGGTCAGGTTCTGCGGGGTGAACTACCCTGACGTCCTGCTCCTGCAGGACCGCTACCAGCTGCGGCCGCAGCGGCCGTTCAGCCCGGGCGGCGAGGTCGCGGGCGAGGTCGTGAGCACCGGAGCCGGCGTCACGCGGTACGCGGCGGGCGACAGGGTCATGGCGCGGATGGGCTACGGCGGCATGGCCGAGCTCGTCGCCGTGCCGCAGGAGCGCGTCAGCGCGATCCCCGCCAGCATGCCGTTCGACGACGCCGCGGCCATCCAGACGACCTACCTCACCGCGTACCACGCCCTCGTCCAGCGCGCGCGGCTGACGGCGGGCGAGCGCCTGCTTGTGCTCGGCGCCGCGGGCGGCGTGGGCCTGGCGGCCGTGCAGCTCGGCAAGGCACTCGGCGCCACGGTCATCGCGGCGGCCTCCAGCGAGGAGAAGGCCGAGGTCGCGAGGTCGAACGGCGCCGACAGCGCGTTCTGCTACCCGCCGGCACCATCGAGCGACACCGGGCGCCGCGAGCTCGCGGCGCTGATCAAGGACCGGTGCCCGGGTGGTGCGGCGGACGTCGTCTACGACAGCGTCGGAGGCGACTACACGGAGGCGGCGCTGCGGGCCACCGCCCCGGATGGACGGCTGCTCGTCATCGGCTTTCCCGCAGGCATACCCCGCATCCCGCTGAACCTGGTGCTGCTGAAGCAGTGCCAGATCGTCGGAGTCCTGTACGGCGGATGGGCCGCCATGAACCCGCAGGCCGACCGGGCCAACTGCGACGAGGTACTGCGGCTGTACCAGGCCGGCGCCCTGCGCCCGCTGGTCTCCCGCCAGTACCCGGCCGAGCAGGCACGGGATGCTATCGACGAGCTGAAGCACCGCCGCGTCCTCGGCAAGGTTGTCGTCGGGTTCTCCTAGCATCGGCCGGACCACGGCCGCGCTAGCCGGACCACAGCCGCGACAGCGCCTGCCGCCGCTCAGCCCTTGACAGGCCGCGCAGGTCCGCCGCGCCTGCCTCGGTGACGACCACGTCGACGTCGTGCGCGGGCGTCGAGACCGGCCTGGACAGCCGGGAGACGAGGGTCGGGCGGCCGTTATGCACGCTGGGCACGGCGATGATGCTCAGTCCGCCTACCGAGCGGGCGCCAGCCGCCGCGAAGTCGGGGTGACCGCCGATGCCGCCGAGCGCCGAGCTCGCCGTACCCTCCACGTTCACCTGACCGTCCAGGTCGATCTCGACGGCCGTGTTGACCGCGAACAGCGGGTCGGCCGAGAGCCTGCCCAGGTCGTGGGTGTACTCCACGGGGTGCAGCAGCGGCCTGCCGTCCGCCCACGCGTACAGCCGGGGACCGCCGGCCAGGTAGGTCGCCACCGGATCACCGATCAGCAGCCCGCGATCGTCGAGGTCCACGGCGCCTTCAGGCAGCAGTCCCGAGTCGATCCGAACCGGCACCGCGAGCTGGTCAAGCAGAGCCGTCGTGACCGGGCTCGGCCCGACCTGGACCCTGGCGCCCTCGGCGACCAGCGGCGCGACCAGCGCGGCGATCGCGCGGTGGGCCGGCCCGGGTGAGACCCCGGGCATCGCTCCGGGGGGCTCGCCGGTAGCGCCGACGATGACCACCTGGTCGGCCGGCAGCGGCTCGCCCGCGTCGGCGTGCGGTGCGCGGTGCGACACGACCGCGGCGACCAGCGCCCCGGCGTCGATGGCGGCCCGCTGCCAGGACACCTCGGTGCCGAAGGCATACCCGCCGCCGACCGGCACCAGGGTCGCGACGAGCAGGTCCGGGCGCCACGGTCCGTGCAGCAGCGCCGGCACCGCCGACAGCCGGACCGGCGGGAAATGCACGAGCCCGGCGTCCGTGGCCGAGCGCAGTCCCCAGCCGGGCATGTACGTGCGCACGTCGGCGAACGCTCGCGGATCGAGCCCGGGATCAGCCCGCGGCACCCAGCCGAGCACCAGGCGCACGCCGCCGGCCCGGGCGGCTGCCTGGCTCAGCTCACGGGAGACGCTCCTGGGCGCCCCGAACCCGTCCCCGACCGCGACCGTCATCCCGGGCCGGATCAGATCGCCCAGCGCGCCTGTGCCCGCACCCACGCGCCCTGCCACAGCCGCGCCACCTCGTCATCATCGTCGCCGCGATCACCGCCACGCTCGCAGGAAGCTTAGGAGCCGCAGCCGCCGGTTATGCTCGCGCCCTTAGGAAACCACCCCTGGATTCAGCTGGCGCCGGCCCGTCGCCCCGCTCACGACCGGCTGGCTACCAGCAGCGAACGGCCCGTACCCGCCCGGTCTGCGCCGGCATAGTCCGCGCTGGGCGTCGCGGGACCAGGTCCGGCTTCGGGCCAGCCTGGCGGCCGTCCGACCATGGCGTCCTGAATCAGAGCCTCAAAGTGCACGGCCAGCAGAATGGCCCCGTCGATCAGCAGGTCGCACTCCCGGCCGCTGATCTCGCCGCGAGCGGCCTGCTCGCGGAATTCTGCGCAGGTGTGCTGCAGGGCGGAATCTACGGTGTACATGGCTTCCACCTCCATGATCAGGCTTACCGGCTACTCCCGCTGGTCACGGAAGAGGCGTTGGTCCCCAGTTCCGCGGGCCCGGGAATGGCGGCCTCGTCGTCCGGAGCTAGCATCGGCTGGACGGCTCACCGGGCCAGACGGAAGGACCAGGCGAATGTCCGCGCAGATACCGGCCACGGCGCTGCAATTGCAGACCCTGGTCAGGGCCGACCAGACGGTGGAATTGTCGCTGCGGCCGGTCGACGTGCCCCAGCCAGGTCCTGACCAGGTGCTGGTCCGGGTCGAGGCGACACCGGTCAATCCCTCCGACCTCGGCCTGCTGCTGGCGGGGGCCGACCTGAGCGCGGCGGTCTGGAGCGGCACTGCCGACCGGCCCGTCGTGACGGCACCGCTGCCGGACGCGGCCATGCGTGCGGTGCGGGCACGCGTCGGCGAGCCGATGCCGGCGGGCAACGAGGGCGCCGGGACGGTCGTGGCCGCTGGCTCGTCTGCCGCCGCCTCGGCGCTGCTTGGCAAGACCGTCGCCGTCGCAGGCGGCGGAATGTATGCGCAGTACCGCTGCGTGGACGCGGCGTTCTGCCTGGAACTGCCGCCCGGAACCACGGCGGCCGACGGGGCGTCGTCGTTCGTCAATCCGATGACCGTGCTCGGCATGGTCGAGACGATGCGGCTGGAGAACCACGTCGCCCTGGTGCACACGGCCGCCGCCTCCAACCTCGGCCAGATGCTCGGCCGGGTCTGCATGGCCGATGAGATTCCGCTCGTCAATATCGTGCGCCGGAGCGAGCAGGAGGACTTGCTGAGGTCCGCCGGGGCCAGCTATGTATGCAACTCGTCGTCCCCGGCGTTCATGGACGAGCTGACGGCGGCACTGACCGCGACGGGAGCGACGCTGGCCTTCGACGCCATCGGCGGCGGCAGGCTCGCCAGCCAGATCCTGACCTGCATGGAGGCGGCCGCCAGCGCGAAGGCCGGGAGCTACAGCCGGTACGGATCCGCCGTGCACAAGCAGGTCTACATCTACGGATCGCTTGACCGGAACCCGACCGAGCTCACCCGCAATTACGGCATGGCCTGGGGGATCGGGGGCTGGCTGCTCACCCCGTTCCTGACCAGGATCGGACTGGAGGGGATGCAGCGCCTGCGCGCCCGAGTCGCCGCCGAGCTGACCACGACCTTCGCGAGCAGCTACACCCGTCGGGTGTCACTCGCCGGCGCCCTGGCCCCGGATGCCATCGCCGACTACGCCAGGCAGGCCACCGGCTCGAAGTACCTCATCGAGCCAAGCGCATAACCGCCAGCCGGTCCGCGCACCGGGCCGGGCTCAGGATCAGGACTCAGGATCAGGTCTGCTCCATCGCGGCACCACCGGGCCTGTCGAGCGCCGCGTCGGGTGGCCTGGCCGCCGTCGTGTCGAACTCCGGCCCGAGGGTCTGCGGGCCGCCGGGCGCGGTGGTCATCGCGGCCCTGTCGTAATGGCCAAGCTCTGCCGCGATGCTCATCCGCTTGCCGGACGCGTGGTCAGTGATCTCCAGCCGGGCATCAAGCGGGCTGGCGATCTTGTCGAGGTAATACCTCGGGATCTCGTAGACCAGCTGTCCGCGGATTTCCTGCCCGGGACCGAGGTTAAGCGGCATGCTCATCGGGGTCAGGCCGAGCGATGACGGCAGCGTCCAGGCCGGCGGAAGGCACGCTGCCTCGGCGGCCCGTCCCCACGAGCCGGCTATCACCTTGACATACATCGTCACGGTGAGGCTCGCTGTCCGCTCCGCCTCCGCGTTCGCGAAACGGGCGTGGAACGACCGCAGGTGGACGGGCACGTCCAGGCCGCTGCCTGACTCGCGCTCGGTGTCCGTCGAGCCGAGGCCATCGACGTCGATCGTGATCTCGGGAAAGCCTGGCGGCATCACCGGCACGAAGGTCCAGCCCTGTGCGGCACCGAAGAACGCCGCGAATGCGATCAGGAACGAGACGATCGCGGCAAGCATCCAGGGGTTCGCGAGCAGTGCGTAATGCGGTTCTTTCGTAAAATCGGCAAGCGCTATAGCAGCCAGGAAGGCCCAGAGGGCCAGTGACAGGCCGCCCAGCCAGAGCCAGAGATTGCGATGCGAGCGCACGGCCGGAGTCTACGCCGCCCGCGGCGATCTCATGCGGGCGAATAGGTCAAACGAACCATGGCCGCAGCGCGTGCGCTCGCGCGGCACGCCCGCGGCCCGGTCGCAGGCACCTCGGGACGGCCTGCGCAGGCTCGGGGCGCTGCTAACTGCCTGATGACGATGAGCTCTTGGCCATGGCGACGCGCCTCAGCACGGCCATCCGACTTGGCTCGCTGTCGCCGTTCGAGCCGCTGCCGGTGCGCGAGTCCTCGCTGCCCGGGGCCTGAGCGGAGTCCGGGTCCGTGACCGGAGCGCTGGCCAGCCGGGCCGCGGGCGCCGCCAGCCTGCCCAGCGCTGTCGCTGCCACGAGGACCATGACGACACCGAGTCCGCTGAAGAACCCGATCTGCTCGACGGCCCGGGCCAGGGTCCCCCCTGCCGGAACCCCCTGCGCCGGTACGGTGCTGTGCGTCCAGAGCGGAATCAGGGTGCCGCCGACGGCGAACCACGCGCCGCTCGCGATGGCGATCAGGGCGCCGAGCATGGTCAGCGGGCGCAGCGTGCTGACCAGCAGGATCAGCCCGCCAACGAGCGCGGCGGCCCCGGGCAGGATCTCCAGCCAGAGCCGGCCGCTGGTATAGGTCCAGGCCCGGTCGGGGGTGTAGGCGTAGTGGAAGTACGGGCCGACGAACGCGATCAGTCCGCCCCACGCGCCGAGCAGGATCAGGAGCACGCCGCTGAGGGCGCCGTGGGTCCTCGGTGTTCGAAGCGTCATAGCCATTGTCGGTAACTCCTTCGAGGGCGAAACGGGGGGTGACGCCCGCCGGACACCGCTACCCAGCAGCCTGACCGTTATGCATGATGCCGGCCTAAATTACGCTGGGACAGGTCATCGCCTGCTGCCAGCATCCCGTGCCGCTCGCCAGGTCCCGGGGGCTTGACCTCGCCGGGAAGGCCCGCCGCACGCGCATAAAGCGCTGTGCATGGGAGAGTAGCTTGGACAGGTCCGACGCGCTGGCCAGGGATCGCGCCGGCCAGGGCTAGGTAGCGTGGTAACCGGCTGGCAGCGGGCCTAGGTGAGCGTTGTCGTTGATCGGCCTCGATGGGATGCGTGATGGTCCGGGCCTTCGAAGGTAGTCACGTCGACGTGGCGACCGCAGAGCGAGGCCTCGCCGTACTGCTGGAAGCGTGCGACCGCGCGGTGGAGGAAATCGGGTCAGCGGTCCCGTCGGCGCAGCTCCGGGCGCTGCTGATCATCGGCCAGACAGGCAGCATGAACCTCAATGGCCTGGCCAGGGCGCTAGCCTCCAC
>DASWAA010000257.1:0-6842 GCA_036391385.1 Streptosporangiaceae bacterium
CGGTCGAGCACGCTAGGCCCCGGCCCCTGGCCAGGCGCGGACACTGACCTGTCCGTAGGCGGCATCTCGCTCCCTTACACCGCTACCTGTATAGCGCATTACCGGCCCGCATCCGTGGATAGACAATCCGATGGGAGGGCAAAATCCGGCACCCGCATCGCCATTCTCCCCGATGCCCTCGCATCTAGGCACGCCGATACCGACGTTGCGCCGGCCAGGGCGCAGCCGGAATGATTGCCTGGCCAGATCGCCACCTGCCGCGGCAGTGCGCCGCGAGCTGACAAAACCGGGCGGGCACAGGAGGATGCCGTGGAGCGGATTGAGGCCGAACTGCTGATCCCCGGCAGCGGCGAGCCGGTGAGCGACGCAGTGGTCGTGCTCGACGGCGCGGTCATCGCCTACGCCGGACCCGCCGCGCACGCGCCGCAGACACCTGCTGCGACCGTGCACAGGACGCAGACAGTCATGCCCGGGATGTGGGACTGCCACGGCCATTTCCTCGGCGTGCGCGACCTCGACCTCGGCCAGCTTCCGGTCGAGCCGGTGCCGTTGCGCGCCGTGCGCGGCACCCGGGACCTGCGGGCGGCGCTCGACGCCGGGATCACCTCGGTCCGTGAGGTCGGAGGCCTCGGCGTCTACCTGGCCAGGGCAGTCAACGAGGGCGTGATCGAAGGTCCGGCCGTCTACGCGGCCGGCTCGATACTCAGCACCACCGGCGGCCACGCCGACCTTCATTCCTACTCGCTGTCGTGGGTCACCGACTTCGGGCATCATTACGGCGAGCTGAGGCTGGCCGACGGACCGGCCGAGTGCATGCGGGCCGTCCGCGAGCAGCTACGGCGAAACGCCAGGGTAATCAAGGTGTGCGCCTCCGGCGGAGTGATGTCGGAGATCGACGATCCGATCCACCAGCAGTTCACGATGACCGAACTCCGCACCATCGTCGAGGTGGCCGGGCTGGCCGACCGCGTCGTGGCTGCGCACTGCCACGGGAAACCGGGGATCATGGCGGCCATCGAGGCCGGCTGCCGCACGATCGAGCACGGCACCTACCTCGATGACGAGGCCTGTGACGCCATGCGCGAGACGGAAACGATCCTCGTGCCGACCCGGACCATCATCGAGGACATCCTCGCCGACATCGACGCCGTGCCCGGCTACGCCGCCGCCAAGCTGATCGCGCTGGCTCACACCCACGCCGACGCAGTGACCCGGGCGATCGAGCGCGGCGTGACCATCGCCATGGGCACCGACATCGCGGTCACCGGCCCGGACCGGCCGAATTGCTGGGGCCGCAACGGCGCGGAAGTCGGCCACCTCGTCCGGCTCGGGATGACGCCGCTGCAGGCGATCGAGGCCACCACGGCGACCGCGCCGCTGACTCTTGGCCCGCAGGCACCGCGCAGCGGCCGGCTCGAGATCGGCTACGACGCCGACGTCATCACGGTGGGCGCGGACCCGCTCGCGGACATATCGGTACTAGCCAGGCCGGAGCACATCACCGCGGTCTGGACCCGCGGCCGCAGGGTAAAAGGCTAGGCGGCTCGAGCTAAAAGTCGTGCATTGATGCGGCCAAGGACCTGGCGCGGCGCCCGCTCGCATGGCTATCCCCCGTCAAGAATTGCCAGGTAATTCGCAGCTTGCTGCCAGGGCAATTCTCGCGGCTGCGATGTCAGTGAAGGGGGCAGGGAAAGATGACTGGTGCGCTCAGCGCACGACGCCGGCCAACGCGGCTCGCGGCGGGCACGGCGGCAGTTGCGGGGGCCTGCATCGTGCTCGCAGGCTCGGCTTACGCGGCGATGCCCGGCCACAGCCGGGCGGCAGGGTCCGGTCACGCGGCCGTATCTGCCGTCAGCGCACGGCCGGCCAGCGGCCGGAGCCTGCAGACGCTGTTCTCCACGGTAAGGGTCTTCAGCTCGGCTACCCGGGCCGGCGTCAAGGGAAAGCTGATCCGTCAGGGCACCGGCGTGAGCGTCACCTGCTGGACGACCGGGAGCTTCTACCGGGACGAGCCGATCTGGTACGAGATCTCCGCGCCCATCGCCGGCTACGTTTCGGCATTCGACCTGGCGGCGCACTACTCCCCGGCCTTCGGAGTCCCGCACTGCGTGGCGCCGGTGTTCAAGGAGCAGTTCAACGGTCTCGAGGCCGACCTGCGCATCCGCACCGCGCCGTCGACCACAGCGACGATCTCGGGCTATCTGGTCAGCGTCGGAAGCAAGGTGGTCGTCGACTGCTACGTGCGTGGCACGTCAATCTTCAAGGACCCGATCTGGTATCACGCGCTGTCGCCGGCCAGAGGCTATGTCTCCGGCCGGATGCTGAATACCGGCAGCGATCCCGCGGCGGGCATCCCGCGCTGCTGAGCGGTCAGGATCAGGCGGCCGACCAGGACTGCCGTGCGGCGGCTGCTGCCTCCTTCCCCCGCGGAGCCGCCGCACGGCGCGGCCGCGGTTCCGGCTGGGGTGCCATAATCTGACATGCCCTCTGACCAGCCTGGCGGGATGCCGCCGTCGTCCGGGTGGTCGCACCCGCGCCCAGCGGGGGGCACCGACCTCGCTGGCCGGGTAGCGCTCGTGACCGGCGGGACCCGCGGAATCGGCCGCGCCATCGCCATTCGGATGCGCGACGCCGGAGCGCGAGTCCTGGTCTGCGGGCGCTCCGAGCCGCAGACGCTCCCCGACGGGATCGAGTTCGCCGCTGCCGACGTGCGCGACCCCGATGAGGCCAGGGCCGTCGTCGACGAGGTGGTACGCAGGCTCGGGCGGCTCGACCTTGCCGTGAACAACGCGGGCGGCTCACCCTCCGTACCGGCCGCGTCGGTCTCTCCCAGACTCGTCACGGCCGTGGTCCAGCTGAACCTGCTCGCGCCGTTTTTCGTCGCTCAGGCGGCCAACGCCGTCATGCAGGACCAGCCGGAGGGCGGGCTGATACTCAACATCGGCAGCGTGTCAGCGACCCGGCCGGCACCGGGGACGGCCGCCTACGCCGCAGCGAAGGCGGGCCTGGTCACGCTGACCCAGGCTCTTGCCATCGAATGGGCGCCCGCCGTCCGGGTCAACTGCGTGACCGCCGGGCTGGTGCGGACGCAGGACACGGCCGCGCACTACGGCGACGAGGCCGCACTGGCCGCCGTCGCCGCGACGGTGCCGCTCGGCCGGATGGCATCCCCGGATGACATCGCCGACGCCTGCCTGCTCCTGGCGTCGCCGCTGGCCAGCTACGTCAGCGGCGCGAACCTCGTGGTGGACGGCGGAGGGCAGCGGCCGACCTTCCTCGACGCGGCCCGCCCCGTACAGCAGTGATCGAGCGCGCCCGCCGTGAGGTCAGCTCCGTCAGTGCCCGAACTCGTTCCTGACCTCGTCGGCGACGCCGGACAGGTTCAGCTCGAACGTGAAGCCCTGCTCGTACCGGTAGCTTCGCCGCACGTCGACCGGGTCGATGCCGTTCAGCGACTCCTTGGCCGCCCGGATCACGACCGGGTTCTTCGCGGCGATCTGGCGGGCCACGTCCAGCGCGGCCTCGCGCAGGTCATCCCTCGGCACCACGCGGAGGACCGAGCCATAGTCACGCAGCTCGGCCGCTGTCGCGGTGGCTGAGGTGTACATCATCGCCCGCATCCGGTGCTGCGGGACCAGCCGGGCCAGGTGCGTCGCCGCTCCCAGCGCGCCACGGTCCACCTCGGGCAGCCCGAAGGTGGCGTCGTCGCTCGCCACGATGATGTCGGCGTTTCCGACCAGCCCGATCCCGCCGCCCAGGCAGAACCCGTGCACCGCCGCGACCACCGGGACCGGGCACTCGTAGACCGCGGCGAACGCCGCCGCGCAGCCCCGGTTGACTCCCACCAGGGCGGAATGGTCGGCGCTGGCCTGCAGTTCCTTGATGTCCACGCCGGCGTTGAAACCGCGGCCGTTAGCGCGCAGGATCACGACCCGGACGGCCGGGTCGTCCCCGAGCTCGCGCAGCGTCCTGGCCAGTCCGAGCCAGCCGGCCACCGGCAGGGCATTGACCGGCGGATTGTCCATCACGACCTCGGCGACGCCGCCGGCGTCGACCGACGAGCTGATCATGACGTCTCCTCTCCTGATGCCGCGCCCTCGTGAGCTCCGCCCCCGGTGGCTCCGCCGGCCAGCCTGCCGAGCACCGCCGTCGCCTCGGCCATGATCCGGTCGATCAGCTCCGCGCAGCTCGGCAGATCGTCGATCAGGCCCGTCACCTGGCCGGTGGCCATCACCCCGGCGTCAGGCAAGCCGCTGACCATGGTGGCACGCAGCAGCGCCGGGGTGTTGGCCGCGAGCAGCACCTGGCTGTAGGGCAGCTCGTGCGACCGGTGCATCGCCAGGCCTTCTTTAACGAGGTCGCGCCAGGAACTGCCGGACAGCTGGCGGAACGTCGCCGCGCTGCGGACCGAGCGCACGAGCCGGGCGGCGCTGCCGTCCCTGACCAGCCGGTCGACGAACGGCGTGCGCAGCAGTCGCTGCGGCACCCCGTCAAGCGCGTCGGTGACGACTGTGTCCGCGACCGTCGCCGCCAGATACAGCCGCTTGACCGAGTCGGAGACGGAACTGTCGCTGGTCAGCAGGAACCTGGTGCCCATCGCGATGCCGGCCGCCCCGTACGCCAGCGCCGCGACCAGCCCGCGGCCGTCGAAGAAGCCGCCCGCCGCGATTACCGGGATCTGGACGGCGTCGACCACCTGCGGCAGCAGGATCGACGTGGCGACCTGACCGGTGTGCCCGCCGCCCTCGCCGCCCTGCACGACGACCGCGTCCGCTCCCCAGGCGGCGACCTTCTCGGCGTGCCGCCTGGCTCCGATCGAGGGCACGACGACGATCCCGGCCTCCTTCAGCCGGGCGATCAGCTCCGGCTTCGGCGCCAGCGCGAATGACGCGACCTTGACCTGCTCGCTGATCAGCAGGTCAACCCGGCGCTGTGCGTCCGGCGCGTCGGCGCGCAGGTTCACCCCGAACGGCGCCGAGGTGAGCTTGCGAGTCTCCTCGATAGCGGCGGCGAGCTCGGGGTAGCTCATGGTCGCGCTGGCCAGGATTCCCAGGCCACCTGCGTTCGCCGTGGCGGCGGTCAGCTTCGGCCCGGACACGTATCCCATGCCGGTCTGCACGATCGGGTACCGGACCCCGAACAGCTCGCAGGCCGGCGTGCGCAGCGCCGCCGGGTGCGACGAGGTCATCCGCTGACCTCGCGGTCGCGAGCACCATCCGGGTCGATCACGGTCCTGATCAGCTCGAGCTCCAGTGCCGCCGGCTGACGGGTCTGCGGCACCTCGTCCGGGATCACGAGCACGAAGCCGGTTACCTCGATCACCTCAGCGACGGTCACGCCCGGGTGCACTGACACCAGGCGCATCCGGTGCCCGGGACCCTGGAAGTCGAAGACGCCGAGATTGCTGACGACCCGGCGCAGGTCGTGGTACCTGGACGCCGACGGCCCTGCCTGTGCGGCCCGGTCGTAGCCGACCCCGCTCACCATGTCGACCCTGCTGGTGAAGGCCCGCGCGGAATGCCGCGGTACCCAGTAGCTGGTCGTGTGGTTCACCGTATTGCCAGGACCGCCGCGAACCCCGAGCAGCGCGGCCTTCGGATGCTGGAAGTCGCCGATGGCGGAAATGTTGATATTGCCGTGCGAGTCGATCTGGCTCGGGCTCATCATCACGTGGCGCCTGCCGTTATAGATGAGGTCGAAGATGGCCCGGTACGGCAGCCACCCCTCGATTACCGGTGGCTTCGCGCCGATCGCCCAGGTGCCCTGGACAAGCATCGCCTCACCGTCGGTCAGCAGCAGGTCGGGCTCGAAGGTGGCGCGGGCGAGCCGGGCGCCGATGCTCGGGATCACGCCGATCGGGCTGGCCAGGATCTCCCCGTCACCGCGCCACGCCTCGGCGCAGGCCACGGCGCAGATCTCCGCCCTGGTCGCGGCGGCGGTCACGCGGCACCCCGGTCGGCGCCCGCGCGGGCCGCGACCGCGGCCTGGTAGCCGGCTTCGTCCTGGTCGAGGTACCGGGCCACGAACTGCGCCCAGGCTTGCGGGTCCGCGGCGGCGCTGGCGTACTCGCGCTGGAACTCCTCGTCCCTGCCGTAGTCCGGGTCACAGGAAGTGAAATGGGCGCCATGTGGCGCCTCGACGACCCCCGCCACCATCCAGCGCTGGATCCGCAGGCTCTGCACCGGCGCCATCGCGGTCAGCTCGGGCGTCGTGACCACCTTCTCGCAGGAGACATAGGCCCGGGTGGCCGCCGTCGCGAACAGGTCGTCGAAGTACGGGTCGGGCCCGAGGAACTGCGCGTTCCCGTGCGCGTCGGCGCGGCTGGCGTGGACGATGGCCGCGTCGAGGTTCAGGGCCGGCATCGCGACCAGTTCCTCCTGGTCGTCGTAGGGCGACATGACGGTGCGCAGGCCAGGGTTGACGGCCAGCACGTCCGAGCCGAGGCCGGCCCTCGTGGGCAGGAATGGCAGCCGGCACGCCGCTGCGTACAGACCCAACTGGAGCATGCCCTCGTCGTACTCGGCCACTTCGAGCGTGCCGGACTGCCTGGCGGCGCGAAAATGCGGCTCAAGCGGTATCGAGTCGAGCGAGACAAAGCCGTAGGTGAGCTTGCGCACCTTTCCCGCGGCCAGCAGGAGACCGACATCGGGGCCGCCATAACTGACGATCTCAAGATCGGTCAGGTCCGACCGGCAGATCGCCCGGACCAGTGACATCGGCTTGCGGCGCGAGCCCCAGCCGCCAATGCCAATGGTCATGCCGGGCCGCAGCTCTGCCACGACCTCATCGGCAGTCATCAGCTTCTGCCTCATGGCCGCCCTTCCCGAGTCATGGCCGCCCCT
>DASWAA010000258.1:0-2777 GCA_036391385.1 Streptosporangiaceae bacterium
GATCCACGATCAGCTCCGCGAGGGCGCGAACGACCAGATCTACGGCGGCTGGCCGATGATCCTGTCCGGCCTCAAGACCTGGCTGGAGACCGGGCAGCTGCTGACCACGCCGGGCTCGCTGATGTACACGGGGACCTGACCAGCCGCTCCTCGTGCCGTGCGGGCCGCGGTGTCAGCGCCGATGCGGGCAGGCGCCGCGGCCTGTACCTTGACCGGATGGAGATCGAGGTCATCGCCTTCGACGTTTTCGGGACGCTGGTCGACTGGCGGTCGAGCATCACCGATGCGCTCGCCAGGGCCGGCGGCGAGGCGGGCCTGCGAGCTGACTGGCCAGCGGTCGCCGACGCATGGCGAGCCAGGTACCGGCCGGTGCTTGACCGCCAGGTCCGGGGCGAGGAGCCGTTCCAGCCGCTTGACGTGCTGCACAGCGTGATGCTTGACGAGGTCGCCGAGCAGTACGGCCTGCAGGCACTCACGCGGGCGCAGCGCGGCGAGCTGGTCCGGGCCTGGCACCGGCTGGCTCCGTGGCCCGACTCCGTTCCCGGCCTGACGGCACTGCGCGAGCGGTACATCCTGACCCCGCTGTCTAACGGCGGCATCGGCCTGCTGACAAGACTCGCCAAGTCAGCCGGGCTGCCTTTCGACTGCATACTCTCCGCCGAGCTCGCCAGGGCCTACAAACCCGACCGACGGACCTACCAGCTGGTGCCGGCGTTCTTCGACATCCCGCCGGATCGCGTGCTCATGGTCGCCTGCCACCCCAGCGACCTCGAGGGCGCCGCGCGCTCGGGCCTGCGGACGGGCTACATCCCCCGGCCGCTGGAATGGGGGTCGGCGACCACCGTGCCACCGCCGCCGGCCGGGGCGGACATCGTCGCCGAGGACCTGATCTCGCTCGGCGCGCAGCTCGGATGATTTGGCCAACGATACCCCTGGGGGTATCATCCCTGATCTCAGGCAGTCGCCGAGACACCCCGAAACGAGACCAGGAGGTCCCGTGTGCAGTCCCGCTCTGTGCAACCGTTGCAAGAAGGTCACCTGGACCGGCTGCGGCGAGCATGCCGACCAGGTGCTTGCCAACGTCCCGCCGGAACAGCGCTGCCGCTGCCGCTGAGATCCGCCGGGATCAGCTCCCCAGAAACCGGATGACGTCGTCCGCGTCCGCCGCGAGCGCCCGGGTAACCCGCTCGGGCAGCGGGCCGAACGGTGCCAGGTCCACCCTGCCGCCGGCCAGGCTCCAGGTCGCGGCGGCGCGGCCGTCGACCAGGGCGAAGGGCCGGAACAGGCCGTTCACCGTGACCACCTGCTGATGCGGCCCGAGCACCGGCCCCCTCAAGGCCCAGCCGAGCAGCAGCGGGTCGTAGGCGCCGAGCAGCCGGGGCGGCGGCACCCCGTGGTCGCCGCTCGCGGCGCCTGACGGCCCCGAGCCCGCAGCGCCAGACCGGCCGGACACAGCCGCGGCGCCAGACCGGCCGGACACAGTCGCGGCGCCGTAGCTTGCCGAACGGTCCGCCAGGTCCGCTAGCCCGTCCTCGCGCCCGGCAAGCTCGCCGGCGATCGCGCTCAGGCCGCGCCGCGCGTCGCGCAGCGGCAGGCCAGCCCATTTCGCCAGGTCCTTCTCGCTGGCCGGGCCGTGACCGGCCAGGTAGCGGCGCGCTAGCTCGGCCAGAGCGGTATCCCGGTCGAACCGGGCCGGATCGAACCGCGCTGGCCGCGCGCCCAGCCAGTCGCAGACCCGGACATAGGCGTGCTTGCGCCCGGCCATCGGTCCCCGCACCGCGATCCCGAGCACGCTGGCCTTGAACAGCAGGTGCACGATGGCCTGACCCTCCGTGCGAACTCCGATCCTCGCGATCCGCTCCGCCAGTTGCTCCCGGGTCAGCGGGCCATCGTCACCGAGCGCCTGGTCGATCACGCGGACCGCCCTCGCCGCGTCGTCGGCGCTGACACCCTCCTGGGCCAGGCGGCGAACATTACCCGTCGCCAGCGGCGGCGTGGTCAGCGCGTGCAGCCACCAGTAGTCCTCGGCACAGACCAGGTGCAGGGTGCCCCGGTTCAGCCAGGTGATCAGCAGCGAGCGATCATCGGTCAGTGCGTGGTCCACGTCGGCCGCGGTCAGGCCGTCCGACCTGACCCGGACGGCGAGCCTGGCGCCGCGCGGATCCTGGCCCTGGACCGCGAGCAGCCGGGTCACGACGCCCACGGCGCTGGTCGCTGCGGCGCCGGTCAGCAACTGCGCGGCGAATCGCTGCGCCAGGATCGCGGGATCTGGGTCCTTCATCAAGCTCATGGTGCCATCAGGTACCGACAGCGCGGCCGTTCGTGCGGCGCCTCGGGTGCTCCGGTGCCGCGAATGGCTGCTCGATCATGGTGGCGATGTAGGGCAGGTTCCGGTACCGCTGCGCGTAGTCCATGCCATAGCCGACGATGAAGACGGGCGGGATGTCGAAGCCCAGGAAGCGCACCGGCACCTCGACCCGGGCCAGCTCGGGCTTGCGGAGAAGGCTGAAGACCTCGACCGAGGCTGCGTCCAGAGACCGCAGGTGATCCAGCAGCCAGGACAGCGTCAGGCCCGAGTCCGTGATGTCGTCGACGATCAGCACGTTCCGGCCGGCCAGGTCCAGGTCGGGCGCCTTGAGCAGCTTGATCACTCCCGACGACGTCGTCTCGTCGCCGTAGCTGGAGACGGTGATCCAGTCGATCTCGACGCTGTCGTGCCTGAGCAAGCGGGAGAGGTCGGCCATCACCATCATGGCGCCCTTGAGCACGCCGAGCAG
>DASWAA010000259.1:0-5497 GCA_036391385.1 Streptosporangiaceae bacterium
GGCGGACGGCTCTACAAGACCGGCGACCTGGTCAAGCGCCGGACCGACGGCAGCATCGTCTACCTCGGCCGCATCGACACCCAGGTCAAGATCCGCGGACTGCGGGTCGAACTCGGCGAGATCGAAACCGCCCTCACCACCCACCCCGCCGTCGCCCAGGCCGTCGTCACCGTCGTCACCGGACCGACCGGCGACAGGGAACTGGCCGGCTACCTGCGGGCGCGGCCAGGCTCGCGTCCCGATCCGGCCGACCTGCGCGCGCATCTCGCCCGGACGCTGCCCGGCTACATGATCCCCGCACACCTGATCACCGTGGCGGAGTTCCCGCTCAACACCAGCGGCAAGGTGAACCGGGCAGCGCTGCCGGCACCGGACCAGAGCAGCGGCCCGGTGAGCGGCGCGCACGTGGCACCGGCCACCCGCACCGAGTCGGTCGTCGCTGGCCTGTACGCGACGGTGCTCGGCCGTCGGCAGGTCAGTGCCACAGACAGCTTCTTCGACCTGGGCGGCAGCTCACTGCAGGTGATGCGGCTGGTCGACCTGATCGTCGGCGCGACCGGGGTAGACACCGGGATCACCGCTGTCTTCCTGCACCCCACGCCCCGGCAGCTCGCCGCGAGCATCGACGCGACCGCCAGCGGCGCGCCGGGGTCAGCGGGCTCCGGCCCGCTGGTCGAGCTCAGCAAGGGCGCCGGCGAGCTGCCGCTGCACCTGATCCATCCTGTCGGCGGCACCGTCGTCGCCTACACCCAGCTCGCCCGCGAGCTAGCGGAAACCTTCAAGGTCTACGGGCTCGAGGCGCCGGGCCTGAGTCAGGACGCAGCCAGCGCGTCCTCGCTCGCCGAACTGGCCGACGACTACGCCGCGCGGATCAGCGCCGCACAGCCGGGCGGTCCCTACCGGCTGGCCGGCTGGTCGATGGGCGGCGTCCTGGCGTTCGAGGTCGCCCGGCGGCTCGAGCAGGCGGGCGGTGACGTCTGCCTGCTCACGCTGCTTGACGCGCCCTTCGCCATGCCCGGCTCGGCGCCCCCGGCGCGGGCGCAGCTCGCCGCCTCGTTCGTGGCCGATGCCATGCGCAGCCTGGGGTGGGACGCCACCGCAGCCCCTGGCCCGGCGGCCGCCAGCGCGGACGAGCAGATCTCCTGGCTGGCCGAACGCCTGGCCAGTGACGGTGCCGATGCCCGCGGCGTCGCTGACCGCCTGCGGCGCAGGCTCGACGTCTTCGGCGCCAACGTCCAGGTCCTGGCCGGCTACACCCCGACCGGCCCAGCCGTCCAGGCGCCGACCCTCATCGTCAGCGCCAGCCAGTCGCCCAACGCGCCAGCGCGGGAGCACTGGCGCGGGATGCTGACCGGACCGGTCACGACCCTGTGCGTGGACAGCGACCATTACGAGTTCCTCCGGCCCCCCCAGGTCGCCGAGGTCGCGATGGCCATTCTCAAGTGCCATGCCGACTCGCGGTGATGCCCCGATGAGAGCTCTACCAGGAAAGGCAGCCAGTAATGGCCTCTGATCAGGCAGTGCAGGCGGGCACCACGGCAGCTCGCGGCACGCAGGCGCAGGCCGAGGGCGGCGTGCTGCGGAACAGTGACTTCCTCAGGCTATGGGCCGGGGAGTCGGTGTCGCTGGTCGGCACGCAGGTGACCCAGTTCGCCATGCCGCTGGTGGCCGTCCTGACACTGAACGCGACCGTGCTCGAGGTCGGCGTGCTCAACGCGCTGCGGTTCGTCCCCGTGATCGTCTTCTCGCTGCTGGCCGGGGTGTGGCTGGACCGCAGGCGCAGGCGGCCGGTGCTGATCGGGTGCGCGCTGGGGAATGCGGTGCTGGTCGGCCTGGTGCCGCTCGCGTCGGTGGCCGGGGTGCTGTCGATCGGGCTGCTGTACGTGGTGACCGCGCTAGTGGGCACGCTGAGCATGACCTTTGACATCGGGGCGCTGTCGTACGTGCCGTCACTGGTGCAGCGACGGCACCTTCTCGACGCGAACAGCAAGCTGCAGGCGAGCGCGCAGTTCGCCGGCATCGCCGGTCCTGGCCTGGCTGGCCTGCTTGTGGGGCTGATCACCGCGCCCATCACGCTGTCGGTGGACGCGGTGTCGTACCTGTTCTCCGCACTCGGCCTGATCTCGATCTCCAGGCCCGAGCCCGCCCCCGAGATCCCCGCCGAGCCGGTACCCGTCCGGCGCTCGATCGCGCAGGGCCTGCGCGCGGTATACGGCAGCAAGCTGCTCCGCTCGCTGCTCACCCAGTCGGCGACCCTGAACCTGTGCTTCAGCGCGGTGATCACCATCTTCGTCGTCTACGCGATCCGGGTACTCGGCCTCACCCCGGCCAAGCTGGGAATCGTGCTCGGCGCGTCGGCGGTCGGCGGGCTGATCGGCGCGCTGCTGGCAGCACGGCTGCGAGCCTGGCTCGGGTTCGGGCGCACCATGCTCGTCACCACCATCGGGATCTCCGGCGCCCTGCTGCTGATGGTGCTGCCGCGCGGAGCCGGCCTGGCGTCCATGGTGATCCTGGTCGCCTCCCATTTCAGCTACGGGTTCGCCATCATCGCCTTCAACGTGAACTCGATCACGCTCCGCCAGATCGTCACCCCGAAGGCCGTCCTGGCCCGGATGAACGCCACCTACCGGATGCTGCTTTACGGCGCCGGCCCGGTCGGGGCGGTCGCCGGCGGGCTGCTCGGTGACGCGGCCGGCCTGCGCCCCGCTCTGCTGGTCGCGCTGGTCGCGATGTGCTCGCCGGCGCTGTGGATCTTCTTCTCGCCGGTCTACCGGCTCAGGGAGATGCCGCAGGGGCCGCCGACCGCATGACGGCTCGGCGGACGCGGAAAGACGACGGACCGGAAGTACTAGCGGAGGGGCTGGCTGATGTTGTCGGATGCTAAGCGGGAAGCGCTGATCGCGCGGCTCATGCGGGGTCGCGCCGACGTCGTGAGCGAGATTCCGCGGCGCGACGACGCATTGGCCGATCTTCCGCTGTCCTACGGGCAGGACCAGCTGTGGTTCCTCGACCGGTTCGCACCCGGCCTGCCGACGTACAACATCCCGCAGGCGCTGCGGCTGTCCGGACCGCTGGACCGGCCGGCTCTGAGCCGGGCGCTGGACGGGCTGGTGGCCAGGCATGAGGCGCTGCGCACCCGGCTGGTCGCCGGCCCCGGCGAGGGCCCGGTCCAGGCGATCGACCCGCCTGCGCCGGTACCCCTGCCGCTGACGGACCTCTCGCAGGCGGACCCCGGCGAGCGACAGGCGGCGCTGCTGGCCTTCCTGCGGGCGCAGGCCGTCCGCCCGTTCCACCTGTCCCTCGGCCCGCTGCTGCGCGCGCACCTGGTCCGGCTGGCCGCCGAGGACCACGTCCTGCTGATCGTGGTGCACCACGCCGTCTTCGACGGCTGGTCGGCCGGGGTGTTCCTGCGCGAGCTTGCCGCGCTGTACGGGCAGGAGGTGACTGGCGAGCGATCCGGCCTGCCCGAGCTGCCAGTGCAGTTCGCCGACGTGGCCGTCTGGGAGCGGGAGCGGCTGAGCGGGGCGGTACTGGAGGAGCTGGCGTCCTACTGGCGCGGGGCGCTCGCGGGACTACCGGTGCTCGCGTTCCCGACCGACCGGCCGCGGCCGGCGGTCGACAGCTTCGACGGCGGCCTCGCCGCGCGCACCACGAGCCGTGAGCTGCTCGATAACCTGCGGGAGCTGGCCCGCGCCGAAGGCAGCACGCTCTTCGTCGTCCTGATGGCGGCATGGCAGGCGCTGCTGCATCGCTACACGGGGCAGACCGACCTGGTGGTGGGCACCGTCAGCGCCAACCGGACCAGGGCCGAGCTGGCGCCGCTGATCGGGTTCCTGGTGAACACGCTCGCCATCCGTGCCGACGTGTCGGGCGACCCTTCGTTCGCCCAGCTGCTCGGCCAGGTGCGGCAGGCTACGCTGGACGCCTACGCGCATCAGGACCTGCCCTTCGGCAAGCTGGTCGAGGTGCTCGGGGTGGAGCGCGACGCCAGCCGGTCGCCGGTCTTCCAGATCGCCCTCACCTACGCCGAGCGCGCCGACGCGCCGACGCGGGCGGCCGGGGTGGACTTCTCCCGCACGGACCTGATCGTCGGCATCGAGGCGGCCAAATGGGACCTCACCCTCGCCGCCGAGGCGCGTCCCGACGGCCTGTGGCTGGAATGCTCCTACAAGACCGCGCTCTTCGACAGGGAGACGGTCGACCGGCTGCTCGGGCACCTGGAGGTCCTGCTGCGCGGAGTGGTCGCCGATCCGTCGCAACGGCTGTCCCGGCTGCCCGTCCTCACCCCGGACGAACTGAGCCGGGAGCTGGTCGAGTGGAACGACACGGCAGCCGAGGTCCCTGCGACGTGCACGCACCAGCGGTTCGAGGCCCAGGCCGAGCGCACCCCGGGCGCGATAGCCGCCGAGTTCGAGTCAGAGCAGGTGACCTACGCCGACCTGAACCGGCAGGCCAGTCGGATCGCGCGACGACTGCGGTCGGCGGGCGTCGGCCCGGAGGTGCTGGTAGGGGTGTGCATGCGCACCGGGCTCCGGCGGCTGGCCGCGCTGCTCGGCATCTGGAAGGCCGGCGGCGGGTACGTCCCGATCGACCCGGACCTGCCGGCCGAGCGGATGTCGTTCATGATGGCCGACGCCCAGATGGCACTGGTCCTGGCCGACGACACCACACTGGCCGTGCTGCCGCGGACCAGCGCCACGCTGCTGTCGCTCGATGCCGAATGGGACCAGATCAACGGGCTTGACGACGCCAACCTAGCCGGGACCGGCGTCACGCCCGCGAACGCGGCGTACGTCATCTTCACGTCCGGGTCGACCGGGCGGCCCAAGGGCGTGCTTGTCGAGCACCGGCAGGTCGTCAACCTCATCACGGGCATGATCGAGCACCTGGGAATCGGCCCGTCAGACGCGGTGCTCGGGTTCGCCTCGCTCAGCTTCGACGTCTCGGTCATGGACATGTTCGTCCCGCTGCTGTCCGGGGCGCGGCTGGTGCTCGGCTCAGCGGAGACCCTGCACTCCCCGCCGCGGCTCGCCGCGCTGGTCCGCGACGCCGGGGTCACGTTCGCCTGCCTGTCCCCCGCGGTGCTCGGCCTGCTGGGCGAGGCACGGTTCCCCAGCCTGCGCGTGCTGATGACGGCCGGGGAGGAACTGCCGTCGGAGCTTGCCCGGCGCTGGGCGAGCCGGGGCCCGCGGTTCATCAACGGCTACGGCCCGACCGAGGCCACCGTCATCGCGACCTACGCGGACATCGGCCCGGCTACCGCTCTCCCGCCGCCCATCGGAATGCCGACCCGGCCGAACTACCAGGCCTACGTGCTCGACGCGCACCTGAACCCCGTGCCAGCCGGCGTGATCGGGGAACTGCACATCGGCGGCGCCGGCGTGGCGCGCGGCTACCTGAACCGGCCCGACCTCACCGCGCAGCGATTCATCGACGACCCCTTCCGCCCCGGCGGACGGCTCTACAAGACCGGCGACCTGGTCAAGCGCCGGACCGA
>DASWAA010000260.1:0-19367 GCA_036391385.1 Streptosporangiaceae bacterium
GCTGAAGCGGACCTGGCCGATACCGGACGTGGTCAGGATCCGGCCGACGGCCTGGCCGATTCTCCGGTCACCCTCGATCCTGACGACGCCGGCGCGCCGCCGGGCGAGGATGCGAGCCCCGCCGTCAGAGTCTCCGTAGGCGAGCGATGCGGTCGCGAGCTCGGAGCTAAGCCTGGCTCGCTGCGGCGCCGGCACCTCCCGGAGCGTGCTGGCGGGGAAGTCATCGAGCGCTCCTCCGGCAGCGAGCAGGCTCAGGATCCGCTCGGTTGCCGCGAGCGGGATGCCCCTGCTGACAGCAGCGGCTATCGCCTGCTCGCGGTCCCGGCTGCCGTCGAGTAACCCAATCAGGACGGCCGCCTGGCTCATCCCGGAAAGAGCGATGGCCCGTCGTGGGTCGATTCCTATCTGCAGGGTGTCCCGGTCCCGCCATACCGGCTGAAGACCCGACTTGATCGCTGGCCGCATGCCCGCAGCTTGCCACCACCCTCGGACATCCAGCCTTCGCCTGTGGGAGCGCCGCTGTCATAGGGCCCTGCCTCCGGCTCGTCCTGCCCGCCGGTTGCCGGCCGGGTCGACGAGGCGGCGGGTCTTGCTCTGTGGAAAACGGGTCAGGGCTGGGGAGAGGCCGGAGTGTCACTGTGGATATCTGTGGGAAAGCCTGTGAATTTCTTGGCTGCCGTGCAGCCGAGCCACCAGTGACCTGCGACTATGCCCCGCAAGCCTTGTGGACAACGGGGCCGACTCGTGGCACGGCTGTCCTTCCTGGCCGCTGGCTCGCCGCCCGCCACTGCGGTCGGCGAGCCATCTCGGAGGATGTCGGGGGTCCAGGGCCCAACATTCTCCGAGATGTTCCGGCGGCTGCTTAACTGGCGTCGCCTTCGGGCTTGTCGTCGTCGGCGGGCGATTCATCGGCCCCGGGCTTCGCGTCGCCGTCTGCGGAATCCGCGCCGTCTGCGGAATCCGCGCCGTCTGCGGCCTCCGTGCCGGACTCAGGTCCGGTCAGATCGGAAATGTCAAGTTCCGGACGACCGCGGACGAAACCCTCCGGATCGTCGAGGTCGTCAGCCGTAGGCAGCAGGTCGGGGTGTCCCCAGAGTTCGTCCCGGCCGGTGACGCCACGTGCGTCGGTCAGTTCCCGCCAGAGCGTTGCTGCCTCGCGCAGCCGCCGCGGCCTTAGCTCCAGCCCCACCAGCGTCGCGAACGTGCGCTCGGCCGGGCCTCCGGTCGCCCGCCGGCGCCTGATCGCCTCAGCGAGTGCGCCAGCCTGCGGAAGCCGGTCCTTCGCAGCATCGGCCACCACGGTGGACACCCAGCCTTCGACCAGGGCAAGCAGGGTCTCTAGCCGGGCGAGCGCCGCCTTCTGCTCCTCGGTGTCCTCGGGGTGGAACAGCGCGGCCCCGGACAGGGCCTCGCTCAGCGCCTCCGGGTTGGCCGGATCGATCTGCGGCATGGCGTCGCGCAGCGCATCGGCGTCGATCTTGATGCCGCGCGCATAGTCCTCGACGGCGCCGAGCAGGCGCGCCCGCAGCCAGGGCACATGGCTGAACAGGCGGTGGTGGGCCGCTTCGCGGAGCGCGACGAAGAGCCTGACCTCGTCCTCGTCGACGGATAGTCCGGCGCCGAATGCGGCGACACCAGCCGGCAGCAGCGCGGCCGTACCCTCCGGACCGAGCGGAAGCCCGATGTCGCTGGAACTGATGATCTCCTCCGCCAGTGCGCCGACGGCGGCTCCTGCCTGGCCGCCGACCATCATCCCGCCGATCCTGCGCATCATCTCGCCCAGGCCGCCGAGACCAGGAATCCCGCCGGCGCCGCCGAGCGGCCCGCCGCCGGTGAAGGCGGCCATCGCCGAGCGCATCTCCGGCGGCATCTCGTTCAGGTCTTCCTCGCTGACCGAGAACAGCCCGCCCATCGTGTCCACCGCACGCTCGGTGATGGGCGTGCAGAGCGTCTGCCAGACCCCCATCGTGGCTTCGACCCACTCGGAACGGCTCCACGCCTGGGCTGAGCGGATCCCGCTGGGCAGTGACGTCGCGTCCTCGAGCCAGAGGTCGGCGATTCGCAGGGCCTCGATGACCGCGGTGCGCTGATTGTCCAGCACGCTCGGGTCACCTTTCGCGACGATCGCCTGCCTGGCGGTGTTCTTCGCCAGGTCCCAGTTGACCGGGCCGCCCTGATACGACATCAGGTCAGCGAACTGACGCAGCGCCTCGGCGAACTGCTGCGGGTCACCGAACATGCCGCCGGGCCCCTGCGGTCCGCCTTCGCCCGCCCCGCCCGAGCCGCCCGCCCCGCCGGAGCCGCCCGCTCCGCCGGAGCCGCCTGGCCCGCCGGGGCCTCCAGTCGCTCCTGACCCGTGCTCGGGGTCGTCATCTGGCTGTTGCGGTAGGCCGAAGCCGAAGGGAGGCTCACTCATCGCCGTAGTCTCTCGGGCAGGATGGACGTGTCACATTCGCCAAGTTATCCCAGGAGCGCTTCGCGGTGAGCGACCGAGTTGCCAAGGTTCGCCAAGGGCAGAGCGACGCCACCAAGGGAAAGCGCGGTCCGCGCGGCGGACCGAGACCCCCGAAGGCCGGTGTCCAGCAGGTTGCGGTGACCAGCGATCCCGCGCCTGCGGGCGCCGCCGACCACAGGCCGGTCGTCGCCGTGACCGGGGCCGCGCACGGCCTTGGCCTCGCGCTGGCCGCACGACTGGCGCAGTCCCACCGGTTCGCCCGGGTCGTCGCGATAGACGACCACCGTGGCGAGCTGACGGGTGTCACCTGGCGCATGGTCGACATCCGCGACCCGGTTCTGGCCGGGCGGCTGGCAGGCATCGACGTCATCGTGCACACCGACCTTGACCTGGCCGCGGACTCCGACCCGAAGGCCAGGCGGGCCTACAACGTGCGGGGGGCGCAGACCGTGCTGACCGCGGCGGCCGCCGGGGGAGTCAGCCGCATGGTGCTCGTGACCAGCGCGATGGTCTACGGCGCCAGCCCGGACAATCCCGTGCCGCTGCCCGAGGGCGCGCCGCTTGGCGCGGACCTCGATGGCAGCATCGTCGGTGACTTCCTGGAGATCGAGCAGCTTGCCGAGCGCTCACCGCGCACCAACCCCGGCATGGCGATCACCGTCGTGCGTCCCGCGGCTCTGGTCGGAGATGGCATCGACACGCTCATCACCAGGCACTTCGAGGCGCCGCGGCTGATAACCGTCAAGGGCTGCGCCCCACGCTGGCAGTTCTGTCACGTGTCTGACCTGATGTCCGCGATCGAGCTCGCCGCCGTCGGCGAGGTCAGCGGGGCATTTGCCGTCGGCTCGACCGGCTGGCTGGAGCAGGACGAGGTGGAACAGCTGTCGGGACTGCGCCGGATCGAGCTGCCCGCTGGTGTGACCTTCGCCACAGCTCAGCGCCTGCACCGGGCCGGCATCACCCCGTCGCTGGTATCGGACCTGCACTACGTCGTCTATCCATGGGTCGTCGACTGCGCCACGCTGCGCGACGCGGGCTGGCAGCCGGCCGTCACCAACGCCGAGGCACTTCGAGTGCTGCTTGAGCAGCGGGCCGGCCATCACGCGGTGGCAGGGCGCAGGCTCGGGAAGAAGGACGCGACGATCACCGCGGCCGCGGGCACGGTCGCAGTCATCGGCACGGCGGCGATTGTCAGGGAAGTGCGCAAGCGCCGTCGCGAGACCTGAACGCGGCGATGTAGCGTGACCGGGTGAACGTCATCCGGATCGCCGAGCTGCGTGAGGCGCCGCTGTCCGTCGACGAGGTGCGCGCAGCCGTGATGGACCCGGCGGCGGGCGGGATCGCCTTGTTCGCCGGCGCCGTACGCGACCACGATCACGGCAGGTCGGTGACTCAGCTTTCGTATTCCGCCCACCCGACGGCGGTCGCTCAGCTGCGGTCAGTGGCGCAGGGGATCGCCTCGCGGTTCGACGTGCACGCCATCGCAGCCGTGCACCGGGTTGGTGACCTTGCCATCGGTGACCTCGCGGTCGTCGTGGCGGTCTCTAGCAGTCACCGGGCGACCGCATTCGAGGCATGCCGCGCGCTGATCGACGAGCTGAAGGAAACGGTGCCGATCTGGAAGCACCAGCGATTCGCTGGCGGCGACAGCGAATGGGTCAACAGCGCGTAACCTTGCCGGCATGTCACGTCGCGCCGTCACGCTCCTGATCGCCGGCATCGGAGTCTTCGTCAGCCTGGTAGTGATGTTCGCGCTGCCGGTGCCGTACGTAGCGCTGCTCCCTGGCCCCACGTACAACACGCTCGGCCCGCTCAACGGCAAACCCGTCGTCCAGATCAGCGGGCACCGCACCTACCAGGCATCAGGTCACCTCAACATGGTCACGGTGTCCTATATCGGCGGGCCAGGCGCCAACCCGCCGTTCAACATCTTCCGCGCGATCGCGGCGTGGCTGTCCCCGCACCAGGCGGTCGTTCCTCAGGAAGAGCTCTTCCCGCCCAACCAGACGCCGCGGCAGGTGGTCAAGCAGGACACGCAGGAGATGTCGAACTCCCAGCAGACGGCGACGGCGGCAGCCCTGTGCCAGCTAGGCATCAAGTTCGCGACCGTCGACACGATCACGGGCACGGTGTCCGGTCTGCCGGCGGCGGGGATGCTGCGCAAGGGTGACATCATCACCGCTATCGACGGCTCGCCGGTGTCCTGCCGCCACAGCGCCGCGACCATGATCGGGGCGCGGCCCGTCGGCAAGCCGGTCACGCTCTCGATCATGCGAAACGGCAAGATCCATAACATTTCCCTCACGACGGCCAGCTACCAGGGCCGGGCGGTCATCGGCGTGAGTGTCGTGGAGTCGTTCAGGTTCCCGTTCAACGTGAAGATCAACATCGGCAACGTGGGAGGACCGAGCGCGGGCATGATGTTCGCGCTGGCGATCATCGACAAGCTCACCCCGGCGAACCTGGCCGGTGGCAGATTCGTCGCGGGCACCGGCGAGATCGCGGTCGACGGGACGGTAGGCCCGATCGGCGGCATCCAGCAGAAGATGGCCGGAGCCAGGGCTGCGGGTGCGACGATCTTCCTCACCCCGGCTGCGAACTGCCCGGATACGGCCGGCGCGGTGCCGCCGGGGATGCGGCTGGTGAAGGTCAGCACGCTGCGCGGCGCGATCGCCGCGCTTCGTGCACTCAAGGCAGGCCAGCCAGTTCCCGGCTGCTAGCGCTCACTTCGGCGGGGATGGGCGCCGGAACTACCGACCTTGCCGGTAAGTTGCCGTCAAGGATCTATCCGATCGCGCGTTACGCGACTGGGGTTCCGCAGTAATCGCCGAGCGGCTCAGGCCGATGAAGGGAAGAGCCGTGACCTTCAGAGTTCCCGGCGCGCATGGTCCCGCGGGCGGCCGTGCCGTGGTACTGCCACGCTGGCCCAGGTACGTCGTCCCCACTGTCATCGCGCTGGTCGTACTGGCGATCCTGGTCTCGATCATGGCCGGGATCTGGACCGACTACCTGTGGTACTCCTCGGTCGGCCAGACCGGAGTCTTCGCCACGACCTACAGCACCAAGTGGCTGCTGTTCCTGGTCACCGGGGTGCTGATGGCGCTGATCGTCGGCGCCAACATCGCCGTGGCGTACCGGATGCGCCCAGCGGAACCTCCGACCGGGCCAGACCATCAGGGCGTGGAGGCTTACCGGCAGGCGATCGACCCGCACCGGCGCGGTGTCATGCTGGTCATACTCGCTCTGATCGGCCTGGTATCCGGGCTGGCCGCGTCCAGCGGGTGGCAGACGTGGCTGCTGTTCGTCAACCGGGTGCCGTTCGGCGTCAAGGACCCGCAGTTCCACCTTGACGATTCGTTTTATGTCAACGTCTATCCGTTTCTGCGAATGGCGCTGTCGTTCCTTTTCGCGGTCGTCCTGCTCTCGCTGGTACTCGCCGCGGCCGTGCACGTGCTGTACGGGGGGCTGCACCTGGGCAGGCATGCAATGCCCTCCCGGGCCGCTCGCGCGCATCTATTCCTGCTGGCCGGAGTCTTCGTCGCGCTGAAGGCGGCCGCCTACTGGCTCGACCGGTACGGGATCATGTTCTCCCAGCGCGGCGTGGTTCAGACCGGGGCGTCCTACACCGACGTCAATGCCGTGCTGCCCGCCAAGACGGTGCTCGCGGTGATCGCGGTGATCTGCGCCGTTCTCTTTTTCGCCGGAGTGGTCAGGCGCAGTTCGCTGCTTCCCGCCATCGGCTTCGGCCTGCTCGTGCTGTCGGCCGTGATCATCGGCGGGGTGTACCCGTTCATCATCCAGCAGTTCGTCGTCAAGCCGAACGAGCAGGTCAAGGAGCGGCCCTACATCGCCAGGGAGATCGTCAATACCCGGGCCGCCTATGGCGTATCGGATGTGAAGGTCACTCCTTACCCGGCTGTCGCGACCCAGAGCAGCGCGGCACTGGCCGCGCAGGCGGCGGGCGTGCCGGACTTCCGGCTGCAGGACCAGGACGTCATGTCCACCTCCTTCCAGCAGTTGCAGCAGGTCAAGGGCTACTACCGGTTCGCCGGCGTGCTGGCGATGGACCGCTACGTCTTCGGCTCCAACCCGGCTCCGCAGGACACCGTCGTCGGCGTGCGCGACATGACGGGCCCGCCGGCCGGCCAGGCCAACTGGATCAACACGCACCTGATCTATACGCACGGCTACGGGATAGTCGCGTCCACGGCGGCGAACTCCGCGGCGAACGGCAACCCGAACTTCGTCGAGGGAGATATCCCGCCGAAGGGCCCGCTGGTCGGGTATTTCCAGCCCCGGGTGTACTTCGGGCACGAGGGCGCGGGCTACGTCATCGTCGACACCCGGCAGAAGGAACTCGACTACCCGAACCAGAGCACCGGCGGCCAGCAGAACTACACCTACCACGGCGGCGGCGGAGTCTCGATCGGCTCGTTCGCCCGGCGCCTGCTGTTCGCGATCAGATTCCGCGAGCTGAATATCCTGCTGTCCAGCGCGATCGACACCCAGGCTCGGATTCTGTACATCAGGGACCCGCTCGCGCGGGTAGCTAAGGTCGCGCCCTTCCTGACCCTGGACGGTGACCCGTATCCGGTAGCCGTCGACGGGAAGCTGCTATGGGTTGTCGACGGCTACACCACCACAGACAACTATCCCTACTCCAAGCGGATCGGCCTCAACCAGGCGACGACTAATACGTATAGCCAGAACGGGCTGGCGGTAGGGCCAGATAACCAGGTCAACTACGTCCGCAACTCGGTGAAGGCGACCGTCAACGCGTTCACCGGTGCCGTGCACCTGTACCAGTGGGGTCAGGCCAGCCCGATCCTGCGATCCTGGATGAAGACGTTCCCCGGCCTGATCTCGCCGCAGAAGGACATACCGCTGTCGCTGATGCCGCACCTGCGGTACCCCGAGGTGCTGTTCGACGTGCAGCGGCAGATTCTTGCTCAGTTCCACGTGCAGCAGCCCGCAGCCTTCTACGGCGGCCAGAACTTCTGGGCGATCCCCAACGACCCGAGCCAGCCCATCCAGGTACCCCAGCCGCCCTACTACATGACGGTCGCGATGCCCGGGCAGTCCACTCCGGAATTCTCGCTGACCGGCCTTTTCACCCAGCGAGCACGGCCGAACCTGGCCGGCTACATGGCGGTGGAGAGCAATCCGACCAGGCCAGGCTACGGCCACATCACGATCCTGCAGCTGCCGCAGGACACCGCCATCCCGGGTCCGGAGCAGGTGCAGAGCCAGTTCGAGTCCAACAGCTATGCCGCCAAGCAGCTCACCCTGCTCCGGGGCGGCGGCTCGAAGGTCGCCCTTGGAAACCTCGTCACGGTCCCTATCGGCGGAAGCCTGCTGTCCGTGGAGCCCGTGTACGTCCTGCCGTCGGCGACGACGAACGCAGGCGCTTACCCGCTGCTGCAGGAGATCTTCTCCTTCTACTACTACGGTCCCGGAGCGGGTGGCAAGGTCGGCTTCGCGAGCACCCTCGCCGGGTCGCTCGCCCAGGTCTTCGGAAGCGCAGGCCAGGCCCCCGGCGCCCAGGGCGGCGCTGGCACCGGCCACCTCAGTGCCGTGGTGCTGCAGTTCCTGGCTCAGGCGCAGCGCTTCTACAACCAGGCCCAGGATGCGCTGCGCACAGGTAATCTCGGGTTGTACTACCAGGACATCCTGAAGATGAAGGACGCGCTGGACCAGGCGACTAACGCCGCCAAGCCCGCGACGAGCGGGCCCGGAGGCAGGTCGCCGTCGGCATCGCCGTCACCGTCCGGCAGGCCAGCACCGTCGGCTACGCCATCGTCGTCGCCATAGCCCAGTGGTGTCGTCCAGGGATGAGGTCGTGCTGTCCGCCGCCCGCAGACGCGCTGTGGCCAGCTCGTTCCCCGAGGGTAACCGTGTGGTCGCCCGCCGTTGGCAGGAGACTTCGGACGGTGCCGAACGCGGGTTATGGCCCGGGTTGCCTTGCCACGCAGCAGCGTCTGAGGGCGTAGGCTCGGATCAGCGGGGACGTAGAGGGCGCAGACATCCTGTGGCAGTTCCCGGTCGTCGGACAGGCGCAGAAGAAAGGAGCCAGACGCTTCGTGGGTCCCCGTGTTCTCATTGACGCGACTGGCGTTCCCGCCGATCGCGGCGCGCTTGGCCGTTATGTAGACGGACTGGTAAGTGCGCTGGCCCAGGGCGGAGCAGATCTCGCTGTCGCCTGCCAGCGGGCCGACGAGGAACGCTACTCCAGGCTGCTCCCGGGTGCCAGGGTCGTCCCTGGCCCGCCCGCGATCTCGCACCGGCCCGCCAGGCTGGCGTGGGAGCAAAGCGGACTGCCCCTCGTGGCGAGTCAGGTAGGCGCCGACGTCATCCACTCGCCGCACTACTCCATGCCGCTGCGGCCCGGCCTGCCCACCGTGGTGACGATCCACGACCTGACGTTCTTCACCGCGCCTGATACGCACAGTCCGGTCACCGCCACCTTCTACAAGGCTGCCATCCGCACCTCGGCGCGGCGGGCGACCAGGGTGCTCGTCCCGTCCAAGGCCACGCGCGACGAGGTCGTCCGCGTGCTCGAGGCCGACTCGACCAAGATCGACGTGGCCTACCACGGCGTGGACCACTCACTCTTCACCCGCCCGACCGCCGCGCAGCTTGAGCGGGTCGCCGCCAGGCTGGGCCTGCACGGCCGGCCATACGTGGCCTACCTCGGCACCCTCGAGCCGCGCAAGAACGTGCCGAACCTCATCGCCGGCTGGGCGCAGGCGGTCGCTGACCTGGCCGATCCTCCTGCCCTGGTCCTGGCTGGCGGTACGGGCTGGAGCGATGAGGTCGACGGCGCGGTGGCCGCCGTTCCGGTGCACCTGCGCCTGGTCCGGCCCGGCTACCTGCACTTCACCGACCTGCCCGGGTTCTTCGGAGGGGCGCTCGTCGTCGCCTTCCCGAGTACCGGCGAGGGCTTCGGACTGCCCGTGCTCGAGGCGATGGCCTGCGGGGCCCCGGTCCTGACCACGCACCGGACGTCGCTGCCCGAGGTTGGCGGCGATGCCGTCGCCTATACCGAGCCCGATGCCGCGAGCATCAAGACCGCGCTGCGCGCCCTGATCGACGACGCGGCGCAGCGCGAGGCTCTCGGTGACGCGGGCTACAGCCGGGCGCTGGAATTCACCTGGGCGGCGTCCGCACAGGCCCACATGGCGTGCTACGAGCGCGCCGCATCGGCCGGGCAAGAGTAATCTCCCTGGTCATGCCAAGCGAGACAGAGAACCAGAGCCCGCGGCCCGCGCTGCTTGAGGCGATCCTTCTGGTCGGCGGACAGGGCACCAGGCTGCGACCGCTCACGATCGGCGTGCCCAAGCCGCTGCTGCCGACCGCTGGGGTGCCCTTCCTCGCGCACCAGCTTGCCCGGGCGGCAGCGGCCGGCGTGACCCGGATCGTGATGGCGACGGCGTACCGGGCCGAGATGTTCGCCGACGTCTTCGGCAGCGGGTCGGAATTCGGGCTGGAGATCGTGTACGTGCAGGAGGCCGAGCCGCTCGGAACGGGCGGCGGCATCCGCAACGCGGCGGACAGCCTGCACAGCGGCCCGGCCGACCCGGTCATCGTGCTCAACGGCGACGTCCTGTCCGGTCACGACCTGCAGGCACAGCTCGACCTGCACCGCAAGACCGAGGCCGCCGTAACGCTGCACCTGGTGGAGGTGCCTGATCCGGCTCGGTTCGGCTGCGTGCCTACTGACCTGGACGGCCGGGTGACCGCGTTCCTTGAGAAGACTCCCGATCCGGTCTCCAGTCAGATCAACGCCGGCTGCTACGTGTTCACCAGGCGCTACATCGACGCGATGCCGGCCCGCCGGGTGCTGTCCGTGGAACGCGAGACCTTCCCCGGGCTGATCGAGGCGGGTGAGACCGTCATGGGCTACCTGGAGTCGGCTTACTGGCTGGATGTCGGCACGCCGGAGGCGTTCGTGCAGGGCTCGTGCGATCTGGTCCGCGGCGAGCTGACCTCGCCCGCGGTGCCCGGCGAGTGCGGAGACGCGCTGCTGCTTCCCGGCGTGGTCGCCGACCCGTCTGCCAGGATCACCGGCGGGACCGCTGTCGGAGCCGGCAGCACCGTCGGTGCCGGAGCCGCCGTGGACTGCTCGGTGGTGTTCGACGGAGTGACCATCGGGGCGGGGGCCAGCGTGGTGGCGAGCGTCGTCGGCGCGGGAGCCAGAATCGGCGAAGGTGCGGTGCTGAGCGGCGTGGTGATCGGCGCTGGCGCCGACATCGGTGGCGGCAACGAGTTGCGCGAGGGGGCTCGGGTCTGGCCTGGAGTTCGCCTGGACGGCACGGCCATCAGGTTCTCCACGGACGCCTGACCGCGGGCGTGCGCCATGACCGCCATCTCGTCGCAGACCGTGCCCCTGGAACGGCAATGGCGGGCGCCCTTTGCTGTTGACGTCCTTGGCGTGCTGGCCGTGCACCGCAGAGGACGTGGTGACCCGGCGTTCGCCGTGGACGATGCGGGCGGGATCTGGCGAGTGAGCCGCACGCCAGACGGCCCGGGAACGCTTTGTGTGGCCTGGCGGGTCGTCCGGGACCCTGGATCGGTCACGCTCGTCGACGCCGCTGCCTGGGGTCCGGGAGCGGGGTGGCTGCTCGACCTGCTGCCCAGCCTGCTCGGTGCCGACGACCGGCCCGAGGAGTTCGCCCCCGAGCATCCGGTGCTGCGCGAGGCGGTGCGGCGGTACCCGGCAGTACGGATCGGGCGCTCCGGCCTTGTCTTCGAGGCGCTGGTGCCGGCTGTGCTCGAGCAGAAGGTCGTCGGCGCCGAGGCCAAGCGGGCCTGGCGGATCCTGCTCAGGCGGTTCGGTGAGCCTGCCCCCGGGCCGGCTCCGGCCGGCCTGCGAGTGCCACTGTCACCGGCGGCCTGGGCGTCCGTTCCGTCGTGGGAGTGGCACAAGGCCGGGGTGGAGGCGGTCAGGGCGCGGACCATCGTCACCGCTGCCCGGGTGGCCGGCCGGATGGAAGAGGCAGCCGGAATGGCTCCGGACGACGCAGACCGTCGGCTGCGGACACTGCCAGGGATCGGGCCGTGGACGTCGGCCGAGATCAGGCAGCGAGCCTGCGGAGACCCGGACGCGGTCTCGGTGGGTGACTACCACCTGCCGGCGATCGTCGGCTGGGCGCTGGCCGGCCATGAGGTGGACGACGCCGGGATGCTCGAGTTGCTCGCCCCCTATCGGGGCCACCGGCACCGGGCCGCGATGATGGCCAGCCTCAGCGGCACCCGCCCGCCTCGCCGCGCCCCGCGCATGTCGATCCGCGACTACCGCGCGTTCTAGCGGCCCAGGGCACTGACCGGAGAGAATTGCGTTATCAGCTCAATGTCATCTCAGGAGGAACCGTGCTCTACGCCTTCGGATTCGAGCGGATCGGCGTCGTAGTCAGCGACCTGTACTTCGTCGACCCAGAGCCCGTGCCCGGACAGGAGGGGGCAGAGCGCGGGGTGCGGCTCGAAGTCCGGATGCTTCACCAGGGTGAGCTAAAGGGCAACATCTACTCAGCCAGGCCGATCGAGGTCGGCGAGCCGATCTGGCGAGCGGACCTGCTCGAAGCCGCGGACGGCCCGGTCGGCAGCCTGAACCGCGCGCATCACCATCCTGTGTTCCATGGCTGGGAGCCTGGCAGGCGAGTCTTCGACACCTCGCTCTCGGCTGGTCCGGTCGACTGGGTGGGGGAGCAGTTGTCCGATCTCGGCGCACTGCTGGAGCGCGCGGGAGTGCCGTCCGACGACTCGCTGGCCGCGGACGGCGAGAGCCTGCGCCGGCATGTTCCTGAGATCAAGGCGACGGTGAAGTCGCTGCTCGACCGGATCGCGGCAGGCGAACTGGCGTCCGCACCGGAGGGTGACACTCCTGACAGCGCCCGCATCAGCTGGCTGTAACCGTCCCGTATTGGCCCACGGATTCGTCAGCTTGACGCCTGTGCCGTCGAAGTCCTTGATGTTGCGCGTTGCCAGGACGGCGTCCACGCTGCGACAGATTCCAGCGATCTGGGCGTCAGCGGCGTTGATCGGCCGACCTGCCGCATCTCGGTCGGCAACGATGGCGGCATAGTGCGCTGCGGCCTCGACGTCGAACGACAGGATGCGCCCGTTGAAGTCGACTGTCAGCAGCTGATGGACTGCGTTGCCCAGCGCCACTTTGCGGGCCCCGGCGGGCAGTCGGGCGATTCCGTAGAGCAGTTCGGCGACGGTGACCGACGTTGTGCCGGCTTCGGGGCCAGGTATGGCGTCAGCCCAGGCCAGCACCGAGTCATCAGGCTTGGCCCTGGTGAGCTCGGAGATGACATTGGTATCGAGGATGATCATTCGAAAATCGCAGCCCTCGGCTGCTGGTTCCGTGCGGGGAGTTCTAGCTCGACGCCGCCAAGCGCCGCGAAGCGAGCATGAATACGAGTGCCGAGCCCGCCGGTCATTCGTGGCTCGGATTCCGCGAGGGCCTGCTGGATGATGGCGCGGACTTCTGCTTCCATGGACCGGCCGTGCTGTGCGGCCCTTACCCGAAGGCGACTCTTGGTCTCCTGGTCCAGGCCGCGCACCGTGAGGCTGGCCATGATGTCCTTCCCGTAAGTGGAACTTGCCATCAATGATATCACTGCAATCAGACAAGGATGGCGGACCGGCCTGAGCGTCGAAGTGGCGACGGCGTTCCGGGAATGGCACGGCGGGAAGGCGCGGTTGAGCACGGGCGTGGGCCGCGCGGGCTGCGGCATGGCGGACGCTTAGTGTGGGGGCCATGGAAACTGCCGATTCCGGACAGAAGCCGTCGTCGAGCGCGCTGCGCCGGGCGCTGGCGCGGGCACGCGACGGCAAGGCACTGGACCAGGCCGAGGCCGAGATCCTGCTGCAGGCGCGCGGCGAGCAGCTGACCGAGCTGCTCGGTTACGCGGCCAGGACGCGGGATGCCGGGCTGGTAGCGGCGGGCAGGCCGGGCGTGATCACGTACTCGCGCAAGGTGTTCATACCGCTGACGAGGCTCTGCCGGGACCGCTGCGGCTACTGCACCTTCGTGACCGTGCCCGGGCGGCTGGCTCCTGGTGCGGCGTTCCTCTCGCCGGACGAAGTGCTCGAGATCGCCCGGCAGGGCGCGGCGCTCGGCTGCAAGGAGGCGCTGTTCACGCTCGGGGACCGGCCCGAGGCGCGCTGGCGGCAGGCTCGGGACTGGCTGGACGCGCACGGATACGACGACACCCTGTCCTACGTCCGGGCGATGGCAATCCGGGTGCTGGAGGAGACCGGGCTGCTGCCGCACCTGAACCCGGGCGTGCTGACCTGGCAGGACCTCCAGCGGCTCAAGCCGGTCGCCCCGTCGATGGGGATGATGCTCGAGACCACCGCCGAGCGGCTGTTCGCCGAGCCAGGCGGGCCGCACTTCGGGAGCCCGGACAAGGACCCGAAGGTCAGGCTCCGGGTCCTGGAGGATGCTGGCCGCTCGGCTGTGCCGTTCACCACCGGCATCCTGATCGGCATCGGCGAGACGCTCGCCGAGCGGGTCGACTCGATCTTCGCGATCCGCTCGGTGGCCCGCGAGTACGGCGGGATCCAGGAAGTCATCGTGCAGAACTTCCGCGCCAAGCCGGACACCAAGATGCGGGCGACGCCGGACGCCGAACTCGACGACCTCGCGGCGACGATCGCCGTGAGCAGGCTCGTGCTCGGACCGTCGGTGCGAATCCAGGCGCCGCCGAACCTGATCGGCGAGGAGTACCAGCTGATCCTCGATGCCGGAATCGACGACTGGGGCGGGGTGTCTCCGCTGACCCCGGATCACGTCAACCCGGAGCGACCCTGGCCTCAGATCGACGCGCTCGCCGAGCGCACGTCGGCGGCCGGGTTCGACTTGCGCGAGCGGCTGACGATCTACCCCGGCTACATCAGGGAGCCCTGGCTCGACCCGCGCGTATCGGCGCACGTTGCGGCGCTGGCCGACCCAGTCACGGGGCTGGCGAAGCCGGACGCGATGCCAGCCGGGCTGCCCTGGCAGGAGCCAGATGGCGGCTGGGGTGAGTCGGCTGGCCGGACCGACCTGCACGTCACCATCGACACCGAGGGCCGGACCGAAGACCGGCGGAGCGACTTCGAGGACGTGTACGGAGACTGGTCGCAGATCGCCGAGCGGATCGAGCCGGCGGCCCGGCAGGCGTCGCGTGAGCCAGAGCGCCTGCGGTCTGAGGTCGCCGCGGCCCTGCGCAGCGCCGAGCGCGACCCGGCCGGGCTCACCGACGCCCAGGCGCTCGCCCTGCTGGACGCGGACGGCCCGGAGCTCGAGGCGCTCGCGGGCCTTGCCGATGCCATCCGCCGGGACGTCAACGGCGACGACGTCACCTACGTGGTGAACAGGAACATCAACTTCACCAACGTCTGCTACACCGGCTGCCGTTTCTGCGCGTTCGCGCAGCGGCGCACGGATGCCGACGCTTACACCCTGTCGCTGGAGCAGGTCGGCGACCGGGCGGAAGAAGCCTGGGCGGCCGGCGCGACCGAGGTGTGCATGCAGGGCGGCATCCACCCCGACCTGCCGGGGACGGCGTACTTCGACATCGCCGAAGAGGTCAGGCGCCGCTGCCCTGACATGCACATCCACGCGTTCTCGCCGATGGAGATCATGAACGGCACGGCTCGCACGGGGCTGTCGGTCCGTGACTGGCTGCAGCGAGCCAGGGAGGCCGGGGTCGGTTCCCTCCCCGGAACGGCCGCCGAGATCCTCGACGACGACGTGCGCTGGGTCCTCACCAAGGGCAAGCTCCCGACCTCGGCGTGGATCGAGGTCATGACCACCGCCCACGAGCTCGGCATCCCGACGACTGCCACGATGATGTACGGCCACGTGGACACGCCGGCCCACTGGGTCGGGCACCTGCGGGTCATCCGTTCTATCGCCGAGAAGACCGGCGGGTTCACCGAGTTCGTGCTGCTGCCATTCGTCCACGCCAGCTCGCCCATCTACCTGGCCGGCCTGGCGCGTCCGGGCCCGACCCGTCGCGAGAACAGGGCCGTGCACGCCCTGTCGCGGCTGATGCTGCACGGCGCCATCGACTCGATCCAGTGCTCGTGGGTCAAGCTCGGCGACGACGTCTGCCGCGAAGTGCTCGGTGGCGGCGTCAACGACCTGGGCGGCACCCTGATGGAGGAGACGATCAGCCGGATGGCCGGATCGGAGAACGGCTCGTTCAAGACCATCAGCGAGCTTGCCGCCATGGTCGCCCCCATCGGCCGCCAGGTCCGCCAGCGGACCACAACCTACGGAACCCCCTCAGCCGAACGAATCGCCGCAGCGGCGGCATCGGACGGTGTATGCGCGTCGGTTCGCGGTATGCCAGGACGTTCGCTGCCGCTGATCTCCTTGCCAACGGCTGGTGCCTAGAGGCTTACTCCCGGGAAAGGCGCTCGGGAGATGGGCGGGCGGCATGCAGCGCGATGCCAGCTGCTGCGCAACGCTGTGCATCGCCAGCATGCCGTCCGCCCGCGCACTCGGTCAGCGGGTGCGACATCAGCAGGCCGGCTCAGGGACTTAGTGCCCTTCCAGGCGGACTGAGCCACGGGGACGGTGTAGAAAGCTGATGTAGTTCGTGCCGGTGTCGGCGGGCGGGCTACGGTCGTCTGGTGCGAGCCGTTGCGCAGCAGGCGGCAGCAGATGACCGTTGTCCGATCCGGCCCCCAACTGGTCTGAGGGATGTGACTGGCATGTCGACGACGACTCGCAAGGTCAGGCTTAGTGGATGGGGGATGACTGAGGCGACGGTGGCTGAGGTGGCGGTGCCGCGGTCGGGGGACGAGGTCGCGGGGCTGATCAAGGCGGTGAGCACGGCGGGTGTGATCGCGCGGGGGCTGGGGCGGAGCTACAACAACGCGGCGCAGAACGAGGGCGGGATGGTGATCTCGACCTCGGGGCTGAAGGACGTGCTGACGTTCGACCCGGAGACTGGGGTGGTCAGCTGCGAGGCGGGGGTGAGCCTGGAGCAGCTGATGGTCACGTTCTTGCCGGCGGGCTGGTTCGTGCCGGTTTCGCCGGGGACGCGGCAGGTGACGGTCGGCGGGGCGATCGCCGCTGACGTGCACGGCAAGAACCATCACTCGGCCGGCAGCTTCGCGCGGCACGTGCTGTCGTTCGACTTGCTCACCGCGGACGGCGACGTCCGGACAGTGACGCCGGACGGAGAGCCTGACCTGTTCTGGGGGACGGCCGGAGGGATGGGGCTGACCGGGATCATCTTGCGGGCCTCGATCGCGCTCAAGCGGGTGGAGACCTCCAGGCTGATCGTCGACACGGTGCGTACCGCCGACATTGACGAGACGATGGCGTACCTGTCATCGACCGACAAGGACTACGACTACACGGTGGCCTGGACGGACTGCCTGGCCACCGGAGGCAGTCTCGGCCGGTCCGTGATCACGAGCGGTGATTTCGCCGTGACGGGCGAGGTGCGGTACCGGGACCGGGCCAGGCCGCTGGCGTTCAAGCCGTCCGCGCTGATCGGCGCGCCGCCGGTCTTTCCGTCCGGGCTGATCAACCGGCATACGGTGGCGCTGCTGAACGAGGCGTGGTTCCGCAAGGCGCCGAAGCGCCGGACCGGTGAGATCCAGACCATCGGGACCTTCTTCCATCCGCTGGACGGGATCAGGAACTGGAACAGGGTGTACGGGCCGGCTGGGTTCCGCCAGTACCAGTACGTCGTGCCGTTCTCGTCCTCCGATGTGGTGCGGCGTTCCCTGGAAAGGATCAGCGCAGCGCGGGCGCCGTCGTTCGTCACCGTGCTCAAGCGGTTCGGCGAGGGTGACCCGGGCATGCTCTCGTTCCCGATGCCGGGCTGGACGCTGGCGCTCGACTTTCCCGCCCGGACGCCGATGCTCGGTGAGCTGCTGGCCGAGCTCGACGACATGGTGCTCGAGGCTGGCGGACGGCTCTACCTGGCCAAGGACTCCCGGATCCCAGCCGAGCTGATGCCGCGGATGTACCCCAGGTATGAGGACTTCCGCCGGCTGCGGGCCGAGATCGACCCAGGCGGGGTGTTCACCTCGGACCTGGCTCGCCGGCTGGCCCTGTGACCTGAGCTGGTCCTGCCTCGGGCCGGCGGGCTCGGCGCAGCAAGCGGATCGCGACGAAGACAGGCGGGACGATCGCGGCTAGGAGCACGGCAAGGTGCCGGAGTGCCGGATGACCGAGATTCAGGTCGACGAGATAAGAGAACGAGCTGATGCGGTGGAAGACAAAGAGGTTGAGTGGCCGAAAACTGGTGACTAGCGAGCTGACCACGTACCGCGCCATGAGCTCTCTGGCCACGAGCAAGCCGCCGGGCCAGACCAGGGTGGCTAGCAGCTTGTCCTGCCATTGCCAGCGCGGTGAGACCCAGAGCAGGACGATCCCGAGCAGCCAGCCAGAGCCGCCTGTGACCCCGCCGACTTGTCCGAGCAGCCCGCCGGCGAGCATCAGCCCAATGGCGAGGAACTCCATCCACCTGGCCTCTGTGCCGGGGACGTGGCCGTCGATGGCACGGACCACTGCCTTCGGGTTACCGAGCCTGCCCAGCAGGGCATTCACCCCAGCGTCCTGCGGACCTGCAGCGTCCATAGCAGGATCACGCCGGCTATCCAGGCGGGGAGGAAGACGAGCCCGCCGACGGCGAGCAGGAGTACGGCAGCGATCTCCATCGCCGCTGCTCCGGTGCCCGGCAAGGGCTGGTCGCCGTTAGCGGAACGGAACTAGGTTATCTCGGAGAATGCCGGGGCCCGGAGCCCCGGCATTCTCCGAGATCATTGGCCGACCTGGCAGCTCGGCGAGCATGGCCGTAGCCCTGCCCCTGACCACCCCCGCAGGCACAGCACGTCGGCGACTTGATAGGCCACCTGACAAGCCCCGGTAGTCACGTCGCGGTATCCGTACCGCAGGGTGAGGAGTCCGTCGGCCGCAGCAGCGTTGTCGCGCCTGATGTCGAGCCACCTCGTATCGCCCGGATGGGCCACTCGCCCGTCAAGTTCCACGATCAGGGCGTACTCGTCATACAGCACGTCCCGGTACGCCGTAATGCCGCCAGCCGTTCCCCGTGCCTGCCGCCGACCCACGGGGAGGCCGTGCGGCCGTTCGACGTCGCGGTGATACACGTATTCAAGCCAGGAATGGACACCGGCCAGATCGGGGCTGAGTACCCGCGAGATGTCGGACCGCCAGCGCAGCCGTGACCGGTCGTCAGCTGATGCTCGCAGCCGCTCCGCGGTCGTCAGTCGCCGGCCGAGCGCGGCAGTGATCCAGCCAATTGCATCTCCGGCGCTGCAACTGCAGTCGGTGAGATCGAGAACTGTTTCCTCGATCCGGGTGCGCGGCGGCAGGCGAGTCGGATGCGTTGCCCGTTCGGCGCCGAGGCTGCGGTGGATGACCGCTCCGGAGATCGCGGTCGCGCGCCTGCCGTCCGGAATCGTCACGTGGATGAGAGGTACCTGCCGGTCCAGCAGCCCGTCTAGTTCGGCTGCGGTGTAGTGGCTGAGCGCCGCCCCGGGCCCGGCCCGCAGCACGGCCGCCCAGAGTAACGCCCGGCGATCGGGCCGACCGGAGAACGTGGCAAAGGTGGCGGTGTGCAGTCGCTGCCAGCGAGATCGCTCGAGACGGGATCTGATGAGGTCCGCGCTCATCCCCGCTGACTGGGCCTGGCGGCGAGTGAGCACTCCGCACTGCCGGTCGGCGAGGTCGGCCAGTTCGGGCAGGTGACGAGGCAGATCGAAGGACATGAGACCAAGGCTGGCTGGCTGCCCTCCCGCTCGCAAAGCGAGTCGGCCAGCCTGTGGATAACTCCTTGCCAGGCGCTTATCTCGGAGGACCTGGGGGCTCAGAGCCCCGGCATTCTCCGAGATAACGTGTGCGCGGTGGGGGCGGGCGGTGGGGTGCGGGGGCGGG
>DASWAA010000261.1:0-6814 GCA_036391385.1 Streptosporangiaceae bacterium
CGCGGTGGCGGTTCCCATGCTGGTGCCGCCGACGGCATCAACCCAGAGATGCACGGTACCCGGGGTGAAGTTCTGCCCGCGCAGGTCGACGGGAACGCCGCCGACGACAGTTGCGGTGCCCTGGAACGGAAGGTTCGAGTACGAGTCGATCACCTGGAGGACCGGCGGCGGAGCCTCGCCCGGCGCCAGGACGGTGATCGGCGCCTGAGCCATCGGCTGTCCCGCCAGCATCGCGCTCACCAGGTAGGTGCCGGGTGGCACGCTGGCCGGCACGGTCACCTGCACGGCGAACGTGCCGTCGGTCTGCAGGGTCGCCGTCCCCAGGTCAGTCGCCTGATAGCTGAGGACCAGGTCGACCTGATCCGTCGCCTGTGTCCGCAGGAACGTCCAGGTGCCATCCCACGGCTGCGGCTCGGCCGGGGTGAGCGATGCGGGAACGCTCCAGCCGGTCGCCACGCACCCGTCGGCGTCGAAGTCCCTGACCAGGAACGCGTACTCGGTACCGGGGTCCAGCCCGGTAGCGGTGAAGGTGTTGTCGTGGCTGGCGCGGTCGATCGTCACCTCCGCGGGCTGCGCGGGCGGCATTCCGGGGCTGGGGGTCGGACCCCATCGCACCTCGGACTTGGCAACGGTGCCGGAGGTCGTGTCCGTCCAGGTGATCATCAGCACGCTGGCCTGACCGGGAGCGAACGAGCTGCCGTTCACGCCGACCTGACTTCCGGCCGGAACGGCCGGGGTGGTGAGGCCGATCTGCGGCGGCAAGAAGACCGGCCCTGGCGGCACCAGCGCATTCTGCAGCAAAGGCCCGGGGTCCGCTGGATGGGTCAGGTCGATCTCGACCGTGTTCCCGGCAGGCGCGGGAGGCTGCGGGCCGGTGTTGATCCTGACGCCCATCTGGGTGAAGCCGAGCTGCGCTGCCCTGGCAAAACCGCCGGAAAGCGTGCCGAAGAGCAGCGACATCTGGAGCGGCACATCCATCAGATCGCGCGAGTCGGCGGGGCTGGAGTTGGGAAGCCCGTTGCCCTCCAGCAAGGATCCAAGCATCTTAGCGACCGTATAGAAACCGGCCCAGAAGTTAGCGGGAACCACCAGGAAGTTCGACGTGAGGATCTGCATCTGGCTGATCTGGTTGACCACCGGCCAGATGAGCAGCGGCACCGTCGGGTCGGACGGCACTATCACGGCGACGTCTATTTCCAGGTCGAAGGAGAGGTCGAACGAGCCGTCAGGGAGCCCCGGCAGCGGTGCCACCTTGAAGGTGGCGGTAACGCGCCCGAGGGAGAACTCGAGCCAGAGCACGGTGCCGTCGATCCCGGGCGGCAGCGAGGGCAGTTGCTGCGGCGAAGGCGGTGCGAGGCCCGCTCGCAGCGTGCCCGTCTGCGGGAGGTCAATCTGAATGTCGTGGGCGGCGGACTGGGCCGCCATTATCTTCTGCGTGATCTGATCCTGGGCAGCTGACTGCAGATCACTCCACGCTCCGTTGAATACCTGATCTAGCGAAGTGGCCAGCAGCTGCTGAAGCGCGTTCTGCTCGGACTGGCTGAGCGTGGACAGCGCCTGCTTCTGCAGGCTGCCAAGCAGCTCGTGCGGCGTGGCGGGCGGGGTCGCGTCGACCTCGACGTAGGAGAGGTCGATCAGCAGCGGGGTTCCCTGAATCTGCGGCAGGCTCATCGCTCGCACCTGCCCGCGATCCCGGCGCCGTCGGCCGGTGTGAGGTAGCGCACCATCGCCAGGCAGGCGAGCCTGGCCGGGTGCTGTCGGCTGGGTGTCATGACGTACGTCCTCTCTGCGTACGGCAGGCTCGCTGAGATCCGGTTACGCAGCCGATCGCCTGCCGCATCTGGACAGAGGACCCATGGCCGCCGCTGATACACCCGACGGCAGGTCGAGACGTGGCGGAGCCGGAGGCCGACGCCGCAGTCAGATGCTGATCCAGTCGGTCACCAGGCCCGCTTCTGCCGGGTCGGCGGCCGTCTGCAGCCGCAGGCTGACCGGTCCGGGCGGGATGCGTTCAGCCCGGAATCGCCCGAGCTCGTCAGCATCGACGCTGACCGTGCCGCCCCGGTGGCGGACGCGCACCGCGGCCGGACCGGGGGGCGTGACCTGGCCGATCAGCGTTCGCCAGGCGCCAGCGACCGTCACTTCGAGATCGACGCTCCGCTCACCACCGCGGAAGCTGAACAGGCGTTCCTGCCCGCCCCTGACCATGGTGCCCGCGTCCTGGTCGAGCAGCGAGTCGAAGACCAGCTCGGCTAGCTCGGTGTCGGGGTCACGCCACGTAAAGGCCTCGATCGCGGCCGCGACCAGGTCGGCGGGCACGGGCTCGAGGTCGGCCGCCAGGTGGCGGAGCTGTGCCTCCAGCCCGTCCTCGCTAGTCTCGTCGCCCATCTCACCTTCTCCGCTAGTCATGAGGGCCCGAGGTCGCTGGTGATACGCGCCGCCAGGCCGGCTCGCAGTCGCTGCAGGCAGCGCGCCCGGGTCGGGCCGATGCTGCCGACCGGCATGTCAAGCGCGGCGGCCGCCTCAACGTAGCTGGGCTGTGGCGATGCCATCAGGACCCGCAGCAGCTCGCGGCAGCGCCCGGACAGTGCGCCGAAGGCGTCCCAGAGTGCCGCCGAGCGCGCCGCGTCCTGCTGCTCTTGCTCGGCAGCCAGGATCGCCCCGGAGGTCGGATCCTCCTCAGCCACCGGTCCCCGGCCCAGCGTCACGATGTCGAAGGTGGTCACGTCGCCGGTAGCGACGCTGCGGGCGCTTGCCTTGATGTTCTGCAGGCACTCGCGCCTGGCCACGGTCGCCAGCCAGGCGCCGACCCGGTCCGGGTCGTGAATCCTGGCGATGTGCTCGGCCAGCCGCAGCCAGGTGGTCTGGAACGCGTCAGCCGCGTCCGGGCCGTCCAGCCGGAACGCCCGAATAACTGACCACACCAGGCCGCTGTACCTTTCGACCAGCGCACGCCAGGCGGCCTCGTCACCGCCCGCGGCGGCCGCCACCATCCGGCGGGGTTCAGTGACCGCATCCACAGCCGCATCCACAGCCGCATGCTCCGCCTCGCCCGGCCGCACGGCCCGGCCCATCGCCGGTGTCACATGGCCGCAGGACTGGCCCGACGCCCGGCACGCGCAGCGTCCTGGCCAGTTCGATCAGTGCTCGTGCTGCCTGCCTGCCGGTCTCGCCTGTGCGCGACATTCGAGCTGCCACCAGGCCCGCGACCAGCGGCGTCGCGAACGAGGTGCCGCTCCAGCGCGCCATGCCGTGGAACTGGGCGACGTGGCCCTTGCGCGGCGGCTCCCGGTAAGTGTAGGAGCCGGCCGCGTAGGCGTTGACGAGGTTCTCGCCCGGCGCGTACACGTCGACCCACGGCCCGAAGTCGCTGAACCAGGCGCGGGATTGTCCGCTGGCAGCGAGCGCGCCGACGCTCACCACCTCGGGAAAGGCTGCCGGCCAGAAGGGCCTGCGGCTCGAGTTGTTCCCGGCGGCAGCGACCAGGACCACGTTCTTGTAATCCCGGTAGCGGTGCCAGAAGGCGTCGAATGACAGCAGCGGCAGGTCCTTGCGGGTACAGCCGCCCGCGGACAGGCTGATGACGTCAGCGCCCAGGCTCAGCGCCTGCCCGAGCCTGAGCACGAGATCGGCCTCGGATAGCGCACCCCCGATGGTGAAGTCGTCAGTTACCCGGACCGTCGCACTGGGGGCCATGCACCGCGCGACGCCCGCGATGAAGGTACCGTGCCCGGCATAGCCGGGGATCGTCCCCTGCTTCAGCTGATCTGGCTGCCCGGTCACCCCGGCCAGCCACGGATGAGCCGCTGGCGCTCCGTCGAGCAGCCCTGTATCGGTGATGTAGATGAACACGCCGCTGCCGCCGCCATCGCAGATGCCGGGTTCCGGCTGCGCCGTCGCCGGCACCTCGTCCGGCTCGGAAGCGGGGCAGGTATGGACCGGGGTGATGGACAGGATGTGATTCGGCGTGGCAGCCCACTCTCCTACCTGGGCGTCGATCACATCGAGCGCGCCGGGAACGTCATAGGGATACGGCGCGAGCGACAGCAGCGTTACTCCCTCGATCAGGCCCGCATCTCCCGGGCCGAGCGGACCGCCTCCGGCTCCGGTCGGGCTCAGCGCGGCCCGGACCCGGTCCAGATAGGCGTCCATCACCAGGATCTCGCCGGCCCGGTAGAGATAGTCGATGCTGCCGTCGGCCAGCCGCGCGACCTCGACCTGTTCGCCGTTGCCCGCTAGTGCCTCCTGCAGCAGCCGGGCCTGAATCTCGGCCTTGTCCGCTAGCGCGCCTTCTGGCGCCAGCGCGGCCGCGCCAGGCGGCACCGATGCTTCGGACGCGGAACTCATCGCCACCTCCCGGTCGCGGCCTGCCGTCAATGGCGGTGCGGACGGCAAATACCGCTGCCGCGACCGCGATTAGCTAATGGCTCAGTAGATTACAGAATGGCGGGAGAATTACGATCTAGCCATGGCCTCCCGTGCCCAGATGGCAGCTGGCCGGACGGACCAGGCGCGGGAACTGCTGAACCTGGCGGGTGGGCGCCCGCGTGAGGCCATGGCCCAGTGCCGCGCCGTCCTGGCGATGTCCCCGCCGCCCTACGAGGCATCCGTGGCACACCAGGCAATGGCCATTGTGCTCCGCGATTTCGGCGACACCGCAGCCGCGATCGGCGAGCTTCGGGCCGCGCTGCGGCTCGCGCGGGCTACCTCTTCGGCTGGCCGTCAGGCCGATGTGCTGGCCACGCTGGGAGCTACCCTCCTGCAGGGCGGTCAGAGCCTGCGCGGCCTTGCCGCGCTCGATGCGTCGCTCGCGCTAGCGAGCGGGCCGGAAGCCGGTCAGATCCTGGTCCGCCGGGGTATCAGCCTGTGGATACTCGGCCGCTACCCGGAGGCGCTCGCCGATCTCAGGCGGGCTCTGCGGCTGCTCCCGGCCGACGGCGACACTGCCTGGCCGGCCCGCGCGCTGACCACCCGCGCGCTGGTTCACCTGGCTCGCGGTGCGACCAGGCAGGCCCGCCAGGACCTGGACCGAGCGGACCAGTTGCTCGAGGCATCCGGCCAGGAACTCGAGAGCGCCTACATCTGGCACAATCGCGGGCTTATCGCGTTCCGGTCCGGTGACCTGCCTGGTGCGCTGTCCTACCTGGACGAAGCGGACCGACGCTACCGGCGGCTCATGGTCGCCGTGCCCGATCTGGCCATCGACCGCTGCGCCGTGCTGCTAGCGGCCGGCCTGCACGCCGAGGCATTGGACGCAGCGCAGGAGGCCGCTAGCCGTCTGGAGGCCAGCGCCAAGCCCACCACCAGGGCCGAGCTGCTGCTGAGCGCGGCCCGCGCCGCGCTCCATGCCGCGGAGCTCGACATCGCGGTAGCCCGTGCCAGAGCCGCGCACGCCATGTTCGCGGCGCAGCATCGGCCGTGGTGGCGGGCACACGCCAGGCTGCTGCTCCTGCAGGCGCGCCTGGCGGCGGGCCAGGCCGACGGTCGCCTGCTCCGCCAGGCCGAGCAGGTGGCCGAGGAACTGGAACGGCTCGGCCCGGGCGACGCCCCGGAGGCGCGGCTGCTCGCGGGCCGCCTGGCCGCCGCGCTGGGCCGCCCTGACAAGGCGGACGGCCATTTCACGCTGGCCGCCAGGGCCCGGCATCGCCGGGTCCCGCCGCTCGCCCGGCTGCACGGGTGGCTGGCCGAGGCGCTGCGCGCCCGGGCCGCCGGAGACCGGCGCAGGCTCCTGGCGGCCTGCCGGGCGGGCCTGGATGTGCTCGACGAGCACCGGCTCACGCTCGGCGCCTCCGAGCTACGGGCACAGGCTGCCGCCCAGGGCGCCGAGCTCACCGCGCTGGCACTGCGGGCCGCGCTCGCCTCCGGCAGGCCCAGGCTGCTGCTCGCCTGGAGCGAGCGCTTGCACGCAGTCGCGCAGGCACTCCCGCTGACGCGTCCGGTCTCTGATCCCGTGCTTCAGTCGGATCTGACCGCGCTCAGGGAGATCACGAGCAGGCTCGACCGGGCCAGAGCTGACCGGGAGCAGGCCAGGCACCTCCGCGGCGAGCAGGCCCGGCTGGAAGCGGCGGTGCGGGCCCGGGTCCTGCGAAGTCGCGCACAGGACATTCATGCTGTCGTCCGGCCCGACGTCGAGACCCTGCTGGCCGAACTCGACGGCACGCGCCTGGTCGAGATCGTCGCTGTCGACGGAGATCTGCTAGTCATGGTCTGCGACCGGAACCGCGTCAGGCTCTTCCGCGCCGGGCGCATCGAGGACGTTGCGGGCGAGCTCAGCTACGCCGGGTTCGGCCTGCGCAAGCTCGCGCACTCCCGCGTTTCAAGCCTGCACCAAGACGCTCTCACGACCCTGGAGGCGTCCGGCGCCAGGCTGGAGACCCTGCTGCTCGGACCGGCCCGTCACCATCTCGGCCACGGCGGCGTCGTCATCGTCCCACCCGGCCGACTGCACGCCATCCCCTGGTCGATGCTCCCCTCGCTCAGTGCTCGGCCGGTCAGCGTCGCTCCGTCCGCAACTGCCTGGCTGCATGCGCGGCGGCTGGCGCGGCCGGCATCTGCGCCTCCGGTGCTCGTCGCCGGTCCCGGCCTTACGGCCGGGCCGGCCGAGGTGCGCCGACTCGCCGCCAGCTACCGGCACGCGACCGTCCTGGGATCCGGTACCGCGACTGCCAGCCGAGTCCTGCAGGCTCTCGACGGTGCCGACCTGGCCCACATCGCGGCGCACGGGACCTTCCGCGCGGACAGTCCGCTGTTCTCGTCGCTACACCTGGACGACGGCCCGCTGACCGTGCACGACCTGGAAGGCCTCCGCCGCTCG
>DASWAA010000262.1:0-2635 GCA_036391385.1 Streptosporangiaceae bacterium
CATCCCGAGATACAGGTTGTGGCACAGCTTGACCAGGCGGCTCTGCTCGCCCTCGCCCGCGTAGACGGCTACCTTTGCGATCTGCTCCAGGTGCGGCCGCACCCGCTCGAAGGTGGCCGCCGGACCGGAGGCGACGATGCACGCGCCGCCCTCGGCGACGACATGCGGATTGCCGCTGACCGGTGCCGCGAGGAACTCCACGCCGGCCTGACCGGCCGCCGCCCGGACGCTTGCTGAGACTTCGGCCGACACTGTGGAGCAGTCCACGATGACCGCGGGCTTGTGCCCGGCGGCCAGCAGGCCGCCGTCCCCGCGGACGACCTGCTCAAGGTCGGCGGGACCGGCGACCATCACGAACACGATGTCGCACCTGGCCAGGTCGCCGATCGAGGCGGCTACGGCGGCGCCCCTGGCAGCCAGCGGACCGGTCTTGGCGCTCGTCCTGTTCCAGACCGTGACCTGCTCCCCGGCCCCGATGAGCCGGCCGGCCATGGCCGCGCCCATCCGGCCGGTTCCCAGCCAGCCCAGGCTGACGGCATGAGCGGGCATCGAGAGCTCCCTTTCTGTCGGCGTGCAGGCGGCAGCTAGCCGTTCTGTCCGGAAGACGGCAGGTCCACCCCGGTCCAGTACCTGGTACCCGCCACATAGAGCTGGTCAGCGGGGAACCTGGTGAGTAGCTGGCACCCGTCCGGCGTCACGACGACCTCCTCCTCGATCCTCGCAGCCGCCGAGCCGTCCGGTGTCGGCCAGTACGTCTCGATCGCGAACACCATGCCCTCGCAAAGCTCGACCGGGTGCTCGAACGAGTGGTAGCGGCTCATCAGCGGCCGCTCCCAGTTGGACAGGCCGAGGCCGTGGCAGTACTGCAGGCCGAAGGCCTCTTCCTCGCTCGCGAAGCCGAACTCCTGCGCCGCGGGGAAGTGCCGTACGACGTCCGCCGAGGTCGCCCCGGGCCGGATCTCCGCGATCGCGTTGTCCATGAACTCACGGGCCCGCCGGTACGCCTCGCGCTGCGCCGCGCTGGCGCTGCCGACGTTGAGCGTGCGGTAGTAGCACGTCCGGTAGCCGTTGAAGGCATGGATGATGTCGAAGTACGCGGTGTCACCGGGCCGGATCAGGCGGTCGGAGAAGACGTGCGGATGCGGGCTGCAGCGCTCCCCTGATATGGAGTTGACGGCCTCCACCTCCTCGGACCCGTTCTCGTACAGGTACCTGTTGACCAGCGCGACCAGGTCGTTTTCCCTGATTCCCGGCCGCAGGGTGCGGTACAGCTCGTCGTAGGCGCCGTCGACCAGGGCGGCCGCGTGATCGAGCAGGGCGACCTCGTCCGCGGTCTTGATCGCCCGCACGTCCTGCATGAAGCTGTGCCCGTCCTCGATCCGCAGCCCCTCGCGCTCCAGGGCGCGCAGGACCGGTATCTCCACGACATCGACGCCTACCGGATCGTCGGCCAGGCCGGCGTCGCGCAGCAGGCCGGCCAGCCGCCGGGCGTTACCCGCCTCGACGCCCACGTACTCCGGGATCGATCCGCGCCAGCTGGAGATCCCGGCCTGCCAGCTGCCCTGGTCATACCAGCGGGCGTGCCGCTGATGCGTCCGTGCGGCCGAGCCGATGTCCCACAGGATCGGGTCGTGGCCGCGCATCACGAGCACGCAGCGGAAGAACTTGTCCCTGGCCCAGTTCCCGATGTGGGTGGCCGTCGTGTAGCGGACGTTGTTCATGTCGAACAGGATCAGGGCACCGAGTTCGGATCGCTCGAGCGCGGCCTGCACCTTGCCGATGCGCTCGGCCCGCAGCCGGGCGAAGTCGACCCGCTGCTCCCAGTCCACGCCCATGACGGCGCCGGGCGATGCGATCGGAGTCGGCTGGTCGGTGGCTGAATAGAACGCGGTCATGGCTGCTCTCCTCCGCGATAGGTGGGCGGGTGTCAGACGGGCGCGTACTCGCCGTCCGCGGCCTGCGTCCGCGCGGCGGCCGGCGGGGTGCCGGGCATCGCGAGCGCGCGCCAGGCGGCGTCGACGATCGACTGGGTGGACAGGCCGTACTTGTCGAACAGGTAGGACGCGCTGGCCGCGCCCTCTGCGTACGTGTCGCGCAGGCCGATCCGGCGCAGCGGGCGGCCCAGGCCGGATTCGGCGAGCACCTCAGCGACAGCCGAGCCCAGCCCGCCGCTGACCAGGTGATTCTCGGCGGTCAGCACGACCCTGGCGGCGGCGGCCACGCTGGTGATCGTCGTCGCATCCAGTGGCTTGATGACCGTGACGTTCACGACAGCGACGCCAAGGCCGCGCTCGCGCAGCACCTCGGCGGCGGCCAGCGACGGGGCGAGCATCATCCCGCTGGCGAACAGCGCGACGTCGCTGCCGCGCGAGAGCACCTGGGCACGGTCGAGCGACAGTACGTGGTCGTCGTCGAAGATCAGCGGGATGTCCCCCCGCTTGAGCCGTACGTAGGCCGGCCCGGGCAGGTCGACGATGGCGTCGCAGACCTGGCGGACCTCCACCGCGTCCGCGACGTCGATCACCGTCATCCCCGGCATCGCCCGCATCAGGGCGACGTCGTCGATCGCCTGGTGACTGGGGCCGCCCGGGCTGGAGACTCCCGGCATGAAGCCGATGATCCGTACCGGCAGCCG
>DASWAA010000263.1:0-12191 GCA_036391385.1 Streptosporangiaceae bacterium
GATCTACGCCGGCGCGCCGCCCGACGGGATGAGCGTGCACGAGCTGGTGGAGTCGGTCGCCGGGCTGATCGCGGCCGGCAAGGCCCGGGCGTGGGGCGTGCTGAACTGGCCGGCCGAGGTCATCAGCCAGGCAGCCGACACAGCTGTCAGCCTCGGTGTCGCGGCGCCGTGCGCGGCCCAGCTTGCCTACAGCGTGGCCCGCAGGTCGCCGGTCGAGGAGGCCGCGACGAGGCAGGCACTCGGGAAGGCGGGGGCAAGCGTCGTGGCCTCGTTCGCCCTCGAGGGCGGCGTGCTCAGCGGAAAGTACCGGGCGGCGGGTCAGCCTCGCCAGCCTGGCCATGGCACCGTCACCGGTCGCGCGGCAGCGACGCTCGGCGAGCAGCGGGTAGCCCCGGCCGTCGCGGCAGCGGAGGAACTGGCGGCCCTGGCGGAGCGGCTTGACACGACGGCCGCAGCGCTGGCCCTGGCCTTCGCGCTCGCGAGCCCGGACGTGGCGAGCGTCTTGTTCGGTGCGACCAGCCCTGAGCAGCTGCGGGCTAACTGCGCGGCGGTCAGCCTGCTTGACCGGCTCACCCCGGACGACCTCGCGGCACTGCGCCAGATCGGGACTCAGGCGCCGCCGAGCACCGGTGGCTAAGCGACCGACGTCACCACAGGTCCCCGGTCGTCAGCACGTAGACGAACGGGACCAGCGGGATCAGGCTGAAGATCGCCCAGGCGATCTTCGCGCCGGTGCCCAGGTCGCTGCGGGTCGCGAGATCGACCCAGATCAGCACGACGGCCAGCGGGTGGATGAAGCAGACGAGAATCTCAAGAAGCTTCTTCACGGTCCAAATCTACCGGGGCTGGCTCGCCGCTGGGCAGGCCCCTAGTCCTGGGGCGATGTCACTGAGATCTCGTCCCAGGCGACCGAGTCGTACGCCTCGGCGAGCGTGCGGGTCAGGTCATCGTTTACTTCCAGGGACTGGTCGTCCACCTGACCGACCGATGCGATGCTGCGGGCGTTGGTCACGAAGACAGCCGCGAAGGAGGCCAGGTCGCTCAGCCGGACGTGGGCACGGCGGGACGGCATGCCGCGGGCTGCGAGAACGGGCCCGAGCAGCTGCATCGTGATCCCCTGCAGCGACGGAGCCGCCGGCCAGATCAGGCCGGCTCCGTCGAAGAACCCGATGTTGGTGATCGAGCCCTCGGAGATGATCCCGTCCGGACCGGTCAGCAGCGCCTCGTCGTAGCCGCTGGCGTGCGCGAGCCGCAGGTAGTAGCTCTGCCCGAAGTCGGACAGGTGCTTGAGGTGCGCGAGCGTGCGCTGATAGGGCACCGATCGCAGCTTCCAGGGCGTGCCCGGCATGCCGCCGGGCGGCCGGACTGTGACCATCACCAGCGGCCTGCCGTCCGCCTCCCGCACATAGACGCGGACCGAGGCGTCGCGGTCGTCGCCCAGGGCGTGGCATATGTGATCGCGCACCAGGGCCGGGTCGAGCGCGGTACCGAACATCTCGCTGGTCGCGGACGTCAGCCGGTCCAGGTGACGGCCGATCCCGCGAACCCGGCCATTCCTGACCTGCATCGCTGTGAAATGGCCGTAGCCGTCGAGTGCCACTGCGCGCAACTGCTCCGCCGACGGCGGCGCGCCGTCGATCTCGATCCGCTCGTGCTCGCTCATACCCTCACGAGTCTGGCATGGAATGGCGGACCGGGGCGCCGTTCCGCGCTGCCCGCAGCCGCCGGAGCATCCGGGCATCCTGGAAACCGACCGCCCGCGCCGCGGTCTCGACGCTGGCTCCGTGCCCGATCAGGTGCTCGGCCCGCTCCAGCCGCAGGGCCTGCTGGTAGCGCAGCGGCGTGGTCCCGGTCGCCTCGGCGAACCGACGGGTCAGCGAGCGCTCGCTGATGCTGCACGCGGCTGCCAGCTCGGCGAGCGGCAGCGGCTCGGTGAATCTCGCCTCGATCTGGTCCTGAGTCCGGTGCGCCAGGTCGCTGAGATGCGACCGGTGCCGCAGCAGTGCGCTGGCCTGCTGCTCGTCGCCGTTCCGCCGGGCGTAGACCACCATCGCCCTGGCGACCCGGGCGGCGGCTGCCGGGCCGTGCCGGACGGCGATCAGGTGCAGGGCGAGGTCGATTCCGCTCGCGATGCCGGCCGAGGTCGCCACCCGCCGGTCGACGACGTACAGCACGTCGCGGACCACGCTCGCCCTGGGATATCGCGCCGCGAGATCGCCCTGGATGTCATGATGCGTCGTGCAGCGCCGGCCGTCGAGCAGGCCAGCGGCGGCGAGTGCCTCCGCTCCGGCGCAGACGCTCGCTACCAGGCCGCCGCGCGCGTGGTGCCCGGCCAGCCGGCTCAGGCTCGGCTCACTGAGCGGCACGCCCCGGCTCGGCACGTGAGCGCGCCAGCCGGGGACCAGGATCAGGTCGTCGCGGCCGACCTCCGGCCAGCTGGTCTCCGCCTTGAGCCAGATGCCCTGAACGGTCGGGACGTCCTCCTGCTCGGCCACGTACCGCAGCCGGTAGCCGTGACCGTGGTCGGCCGCGGTGGAGAACACCTGCGCCGGGCCGGCCAGGTCAAGCAGGTGCAGTTGCGGGGCAAGCAGGAAGACGACGGTGGGCACGATCTGGTCATCCTACGACGGCGGCCGGGTTGTCGAGGCGGCGGCCGCGGTCAGCTCGGCGATGGTGGCGATCCGCGCGAAGCGGCCAGCCAGCGCGTAGCGGGTCCGCTCCATGATGGCCTCCACCGGCAGCGTCCGCGGGTCGGCGAGCAGTTCCGGCACGCTCTGCCCGGCGGGGGCATCGGGCGCGGCGATCGGGTTCGTCGCCGTCCCGTCTATGACGAAGACGACCTGGTAGCCGAGGTCGGAGGCGAGCCGGGCGGTCGTCTCGCAGCACTGCTCGGTTCGCAGGCCAGTGACGACGACCTCGGTCACGCCCTGGCTGGTCAGCAGCTGCGCCAGGTTCGTCGTGGTGAAGGCGTTGTGTGAGGTCTTGGTCAGTACCGGCTCACCCGGCTCCGGCGCGAGCGGTTCGATCAGCCGGACGAAACCGTTCGCCGGATCGAACGTGGTGCCGGTGCCTGGCTCGCTGTGCAGGACCCAGACGACGAGGTCGCCCGCCGCCCGGGCGGTCTGCACGAGCGGGAGGAGATGCTCGGCGATCTCGGGGTCGGAGATGGCCTGCCACAGCGGGCGGGCGCGGAAGGATTCCTGTACGTCGATGACGAGAAGCGCTCTGTTCATGTCCCCGATCATGCGGGAGCCCGGCGGGCCGCCGAAAGACAGGAACAGGTCCGCTTCCGGAACGATCTGGTCACGAACTGACGGCAGGCGTGCCAGAGGTCCGGCGTCCTGGCCGGTCAGGTCCAGCGAGGTCAGGTCCAGCGCGGTCAGGCCCAGCGAGGTCAGGTCCAGCGCCAGGTGCAGGTGCCTCCGGGGTGGTCCTCGACAGTTACCCCGAGGTCGGCTAGCTGATCGCGGAGCTGGTCGGACCTGGCGAAGTCCCTGACCGCGCGGGCGGCTGACCGCTCGGCGACAAGGGCCTCGACCTGCTCGGGCGTCACCGTGATCTCGGCGCGCCGCAGGTCGAGGTCGGTCGGCTCCAGGTCGGCCAGGCCGATCCCGAGCACCGCGTCGAACTCGGCGGCCAGGGCCGTGAGGTCGGCGTCGGACAGGCGGTCGTCCCGGGAGGCGGCCACGACGGCGGCGATGGCCTTGGGCGTGTTCAGGTCCTCGGAGATCGCGCGGTCAAAGGCGTCGAGGTGACCGGCCGCCTGCGGGCTGAGCCGCCAGGAAGGCGCACCCACCCGGCAGGCGGCGAACCGGTCGGTCAGCCTGCGCAGGCCGGCCCGGGCGCCGTCCATCGCCGCCCAGCTGAACTCGGTCTGGCTCCGGTAGTGCGCCTGCAGCAGCAGGTAGCGGTAGGTCAGCGGATGATAGCCCCGGTCGACCAGGTCGCCGACCAGCACGCCGCCCCCCGTCGACTTGGAGATCTTGGCGCCGCTGAGGTTGATGAACTCCCCGTGCAGCCACCAGCCGACCCAGGGCAGACCGTCGCCGAGGTAGGCCTCGCTCTGGGCGATCTCGTTGGTGTGGTGCACCGGTATGTGATCGACGCCGCCGGTGTGGATGTCGAAGTGACTGCCGAGGTACTCCATCGACATCACCGAGCACTCCAGGTGCCAGCCGGGCGCGCCGCGGCCCCACGGCGAGTCCCACTCCATCTGCCGGTGCTCCCCCGGCGCCGAGGTGCGCCAGATGGCGAAGTCGGCCGGATTCCGCTTGCCCTCGACCAGCTCGACCCGCGCCCCGGCGCGCTGGCCGGCGATGTCCAGCCTGGCGAGCTGGCCGTAGCTGGCGTCCTTGGAGGTGTCGAAGTACAGGCCGGAGGGCAGGGCGTAGCACCAGCCGTTCTGGTCAAGCACCTCGGCGAACCGGATCATCTGCGGAATGTGGTCCGTCGCCTTGCACCAGACGTCGGGCTCGAGCACCCGCAGCCGGGCGATGTCGGCCTTGAAATCCCTGGTGTAGTGCTCGGCGATCTCCCAGGCGTTCTTGTGCTCCCTGCGGGCGGCGAGCTCCAGCTTGTCGTCGCCGGAGTCGGCGTCGGAGGTGAGGTGCCCGACATCGGTGATGTTGATGACGTGCCTGACGCGCCAGCCCTTCCAGGTCAGCGCCCGCTTCAGCGTGTCGGCGAAGACGTAGGCACGCATGTTGCCGATGTGCTGGTCGGCGTACACGGTGGGGCCGCACGAGTACATCCCGACCTCGGGTGGCAGACGCGGGACGAAGTCCGCGACCTCACGGGTCAGCGTGTTATACAGCCGCATCGGCGGCCGGGCGGCACTGGGCGTCACGCAGCCTCACGATACCGGGCGCGCGGCACGGTGCGGCGGGCTCTGCCGGCGTCCTACCGTGTGTGTCGTGGCAACGAAGCTGGTGCTGATCGTCCGGACCGACCTGGACATGGGCCGGGGCAAGATCGCGGCGCAGGTCGCGCACGCGGCGGTGGCAGCGACCCTGGCCAGCCTCCGCTCGGACGACCTGGTCGCCTGGCTGCGGGACGGGCAGCCGAAGGTCGTCCTGAAAGCCCGCTCGGCGGAGCAGCTGCAGGACATCGTGCGGCTGGCCGGGGACGCCGGGCTTCCGGTCGAAACAGTGCGCGACGCCGGCCGCACCCAGGTCACGCCGGGCACCCTGACGTGCTGCGCGATCGGGCCCGCCGACAGCCAGCGGATCGACGCGGTGACGGGCACCCTGTCTCTGCTGTGACGACACGCCGTCATGATCAGCAATGGCAGTACTTATACACCGGTGTTCGGGATAGCCTGGCTGAATGCTGGAGACCTCGACCGCTCACGGATCCGGGAAGAGCGGCGCCGTCCGCGAGCTGCGCGCCGACGCCCGGCGGAACATCACTGCCATCCTCGATGCCGCCCTCGACTGCCTGGCCAGGGACCCGCAGGCGAACATCATCGACATCGCCTCGGCCGCGGGCGTCGGGCGGGTCACCCTGTACGGGCACTTCGCAACCCGCAGCCAGCTGGTCGAGGCGGCGTTCGTGCACGCGCTCCGGCAAGCCGAGGAGACCCTGGACGCACTCGACCTTTCCGGCGACCCGCGGGAGGCCCTGACCAAGCTGGCCACGTCGTCCTGGCAGATCATGGACCGCTACCGGGGCGCGCTCGCGGCCGCCCAGCGCGAGCTGCCGCTCGGGCGCATCCGGTCCCACGTGGACGAGCCGATGATCCGGGTGGCCAGCCTGATCGGCCGCGGGCAGCGCGAGGGCGTGTTCCGCACGGACCTGCCGACGGACTGGCTGGTGGCCATGTTCTACACCGTGATGCACGGCGCGGTAAGCGAGATCGCGGCCGGACGGCTAGCCGCCGAGGACGCCGCTCAGGTCATCAACGCGACGGTGCTGGCCGCCTATACGCCGCCAGGATCGGTTGTCCCTTCCGCCAGGTAGCTGCGCCCGGCTCGTGAGGAACGCGGCCGCTGCCGCCCGGTCCGGGGTCGGCTCTGCTCCGTCAGGTCCGGGCGGCCTGCCCGCCGCCCGGCCGGCCTGCCTGCGACAGCTCCCGCCTTGGCGCGCGTTATCCCTGTGGGTTGTGGGTGAAGCTGAGGGTCTGGCAGCCCGCTTTCTCGGCCGCGATCACGAAGCACACCCGGCCGGGCCCGCGGAACGGGAACGGGGCGCTGGTGTACTTCACCGAGATGGGGTCCATGTACGTGCAGTCCTCGTCGGGGCGCACCTCGACGACCCGGCCCTGCACCGCCGCCATCTTGTAGGGATTGGCCAGGTCGACCACGGAGAGGCCGACCCTCGGGTCCCCGCGCATGTCCCTTGCCTTCCACGCCCCCTCGCCGGTGCAAACCAGGATGCTGTCGCCGTCGAGGCCGACCCAGACCACCCAGTTCCTCGGCGATCCGTCGGCGCGGAGCGTGGACAGGTGGACGTAGTTCGGCGCGTCGAACAGGGCGCGGACGTCATCGGGAAGGGCAATGGCCATGGGTGAATGGTAGGGCCGTTACCTGCGGCGTGAGGCAGCCTTGCGAGACCGGGACGCGACGGGCGGATCGGCACAGGACGGACGGATCGGCATTAGATTGAGGTCGTGACCCATTACAGCCGCCTGGCCGTCGTCGTCGTCGACGTCCCGGGCGATGACCACGACAAGGAACTCGACTTCTGGGCCGCGGCCTCTGGTGAGAAGCTGCGGCCGATCGAGAAGCTTCCCGAGTACCACAGCGCTCAGCTGCATGGCCTGGACTTCGGGCTCCTCATCCAGCGGATCGGCGAGGGACCGGCCCGCATGCACATTGACATCCACACCGACGATCTCGAGGCGGAGGTGGCTCGCCTGGAGGCACTCGGCGCGCAGCGGGTCGAGGCGCTGCACTTCTGGTGCGTGATGCGCGATCCGGCCGGACTGCTGTTCTGCGTGGTCGCCGAGCCCGCTGGTGAGCTCACCGACGAGAATGCCCACCGCTGGGACTAACGGGTCCCAGCCGGGCCCCGCTCATGCTGGCGAGGCTCATGCTGACGCGGCACGGAGTCAGCGGGATCGGCTCCCGGCCTTCATGGCTGGCTGAGCCTGGGCGAAGGTCAGCGCCTCGCGGGCAAGCGGCAGCCACGGCTGGCCGCTTTCGGGATCCAGGCTCGCCCACTCCCGCATCGGCGTGCCCTTGTTCGCGTCGAACCGGTCCGCGCTGCCGGCCGCGACCAGCTCGTCGACCCGGTCCTGCGGCAGTTTCAGCACGAGTCGGCCCCGCACGAACATGACGAAAATCTTGCCGTTGAAGCGCACGGCCGACCGGCCGAACCCGCTTCCTCGCTCCGGCGGAGTCACGCCTGGGATCCCGACCAGTTCGTCGACCAGGTCCTCGTACCGGCCTCCGGGTGAACCGCGATCAGGCTGCATGACGCCAGCCTAGGAGCCGGGTCCGACAGTTGAGCGGAGCGTGCGGCGGGATGGGCGGGGCCTGCCATGATCACGGTGATTTCTTAGTCAGTCTGACCGAGAAATCACCGTGATCATGGATTACGGGATGAGCGCGATCTTTCCGGTGGTGTGGCCGGTCATGATGGCGCGGTGCGCGTCGGCGGCCTGCGCCAGCGGGTACGTCGCGGCGACAACAACCCTGAGGCTGCCGTCGCCGGCCAGCCTGGCCAGCTCGAGCCGCGCTCCGCTGCGGATCTCGGTGCCGGGGTCCGCTCCCGGCCCGCCGCCGAGCGCCCTGATGCCGGCCGCGCCAGCACGGCCGAACGCGGCGATCGTGGCGATCCTGGCCCTGTCGCTGACGAGTTCCAGCGAGACGTCGACGGCCTCGTCGGTGCCGACCAGGTCGAGCGCGGCGTCCACGCCGTCCGGTGCAAGCTCGCGCACCCGATCGGCGAGGCCAGCGCCGTAGGCGACGGGCACGGCGCCGAGCCCGCGGAGGAACTCATGCCGTGCCGGGCTCGCCGTCGCGATCACCGTCGCTCCCCTGGCCGCGGCGAGCTGGACCGCCATGATGCCCACTCCCCCGGCACCGCCGTGGATGAGGACGGTATCGGCCTTGGTGACGTCGGTCGCGACAAGGCAGTGCCATGCGGTCACTCCGGTAAGCATCAGCCCCGAGGCCTGGGCCCAGTCAAGTGACGCGGGCTTGGGCACCAGGGATGCAGCCGTGGTGACTAGCTCGCTCGCATAGGCGCCGGACACTCGGTAGCCGATGACCTCGTCACCGATGCTGACGGGTCCGGCCGGGCCAGCCGCGCCGGGGCCGACCGCGGTGACGACACCCGCGGCTTCCAGCCCCAGCCGGACTGGCAGCTTCGCGGGATCGCGGCCATACGCTCCGCTGTACATCTTGTAGTCGACCGGGTTGACGCCGGCCGCCCTTACCGCGACGTGGGCCTCACCCGCCCCCGGCTCTCCGGTCGGCTCATCGACAAGGGACAGTACCTCTGGACCGCCATAGGCGGTCGCGATGACGACTGATGGCATGTCATCCCGCAACCATCCTCCGGTGCGGCGCATTCCGCAGCGGCACAGGCCGACAGCGGCGGTGCCTCCATTCCTGGCGTGCTAGCAGGTCAGGGAACTCGCAGGTCAGCCAGCTGTCAGTGCCTCGGCGTAGCGTGGCGCAGGTAGCCAAGCGGAAGAGGAGCAACGGCGTGAGCACACCACAGCCAACCACCGGCGAGCGTGCCGACCTGCTCGCCTCGCTGGGCAAGCACAGGTACTTTCTCCGGTACACCGTGCGCGGGCTCAGCGACGAGCAGGCGGCCCTTCGAACGACGGCCAGCGAGCTGTGCCTCGGCGGCCTGATCAAGCATGTCGCGATGACCGAGCGGCAGTGGTCGAGCTTCATCGTCGAAGGGGCGTCGGCCATGCAGTTCGATCCGGCCACGATGGAAGCCACCTGGGCCGGCGGGTTCCAGATGCTGGACGGGGAGACGCTAGCGGGACTGCTCGACGAGTACGAGAAGGTCGCCAATCAGACCGACGAGCTTCTGGCAAGCCTGCCCGACCTGGACGCGGCGCATCCGCTGCCGCAGGCGCCCTGGTTCGAGCCGGGCGCTTCCTGGTCGGCGCGGCCGGTGTTCCTGCACATCATCGCCGAAACGGCGCAGCACGCGGGCCACGCCGACATCATCAGGGAGTCGCTGGACGGCGCGAAGACGATGGGCTGAGCTGCCTGCCAGGCTGCCTGCCAGGTCAGAGGATCGTCTGCCAGGTGGCGTGGGCGCCGGGATTGCCGGTGAAGTCGTAGCGGACCTCGCCCGGTGTCAGCGCGACGAGGGAGATCGACGTCGTGCCCCAGGTCCGGCCTTCGCCGAGTTCGCGACGTACGACCAGCGCCCGGGAGTCGTAGGGTCCGATGCCATCGCCGTTGGCCAGTGGCAGCCAGTCTCCCCAGGCTTCGTGCACGGGCTGGCCTGGGTGAGGCTCAGGCCGGGCGGCATCGGCGAACCTGCTCAGGAAGTGGGCGATGCGGGCCAGTTCGTGCTCGCGGCCATTCGGCGCCTGGCCAGCGGCGGCGGCTGCTCCGGTGGCGGCCCCGGCCCCGGCTCCGGTGGCGGCCCCGGCTCCGGTGGCGGCTGCGGCTGTGTCGGTGACCCGGACTCGGGAGAGATCGCTAGCCAGACCGCTATTGACCACGAAGTGCAGGCCGGCGGGCAGCTCACGCTCGGTGAAGTGCCGTCCGTCCCACGCCTGGATGGCCGCACGGCCGGGCTCGGCAGTCACCAGGCGGAACGGGTCCAGATCCGCGAGCGCATCCCGGTCGAGTGGCTCGCCTGCCGCGGCCTGCAAGGGCAGCACGCCACGAGACCGGCGGGATGCGGCCGGGGCCTGCTGGCCGATGCCGTTGAGCACGCAAGCGACCCTGCGGTCCTGCGGTGAGACGGCGAGCCAGGTCCCGCCCGCCTGCCGGTCACGTCCGCCGAGCAGTCCGGGGTACTGCGGCCAGTGCCGGGCCGGCGGATCCCAGGCACGGTCCATGAGCTCGTCCCTGACCCCGGCGAGCAGCACAGGCAAACCGGGCGCGATGCTCAGGACGGCGGTGCACATGCCGCTATTTCAGCAGAGCCCTGACCGCAAGCACCTGTCAGGATGGGGACATGGACGTAGTGAACCTAGCCTCGATGCTCGCGCGGTTCAGCGACCACTGGGCTCCGAGGAAGATTGCCGAGGTCAACGACTACGACGTCAAGATCGTGAAGGTGCAGGGCGACTTCACCTGGCACCGGCACGCGGAGACCGATGAGTTGTTCCTGGTCATCGACGGGCAGCTGACGATCCAGTTGCGGGACGGGGATGTCACGCTCGGGCCGGGCGAGCTGTTCGTCGTGCCGCGCGGTGCCGAGCACTGTCCGCGGGCCGACGCCGAGACGGCAGTGCTGCTGCTCGAGCCGCGCGGAGTAGTGAACACCGGCGACGCAGGTGGCGACCTGACCGCGATGGTGCAGGACCTGTCCTGAGGGTTCATCCGGTCTCGCGGCGACACAGCCAGCGGAACGGCTCATGTCAGCGCCGCGCAAATGGCGGTGCAGCAGGCACAATGATCAGTATGCGATTGTCCGACGGAGCTCTTCTGCACCAGGTTCATCCGGCGAAGATAGCCGCTGATGTGACCGGCTCCGCCGTGTCGAATGCGCTGCTGTGGAATGAGCGGCCTAAAGCGGCGATGGTGGTGCGAGTCCTGCTGCCGGCGGCGGGCTCGGCTGCGGTGCTGAGCCTCGCCGATCTCGACCGGCTGGCGCGCACCAGGCGCGGACGGTATGTGCTCGTCCACATGCCGCCATCGGCCCAGGTCGTGCGGCTTGCCGGAGACGCGGCCATGGGCGTAGGCGCCTACCGGCGCAGCAGATTGCTGCTGCTGGCCGGCGCGATGCTCATCGGGATCGGCTGGTCACATGCGTTGTGGCCCGAGCCGACCCGACGTCGCTGAACCGAAGGGCGTCAGCCCGCGCCCGGTGCCAGCAAAGACGTAGTCAGGTCCTTTGTCGAGTCGACCACCAGGCAGGTGAGGGCCCGTCTCCCGTCCGCCCAGGATTGCGCTTGCGGGAACAGGAAATGCAGGCTCATCGTGCTCGTGAGCTTGGACTTGTCGAGGCTGGCGGAGATCCTCGACCGACAGCCGCGGGTGGCTTCCCTGACGAGCGCCTGAGTGCCAGGGAAGTTCGCATCGGTCGCGTTGAACTGCGCGAAGACCTGAGCGTCGTGCGGAGTCGTGCACGGTACGGCCGTGACGTCGCTCAGGTGCAGGATCGCCTTGCTCTCGGGCGGGTTCTGGAAGCAGTCCCCTACCTGCAGCGAGAAGATGCTGACCTTCCCCGTGTTCGTGATGGTGCCGTTGGCGGACCTGTGCGCTTGCGAGGAGGCAGCCACTGCGATGACGACGACGATTACCAGCGTCCATATGCCGGAAAGGACGAGCCCGGCGATGGCTAGTCCCTTGCCGCGCTGCATCGGCCGATTACGGATCTGCACTAGCGCGACGATGCTGAAGATCACGCTCAGCAGCACGGCCGAGATAATCCCGAGGACGAACCCGGCGATCGCGAAGCCGTTGGTCCCGCCACTGGTCGGCGGGCCGCCCTGGCTGTAGGCCTGATATGGCTGGAAACCGGGTGACGGCGGGTACGAGCCGCCCTGCGGGCCGAGTGGCGCGGTCATGCCAGGCACGCCCTGGTAGGCGCCGCCGAACGTGCCGTCATCGATCCAGAGCTGCCACTCGGGCGGGACGGGCGGCCAGGATGGGTCTGGCTGCCATTCTTGTGGCGGCATGAAACCGGCCGGAAGTGGCCATCCTGGCGGCGGGTTGAAGCGGAGTGCCATCAGGCCAGTTCCTCTCAGCTCAGCCGTCACAGGCTTCAGAACGACAACACGCTAGAGGACGGAAATCTCGGCGAAACCACTGCGCACATGACAATCGGGTAACGGCCGGGCGTACGCCCGTGCCGACGGCCCGCCCGGCGCACGCCCGTGCCGACGGTCCGCCCGCGTACGCCCGTGCCGACGGCCCGCGGGGCGTACGCCCGTGCCGACGGTCGGCGGTGCGTACGCCAAGACCGGAGAGCTTACAGACAGTATTGGGCAACGCAGCCAGTTCGCGGACATCGTGCATCCAGAGCTCGTCAGGCTGGCGCCCGATGTTCGGGTTGCCGCAGTGGTCGATCACGAAGTTCAGGCCGGGGCAGGCGGCGGC
>DASWAA010000264.1:0-5449 GCA_036391385.1 Streptosporangiaceae bacterium
ACCTGGGCGCCGGTCAGCGTGCGGTAACCGCACAGGTCACACATCTCCCGACGCCGAGGCGGCGGCTCGGCCAGCCATGCCGACTGGGTTAGCGCCGCCGCCCCGGTCAATCACCGCCGAGCCAGGCAGCGAGCCCTTGGCTTCGTCGCTAGCGGAGGTAGGTCAAGCTAGAGCTTGCGTGGTGACGCGCGCGAGCAGCGAGCTTAGCGCGGCGTAGGCGGGGGCCAGCAGGTGGCCCGTACTTACATCAAGGCGGCGACGGGCGATCGAGTAGTGCATGAGATCGCCCGGCGTGTGTGGACTGGTGGTGGCCGGGGAGGTCGCCGGGCCTGACCGGCCGGAACGGCGGAGTTCAAGACCGTCGGCTTCAGCATTGGCGGATGATGCGCACGGGTGGACTGCGCGGCTGAGCTGTGCAGCCGGCTAGATTCGTCTGCTCAGGCGCGGGTGGTGGCCGATAGCCGGAGCGAGGCGGCTGGGCTGGCTGGTGCGCCTGCCTGCGGGCGCTCTATCTAACGCATAGACCGATGATATGATCGGTTAATGCGGAGCGACGCACCGAGACTGCTCCCGGTTCTCAGATCGCAGCACCAAGCGGATCTGCTGACGATGCTATTGCTCCAGCCGGACACCGAGTACACGATCGCCGAACTGGCGCGGCGGCTGTCGGTGCCGCAGTCGACAGTCAGCGGCGAGGTGCGGCGGCTGGCAGACGCGGGCATTCTCGCCGTCCGCCCGGTCGGCCGGTCGCGGCTGGTGAGCGCTAACAGGGACTCGCGGCTCGTAGGCCCGCTGACGGAGCTCCTCACGTTGACCTATGGCCCGCATGTGGTGGTCGCGGAGGAGTTCGCAGGTCTCGAGGACGTCGAACTGGTGGTCATCTTCGGCTCATGGGCCGCGAGATACCAGGGACAGCGCGGTCTACCGCCCAATGACGTCGATGTGCTGGTAGTAGGAACACCGGATCGGATCGCCATGTATGCGGCAGCCGACCGCGCGCAGGCACGGCTGGGTCGGCCGGTCAACCCGACCGTGTGCTTCCCGGACCAGTGGGCGAATCCGGCCGAGCCTTTCATCCGGGAGATCAAGTCCAAGCCTTATGTCCTCGTCGTTGATCACGCGGCCATGACCGCGGGGACACCAGAATGACCCGGTGGCAGCGAGGCGAAGCCGAGATCGAGCGGATGCTAGCCGACGGCGAGCTGCATGCAGTAGCCACCGAACTCATCGACGCGGCGGAGCACCTGCTGCCGCATCTCGGCCTCTTCGGCTGATGTTGTCCGAGCAGGCTCGGAAGCTGCGCCGATGACGGCGCTGAGCTGAAATTCCTCATTCTGGCGCGACGCGCCGCCTGGTCGCTGGGGCCTGGGCGGGCTCCGCGAGTGTGCGATCGTCACGTACGGCTGCTCTGGCGGATGACCCGCACTGGGCGGGCTGTTCAGCCGAGCTTGATGCAGGCCCGGTTCATGCGACTCGAAGTGTGGCTGTCGGCCCGCAGTCCGGGTATCGCGGCTGGGTCTGCCGGTGCCGCGCGCCGTGAATGGCTGCCTGCGAATCCGGCTTCGGATGCCGCGCGGACACGACGGCGGCTGCGGGGCTTGTGGCCTAGGGTCTGACGTATGGCAGTCAGGAGGCGGCCCGGTCCTGCGGATGCCGCTGCCGCCACCCGGATATTGCTTGACGGGCTCGCCGGGGACCGGGACTTGTCCGATATCGCAGCCGAGCTGGATTCTTTGCACCCGCGGAATAACACGTTCCCCGGTGAGGTGTTCTTGGGGGTGGCGGCGGACGCTCTGGGCTGGTGCGGCGCGAGCCGCGCCGGTCCGGTGCCGCTGGAGGGCATGCGGGAGCAGTTCCTGGCCGGCTGCTCGTTCCGCGGCAGGGAACGGGGCAAGCTGCAGTACGCCATCCTGGCGGCGGCCGCGATCGGCGGGGGTGCAGAGCCTGACCTGCTCGATGAGGTCGCCTGGTGGCAGACGGACGACTTGTGGCAGTACGCCATGTACGTGGCGGTGGCGTTCATCCGCTTGGCAGCGGACCGGGCTGGCGTGCCGGTCAGCCAGGTGTGCCGGGAGCTGGGGGACGCCGGACCGGCCGGCCGGTCCGGGGAGGCGTGAGATGGCGCGGACCTGGCTGTCGATCCGCGTGGACCTGGTCGCGGGACACGGCGAGCACTTGTGGCCCAGGCCGGGGCGGATCTTCGCCGCCGCCCGCGGCCACACCTTCAGCGACCTCGCCGAGGCGATCGACGATGCCTTCGCCCGCTGGGACCGCTCGCACCTTCAGGAGTTCACCCTGGCGGACGGCACCCGGCTGTGCGATCCCGATCCTGACTGGCAGATCGACGGCGAGATCGAGGAGGACTACCGGCGCGTCAGGCTGTCACGGCTGCGCCCGGCCGAGCGGTTCGCCTACGTGTTCGATCTCGGTGGTAGCTGGGAGCATCTGTGCACGGCCGGCGCCCGCCGGATCGACCCGGTCGAGGTCCTGGGAATCCAGCCGGATAAGCCACTGCCGTACTGGGGCTGGGGAGACATCCCCGACCAGTACCGGCGCCGCTGGGACGGCGACGACGGCGAGTCACCCATGCCGCCCGACCCGGTGTTGGCCGATCTCCCGCCCCTGCGGCCGCTCTGGGAGACCTGACAGCTCACGCTCGAGGCGGCGGCTCACCGCACTGTGGACACGGAGTTCCGCCCTCCAACGACCGCTGGTTCACCGCGCGCAGCCGCCGGAGACTGCGATACAGCTTTGGTGTTGGGCGTCGTTCAGGGCTGAGCATTGTGGCGTCATTAGGGTTGAGCACTTGGTCGCGTTGAAGAAGGGTCAGCGACGGTGGCGATCGATAGCCTGCCCGGCAGTGCGCACGCCGTCCTCGCATCGGATGGTGATGACCGCTCGGGTAACTTGTACCTTCATGTACGTGACTGTACAATGACGGACATGGTGATGATAAACGTGTCCGAGGCGCGGGCCGTGCTGCCTGATCTGCTGTCGCGGGTCGAGGGCGGCGAGGAAGTGACGATCACCCGGCACGGACGGCCGGTGGCCGTGCTGGTCCGCCCGGACGCGCTTCGCAGCCGCCGGGCCCGTGCCGCCTTCGCTGGAGCCGAAGCGATCCACCAGCTGATCGCCGCCGCGGCGTCCACGTCACCGGAGGGCGGCGGGCTGACCGAGCCCAGGGCGGATGAGCTGATCGCGGAGATCCGCGCCGGACGCGACGCCCGGTGATGGACGCATTCGATTCCGATGTCCTGATCTACGCCGCCGTACCCGGCCATTCCCTGGGCCGGCGGGTAACGGCCTTGGTCACTGCCGGTCCCGCCCGGGCGCCCGCCGGGACCGGGTCGGTGCTGCTGCTGCCCGAGGTGCTGGGCAAGCCGCTGCGCGACGGCGCGGCCGGGGAGATCCGGATCCTCGCCGCCCTGCTGGCCCGGCTCGACCTGCGCCCGTTCGACCTAGCCACCGCCGAACTCGCCACGTCACTGGCGGCCAGGTACAAGCTGAAGGCCGCCGACGCCGCCCACCTCGCCACTGCAGTCGTCGCCGGGGCCGATCGGTTCATCACCAACAACCGGCGCGACTTTCCCAGGGAGATCACCGAGGTAGACATCACCTACCCCGACGACCTATCCGACCCTGGCACTTGAGCACCGGCAGCTACCACCGTGTTCTTAATGTCTTGAGGCTAGACACAACACCTGCCACTAGCCGGTGAAACAGCTTCTGACCTGCGTCGACGCGGTCTGGGGCCGCTGATGAAATACGTCTGGCCTGCTGCCTCATGCGAGCCTGGCGACGCCGAGGGGGTATGGCACTTCGCGGTACGGCCGGCCGAACTTGACGCTCACGGGTTGTCCGGATGCCAGTGCGCGGCCAAGTCACTCGGGTCGAGGCCGCCGAGCGGGCCTGTCCAGCGTCCGAGTCGGCGGCGCGCGGTGGCGACGTCGCGCAGCCACAAAGTCGCGCCTGGTACCCAGCCGGCCAGCATGGTGTAGCCGCCGGTAACCGGGAGTGCGAGGCCGCAGGAGGCGACGTAGCCGCCGATGGTGACGTGGACGCCGTCGTAGTCGTCCATGACAAGCTCCCAGTCCGGTAGCCGCCACGGCCCGCTGGCCTGCCCCCAGTCCCGCCATTCGCCATCATGGGTGCCGGTCACGTCCCGGCCGAGCCGTTCGGCCAGGTCCTGCCAGTCGGCTGGCCCGGTGATCTCCAGCACGCGGGCATCGTCGGCTACCTGCACGGACCAGATTGTGGCGTCGGCCTCGCTCGCCGGGATAAGCGTGTCGATGAACTGTGCCAGCTCGATCGATGGCCAGTCCCCGGCCGGCGAGGTGGTCCAGTTCGCCTCTGCCCAGTCCGGCGCTGACCACCACGTCGCCCCGTACCGGACGCCAGGGCGCCTCGGCTCCGCCTGTGCCCTGGCGATCCCCTCCTCGTTCTCGGCCCGCTCCCGGGCCGCGCCCTCGCGGACAGCCCGCTCCAGGTCGGCACCGGTGCGCGGCGCGTCGGCCCACCACTGGATCAGCCGCTGGTCAGAACGGCCCAGTGGCTGCCACCAGGCGCTGGTGCCGGGCGCGGCGGTGATCGCGCGCGCCACCGGCTGGAGCAGGTAGCAGGCGTGCTCGCTCAGCTGCCAAAGCGCCTCGTGGCCGGGGCTGAACCCGAAATGGAACGTATGGCGCTGCAGGCGGTCGAGCCACTGAACGGGCGAGTCCTGCAGGCAGGCGCGCCAGCCACCGTTGGCGACTGCCGCCGCGATGACATCCCGCACTGCCTCGGGACGGACACCCGCGATCAGTTCGAGCCGATCTCGCTCGGCTCTCGCGCTGCGGCGCCGGGGCGCTCCAGGCCAGTGCAGCCGCAAGTGGCTCGTCCGCAGCCGCCGGGGGCGCCGACCCTGCGGCGATGCGGTGAACTGCGAGACGCCGGGCGGCAGGCCAAGGTCCAGCCGCTGGTACAAGCCGATCTCATCAATGCCGACTGCGTCCAGAACGAGGCTGCGCCCGAGCGGCGAGGCAAGCAGCAGGTCAGCGTGGTCCGTGGTCACCGCCCGAAGCTACCGCTCCGCTCCGGCCATCCGCGAGCGGGTGCCCGCTGGCCGGCGCCTGCGCGACCGTCATTCGGCCTGCCGATCAGAACCTGGCTGGGCTTGTGCCTGTTCGATCCGGCGCAAGGCAGTTTGCTCGCTGTCGGTGAGACACTTGGCGTAGACGCGCAGGAGGACGGGGACGCTGTTGCCGGCCCATTCGGCGACCTGGGGTGGTGTGACGCCTGCGTTGAGCCAGGTGGACAGGTGGGCGTGGCGCAGGTCGTACGGGCGCTCGGCCAGCGGTGAGGCGGCCTCGGCCGGGATGAGCGCGGCATGGCGGGCTTTCTCCCAGGCGCGGCCGTAGACGGTGTCGGAGAGCAGACCGCCGCCTTCGCCGCGGAACAGGCGGCCGTCGGG
>DASWAA010000265.1:0-2611 GCA_036391385.1 Streptosporangiaceae bacterium
CGGCGAACCGGCGGGCGAGTTCATCGCCGCTGTCAGCCGGCACGGTGATGGCGTTGATCTTCACGACGGTCATGGCACCGATCATGCCAGCGGCCTCCAGGCGTCGGCAGCCGGCCGGCGCCACGGCGAAGGCGCCCCGGCGATAGCGCCGCGGCAAGGCGAACCCGTCACCATGGCCAGCTGCGCGTGTCAGTGCGAGGTTTTCTTCCCTTCGGCCGGTAATGTCCCTGCATGCCCGGGGGATGGACCACGGGATCGATTCCAGCCCGACTCCTGCCCGGGACTGACAGACATGTGCCTTGGACATACCCACGCGCTCTCCGGCCTGGTGGCCGGCGGTGCGGTCGGCCTCTACGTGACGCACCTGCCGCCGCCTCAGCTCGGGATCTTCGTGGGCCTGACCGCCGGGGCGGCCGTCCTGCCGGACATCGACCACCCGAACTCCAGCCTGGCCCATAGCTTCGGCTTCCTGACAAAGGCCTTCGCCTGGCTGATCGGGACCATTTCCGGCGGGCACAGGCACCTGACGCACGCGATCCTCGGGGTCGCCGGGTTCACGGCCCTGGCCTGGCTGGGGGTCCGCCACCGGTACCAGATTGGCGGCAAGATCGGCCTGGCCGTCTTCCTCGCGCTGATCATCGCCAGCGGCCTGTACGCACTCTCGGTGACCGGCCACGGGGCCGATGTCCTCGCCATCGCCGGGGCGATCGCCATGGTCGCGACCGGCACGGGGCTTGCCCTGATAGCGACGGCGGTCGGCCTCGGCTGCGCGACCCACGTCGCCGGCGACATGCTGACCGACGAGGGATGCCCGCTGCTCTACCCGTTCAGCAGGTACCATTTCCGGCTGCTGCCCGGGCCGTTCGCGTTCACGACCGGGACAAGGCCCGAGCTCTGGGTAGTCGATCCCGCTCTGGTGGCGGGTCTGGGCTACCTGGTGTACCAGGCGTTCGTCCTGAAGGTGCTCAAGTTCAGGCTCTAGGATGAACCAATGACCTGGACCGCACCGATCGTAGAGCGCACCGAGCCATTCAGGCCGGCCGGCGAGCGCGAGGCACTGCAGGGCTGGCTCGACTACCACCGGGCGACGCTGCTGCACAAGTGCACGGGCCTGACCGGCGAGCAGCTCGTCATCCGCGCCGTGGCCCCGTCGACGCTCTCGCTGCTCGGCCTGGTCAGGCACATGGCCGAGGTCGAGCGCTCCTGGTTCCGCACCAGGTTCGCCGGCCAGGCCGAGCTCGGTTACCTGTACTGCAGTGACGAGTACCTGGACGGCGACTTCGACCTGACCGATCCGGCGCGCGCGGCCGCCGACATCGATACCTATCGGGCCGAGTGCGCGCTAGCCGACCAGGCCGCCGACGGCCGGCCGCTGGAAGACACCTTCACCCTGCCCCGCGGTGAGGTGCTTGACCTGCGCTGGATCTACCTGCACATGATCGAGGAATACGCGCGTCACAACGGCCACGCCGACATCCTGCGCGAGCAGATCGACGGCGTCACCGGCGACTAGCCGGGCCGCCACGGCCTAGTCGTCGTAGCTGACGGCTACCTCGGGAGTCACGGCGACCGACTGGCAGGCCAGGATGTAGCCCTGGGCGAGATCATCGTCCTCGAGCACCTCGTTGTGCGCCATCTCGACCTCGCCGCTGGCCAGGCGGCAGGCGCACGCGCCGCAGATGCCCTCCCGGCAGGAGTATGACGCGGCCAGCCCGGCGTCGATCATCACGTCGAGCATGCGCTGGCCCGCCGGCCAGTCCAGCTCGTGCACCTTGTCGTCGAGGGTGACGGTCAGCTTCGCGGCGACACCAGCGTCGGAGGGCTGCGTTGCCTCAAACGGATTCTCCGCCAGGGACAGGAATCGCTCCACGTGCACCCGCTGCTGCGGAACGCCGAGGTCGCGCAGGGCCGCGCGAGCCACCGCCATGTACGGGTCTGGCCCGCAGACGTAGGCGTCGAAGCTCGCGTACGGCCGGGCGAGCTCACGCAGGCTGACCGCGTCCGGCGGTCCCTGCAGCACGTCCAGCCAGTGCAGCACGAGCAGCCGCTGCGGCGCGGTGGCCTGCAGCTCGCGCAGCCGCGAGCCGAAGATGACCGACCGCTCGTCGGCGTTCGCGTAGATCAGCACGATCCTGCCGTGTCCGGCTGCCAGCGCGGAGGTGAGGATGGACATGACCGGCGTGACTCCGCTGCCGCCGGCGAAGAGCAGGAAATCGGCGTCGAGCGAGCGCGGGGTGAACGTTCCGGCCGGCGGCAGCAGGTCGAGAATGGTGCCCGCCGTCACGTTGTCGGCGAGCCAGTTCGATGCGTAACCGGCTGGCATTCGCTTGATCGTGACCGCAGGCCGGCCGCCCGCGACGGGAGAGCTGGAGAGCGAGTAGCAGCGGGCGACCGAGCCGCCGTCTGGCAGCGGCACCCGGACAGTCAGGAACTGGCCGGGGCGATAGGCGAAGCTCTCGGCTAGCTCGGGCGGGACGTCCAGGACGAGCGAGCAGGCCTGGTCGGTCTCCCTGATGACCTCGGCGACCGGCACCTGGAAGAAGGCTCGTCCGGTCAAGGCGGCAGTACTTCCACGCGGCCGACGGTCACCGCGTCCTCGATGCTGGCGCGC
>DASWAA010000266.1:0-1883 GCA_036391385.1 Streptosporangiaceae bacterium
ACCCATTCCAGGCCGCTGCCGGTAAATCCGAGCGCTCGCTGGATGTGGGGGAGTGCGACGTTCACGATGGCCGCATCGAGCACGACCATGAGCTGGGCGGTGGCGATGACCATGAGTGCCAGGCCCAGATGGCGGTGACCGCCGGACGTAGCGGATGTGCCGGGCTGGCTGGCTGCCGCCTGGGTGGTGGGCACAACGTCTCCTAGCCTCTCGCTGGCGTGGAGATCCCCCGCTGCGACTAGCTGGCGTCGTGGCACGAGGATCGCCAGAAACACACCGTGTCGCTACTCTGCGTAACTTCGCGCTCCCGGCTGATCTTCCTGACAGCCGATAAATGTTTGCGGCTGCGAGTGCGGGCTCGCCAGCTGGCGAGCCCGCACTGATCGAGAACCTGACCCGCCCCGCGGGCTAGCTGAGCGCGTCCTCCAGTTCGCGCTGGCCGGCCGGACCTGACGATGGGCTCGCGGGCACGCTGACGGCGCCCGCGATGTCATCTCGCCCCAGCCGGATCGAGCCGAGCACGACGATCATGGCCACGAGCACGATCCCGGCGGCCACACCGAACCCGCGCGAGATCCCGAACGCCAGCGCCTGATGCAGGATCTGGGCGGGCGGCTGACTGCCTGCCCTGGCCGCCGGCAGGTGCAGTCCGGTCCTCCCGGCGGCCGTCGCTGCCCTGGCGACCTGGTGCTTGACGTTGTCGGAGACAGCCGTCCAGGTCACCGTTCCCAGAGCCGCGAGCCCGATCGCTCCGCCGACCTGCTGACCGGTATTGAGCAGGCTGGACGCCACGCCGGAGTCCTCGTCGCGGACCCTTGCCAGGGCGACCAGGGACAGCGGCACGAACAGCATGCCGAGCCCAGCGGAGGTGACGAGCATCGGGCCGAGCAGACCGCTGACGTAGCTGGTCTGGTCCGAGATGTGCGAGAACCAGAACATGCCAGCGGCGGCGATGGCCGAGCCGGTCACCATCAGCGGCCGCGGCCCCGTCCGGCTGATGAGCTGGGACACGATTCCTGACATGATCACGATCGTCCCGGCGAACGGCAGGAACGCCAGACCGGACCTGAGCGCGCTGTAACCGAGCACCTCCTGGACGAAGATCGTCAGGAAGAAGAACACCCCGAACATCGCCGTAGCCAGGCAGAGCATCACCAGGTAGGCACCCGTCCGGCTGCGGTTGGACAGGATGCGCAGCGGCATCAGCGCGTGGGTGCTGCGCCACTCGATGACGACGAAGCTCACGAGCAGGGCGGCAGCGGCCGTGAGCGAGGCGATCACCTTGCCGTCGGTCCAGTGCGAGACGCCTGCCTGGTCGGTGCTGGCGTTGGAAAGCCCGTACACGAGCAGGGCCACGCCAGCGGTGCTGGTGATGGCGCCCGGCAGGTCGAATCGCCCGTGGCGCCGCGTCGACTCAGCGAGCACGTACCTGGCGAGCAGGGCGGCGGCGATCCCGATGGGCACGTTCACGAACATCACCCAGCGCCAGGACAGGTAGGTCGTCAGCAGGCTCCCGGCGATCAGGCCGACGGCCGCCCCGCCGCCGCTCATCGCGGCATAGACGCCCATCGCTCGGTTCCGCCGCGAGCCCTCGGGGAACGTGGTGGCGATCAGCGCCAGCGCGGTGGGCGCGACGATCGCGCCGCCGGCACCCTGCGCGGCCCGGGCGGCGAGCAGCCACGCCTGGGACGTGGCCAGCCCGCCGGCCAGGGACGCGGCTGAGAACAGCAGCAGGCCGGTGACGAACATCCGGCGCCGACCGAGCAGGTCACCGGCACGGCCGCCGAGCAGCAGCAGCCCGCCGAAGGTGACCGCGTAGGCGGTCACGACCCATTCCAGGCCGCTGCCGGTAAACCCGAGCGCACGCTGGATGTGGGGGAGTG
>DASWAA010000267.1:0-7832 GCA_036391385.1 Streptosporangiaceae bacterium
TATCTATCATGACAAATGTAAAAGCATCCGACTACGGCCACGGAAGCCGGGCTTCGCGGCGCAGGTGGGCGGCCAGCTCCCCGGGACCCGGAGAGCTGCACGGCCGGTCGCGGCGGGCGGCCGCCTGGAGCGGGTCGCGTAGCCCCCGGGCGGTGAACCAGTGAGCGATGTTGGCGGCGTCGCGGTCCAGGAACTCGCCGCCGCGCGGATGCGCGATCACGTCGATCACCTGGGGCAGGTCGATCAGGACGAGCTTCCCGCGGTGCACGAGCAGGTTGTACGCCGACAGGTCCCCGTGTGTCAGGCCGAGATAGGCGAGCGTCCCGAGCGCCGCCACGAGCTGATCCCAGAGGTCGGCCAGTTCCGCGGCGTCGGGGCGAGTCTCCGCCAGCCTCGGCGCCGCCGTGCCGTCTGGCTCGCCGACGAACTCGAGCAGGATCTCGGTCCCGAGCACCTGCACTGGATAGGGCACCGGAACGCCCGCCTGGTGCAGCTGGCTCAGCGCCGCGAACTCGGCGTTCGCCCACTGCTGGGCGATCATGGCCCGCCCGACCGTGGTCCGGCTGGCCATCGCGCGGTTGTCACGGGATTCGCGCACCCGCCGTCCGGCCAGGTACTCGCTGTCGCGGTGGAACAGCCGGTGCTCCGCCGACCGGTACCGCTTGGCCGCGAGCAGGCAGGACCGGTCGGTGCCTGGTACGGCCCGGCGGAGCAGGAACACGTCGGCTTCCTTGCCGGTCTTCAAGATGCCCAGCTCGGTGTCGGTCGCGGCCAGGTCGGTGACCAGCCAGTCCGGGTAAGGCTCGGGCCCGCGCTCGGTCGGGGTCGACTGATCCCAGGTTGACCAGCGGTCGCCACCTGGCAGTCCGTCGGTGGCGTCGAGGGCATCCTCGGCGACTAGCCGCGCACGGCCTCGTTGCCGCTTATGAAAGAGAGGTTCGTCGTCGTCGTCAAATCGCCGCTTGCCGCGGCGGGTAAAGGCAGGGTCGGGCACGAGAGAAGCTCCTTGAGCAGAAGGCTGGCAGCGTGACTAGCGAAACGGTCATCGTCCTCGCCCTCCCTTCTGCTCGGCCGGCATCCCGGCAAGGCCTGCGTGGCCCGAGCGTGTCATGCCGATCGCGGTCCGGGCAACCGAATAACCCGACGGCCGGTGCGCGAGGATGGGCTCGTGGCTAGCGGGGATGAGCAGTACCGGCTGTACGGGGAGCTCGCGCGGTGGTGGCCGATGATCTCACCGCCCGAGGACTACGCGGACGAGGCGGCCTACCTGGGTGCCGTGCTCGGGTCAGCGGCAGCCGACGTGCACGAGGTGCTCGACCTCGGCAGCGGCGGCGGGCATGTTGCCGTGCACCTGAAGGGCCGGTTCGCGCTCACGCTCGTCGACATCTCGCCGGACATGCTGGCCGTATCCCGGCAGCTCAACCCGGAATGCGCGCACGTGCGGGGCGACATGCGGACCGTCCGGCTCGGACGGACGTTCGACGCCGTGCTCGTCCACGACGCGATCGACTACATCACCACGCAAGACGACCTGCGGCAGGTGATCCAGACGGCATTCGCGCACTGCCGGACCGGCGGGATCGCCGTGTTCGTCCCTGACTACGTCAAGGAGACCTTCGGCGAGCTCACCGGTGGCGGGGGCGGCGGTACCGACGCGGCCGGGCGGCAGGCCAGATTTCGCGAGCGAACCTGGGATCCCGATCCTGGCGACGACTGGGTCCAGGCCGAGTACGAGTTCGTCTTGCGGGACGCGGACGGCACGACCGAGGTGATCCCCGAGACGCACAGGCTCGGCTCGTTCAGCCGCCAGGTCTGGCTCCGGCTACTGGCCGAGGCCGGTCTCGAGCCGGCGGCCGGGCCCGCCGAGCCGCTGCCGGGTCGCCGCCCGGACAACCTGTTCATCGGCCGCGCCAGGCGCTAGACCAGCCCAGCTCAGGCCGGCTCAGGCAGCGGGCAGTCATCCGGTGCGCAGCGTAATCCGGCCGCCCATGTACAGGTAGGGAGTCTGATCGGCGAGCGTGCCGAAGCTGACCGCCGTCCACGGATCGTCGTCGCTCGACCGGCAGACGAAGTTGTTCCCGGTCGTATCGGACGGCAGCAGCACGACTTCCTCGTCTTCCGCGGCCCTGACGGCGGCGAGTTCGCCCGTCACCGTCACGACACCGTGCAGCTGGCCGTCCCTGACGAACACATCGAATCGCCGGGAGGTCCGTTCGTAGCGGCCTGCGTGCCGGCCGAGGTCGAGTCCTCCCGCGTCGGCCGGGCCGTCCTTCCCGGCGGTCCCGGTCGTCGGCTCCGGGCCAGCCGGGATGGTGATCCCGGCGTACTCCCCCAGCACCTCGGAGAACACCCGGTGGTACAGCGCATCGGCCTGCGCCGCGTTGGTCAGCAAGCAGGCCACGACACCGGAACGCGGATCGATCCGCAGGTACGCCGACTGGCCGACGGTGCTCCCGTCGTGCCCGAACACAGCCCGGCCGGCCCAGTCGAAGATCCGCCAGGCCAGTCCGACCGACTGCGCGCCGGGTCCGGCACCGGGAATCGGGAACTGTGGCTGCCGCATCGCCAGTGCCGTGTCCTCGGCGAGCAGCCTGGCGCCAGCCGGCGCCACGCCGCCCGCAAGGTGCGTCCTCGCGAATTCCAGCACGTCATGTGCGCAGGCGGTGATCAGGCCAGCCGGACCGAGGCTCCTGGCCAGCATCCACGACGGGACCGGCTCGGGCTCATGCGGCCGTGCCCGGTGCCCCACCGCGGCGCGGTGCATGATGGCCTCCTCGGGAAGCGTGACAGTCCGGGTCAGCCCGAGCGGCTCGATCAGCCGCTTGCGCAGCGACTCGTCCCACTCCCTGCCGTCCAGCACCTCGATGATCCGCCCGAGCAGGACGAAGCCGCTGTTGCAGTAGGAGTAGACCTGGCCGACCGGGCACACCTGGGTCGCGTCCGCCAGCCCGGCGACGTATCGCTCCAGGCAGTCGGCACCGCGCCCGGTGTCGGTGAAGATGTCGCCGTCGATGCCGCTGGTGTGCGTGAGCAGGTGCCGGACGGTCACCCGCGACCCGACGTCCCCGGCACCGAGCCGCAGCCCGGGCAGTAGCTGCTCCACCGTGGTGTCCAGCGAAAGCCGGCCCTCCTCGATCAGCTGCATGATCATGGTCGCCGTCCACGGCTTGGTGATCGAGCCGATCTGGAACAGCGTGTCCGGGGTGACCGTCACTCCCGTGGCGGCGCTCAGCACCCCGTGAGCGACGACCGTTTCCTGCCCGTCAGCCCAGATCCCGAGCGCGGCACCGGAGACCCGCGCCTGGCCGGCGAGGACGCCAAGACGGTCGGCCCAGTGCGCTATTGCGGAGGTATGCGGCATAACTCCGATGCTAACCAGAGTCCCGGCTGGCGCTACCGTGAGCCGGGTGAGCGACAGACCAGGCCTGCCAGAACGCCGCCGGCTTGAGCTGCGCGCCGACTGCGAACGCTGTGCCGGGCTGTGCTGCGCCGCGCCCGCATTCTCGGTATCGGCAGACTTCGCGATCAGCAAGCCAGCAGGCCAGCCCTGCCCGAACCTGACCGCCGGCTTCCGCTGCTCCATCCACGACCGGCTCCGGCCGGCCGGGTTCGGCGGCTGCGCGGCGTTTGACTGCTTCGGGGCCGGCCAGAAGGTCGTCCAGGAGACATTCAGCGGACGGGACTGGAGGCAGCAGCGCGAGCTGTCGGCGCCCATGTTCGCGGCGTTCGCGGTCATGCGCCAGTTGCACGAACTGCTCTGGTACGTCGTCGAGGCACTGGCGCTGAGCCCGTCCGACCCGCTGCCCGGCGAGCTCGACAAGGCCTTCTCCGATACGGAGCGCCTGACGCACTCCAGCCCCGATGAGCTGATCGGCCTCGACGTGGACGCACACCGGCAGCGGGTCAATGGCGTCCTGCTCCGGGTCAGCGAGCAGGTACGCGAGCGGGCCGCGAGTTCAGGTCCGGCTGGAAGGCGGCCTGTAGCAGCCCGCAACGACCGACGCCGCGCCGACCTCGCGGGCGCGGACCTGCACGGCGCCGGCCTCGCGGGCGCGGACCTGCACGGCGCCGACCTCGCGGGCTCGGACCTGCACGGCGCCGACCTCGCGGGCGCGGACCTGCGAGGCGCCGACCTCGCGGGCGCGGACCTGGCCGGCGCGGACCTGACCGGCGCGTGCCTGCGCGGAGCGCTGCTGATCGGGGCCGACCTGCGCCGGGCCAAGCTCAGCTACGCCGACCTGACCGGCGCCGACCTGCGCGGCGCGCTGCTCGCCGGCACCGGCCTGGCCTCGGCCATCTTCCTGACCCAGGCTCAGCTCGACTCGGCCAAGGGCGACTCGCGCACGAGCGTTCCTGCCTCGCTACGTCGGCCGCCGCACTGGCCCTAAACCCTCCGGGCTGACTGGTCGGCCTGACAGCGTGGTCTGCTCCCATGATCCAACGGATGATTTTCAGCGTGTTTTGCCGAAAATCATCCGTTGGATCATGGGAGAACGTGAACGACGGCGGCCGGGCCGGCAAGCAGGTCCGAGGCGACCGCAGCGGGCTGCGTCCGGGCGGTGATGGACCTACGGCCCTAGGCTCCGGCGGCCGGCCGCGCAGAGGCTTGGGACATGCGGACATACGAGATCAGCGATGAAACGACGCAAGCCCAGCACACCGCGGTCGCCAGCGCGACGCTGCCGGCGACCGACATCGGCCCCTGGCTCGGCAGGAGCTACGGTCAGGTCGCCACGGCCGTGGCGGCCAACGGGACGCATCTAGCCGGGCCACCGTTCGCCAGGCTGCACCGGCTGCCGGAGGGGAGGTTCGCGGTCGAGGCGGGCTTCCCGGTCGCGGACCCGATCGGAGACAGCGACGACGTCCATCCGTCGGGGCTTCCGGCCGGGCCGGCCGCGACCACCGTGCATGTCGGCCCGTACGACGAGATGGAGCCCGCTTACCGGGCTCTCGAAGAGTGGGTCAGGTCACATGGCGGCGAGCCCGCGGGCGATCCGTGGGAGATCTACTTCAGCGAGCCGAAGGGCGACCCGCAGACCTGGCGCACCGAGATCGTCCAGCCCTACCGCCGCGCCTGACCGGCTCGGCAGAACGCGCCGAGGCGCCCGGAACCGCCCCGGGACCGCTTGGCCTGAACCGGAGCCGGGGAGAATCGGCTCGTGAGCACTATGCGGCGGATCGCGCTGGCGCTGACGATGGTGCTTGGCGTCATCGTCGCCGGCGCGGTCGGCTATATCGTGCTCGGATTCAGCCCGCTTGATGCCGCGTATCAGACGGTCACCACGATCACCACCGTCGGATTCCGTGAAGTCCGGCCACTGGGCACAGCGGGAAAGATCTTCACGATGGTGCTGATCCTGGTCGGCGTCGGCACCGTCCTTTACGCGTTCGGCCTGGTACTCGAGACGCTGGTGGAAGGTCACCTGCGCCGTCATTTCGAAAGGCGGCGAATGGAGCGGAACATCGCCCGGATGACCGGGCACACGATCGTCTGCGGCTGGGGCCGGGTCGGTCGCGCAGTCACCAGGTACCTGGCGGGCCAGGGCACCGACGTGGTGATCGTGGACCACGACCCGGAGCGGATCGCGGACATCGGTCACGCCACCATCCTCGGTGACGTCACCGACGACGAGACGCTGCGCAAGGCAGGACTCATGCGCGCCAGGGCACTCGTCGCGGCGATCAACACCGACGCCGAGAACGTCTATGTGACCTTGTCCGCCCGGGCTCTGCGGCCTGACCTGATCATCATCGCGCGGGCGCGCACCGAGGAGTCCGAGCCTAAGCTGCTCCGGGCCGGCGCGACCCGGGTCGTGAACCCGCAGCGGATCGGCGGGCAGCGGATCGCGGCCGCCGCCGCGCAGCCCAACGTCGTAGAGTTCCTCGACGTCGTGATGCACGACGGCAGCCTGGAGTTCCGGCTCGAGGAGGTCTCCATCAAAGGCGGCTCCCGGCTGGCCGGGCGTACTCTGCTCGAAGCCGACGTCGGCGAGACGACCGGGGCGCTGGTGCTCGCTCTCCGCGACCGCGACGGCGCCTTCCTGGCTAATCCCCCCATGCATACCCCGCTCGACGCGGGCCACGTGCTGATCGCAATCGGCACCCAGCAGCAGCTGTCCGCGCTGCAAGAAGCCGCGCACCGGCCAGGCTGACCGCCAGGATCAGGCCGCCCGGTAGACGACGAGCGATATAGCGGCGTACTGAGCGAGGTAGGCCAGGATAGTGAGCGCGTGAAAGACCTCGTGGAATCCGAACCACCGCGGTGACGGATCGGGCCTCTTCATGGCGTAGACGACGGCGCCGACGCTGTAGAGGATGCCGCCGGCCAGCACCAGGACCAGGACCAGGACTCCCGCCCCGGATAGCAGCTGTGGCAGGACGAAGACCGCGACCCAGCCGAGCGCGATGAAGAACGAGGTGGTGACCCAGCGCGGCAGGCGCCGCCAGGTGGGCTGCCAGACGAGCCGGATCGCGGCCCCGGTCAATGCTCCGGTCCAGATGATCGCCAGCACGCTCAGTCGCGTCCAGCCACGCAGTGCGAGCACCGCCAGCGGCGTGTAGGTGCCGGCGATCAGCAGAAAGATAGTCGCGTGATCGAGCCGGGCTAGCACGCCCTTGCGTCTGCTGCCTGGCGGAGACCGATGGTAGGTCCCGGACACGCCGAACAGGGCCATGCAGGTCAGGCTGTACACCGCGGCGGCGAGCCTGGCGGGCTGGGTCGGGCCAAGCGCGATGAGCACGACGCCGGCGACGGCGGCGGCGGGAAAGGCGCCCGCGTGCAGCGCGCCCCGCAGCTTGGGCACCTCGGCACTTGCCCCGGCCGGCCCGCCCCCGGCCGGCCCGCCCCCGGCCGGCCCGCTCGCCCCGCCCGCGCCGCCCCCGGTGCCAAGAGCACCCGTGCCACCTGCGCCACCTGCGGATACGACATCTCGCATGGAGCGCTCCTTCCTTACTGGGCAGTAACCTACGTTACCGAAAGTTACTCTACCGTAAGGTGAGGTCGGCGGATCTGACCGGCGGGTCCTAGCGAAGCGCCCGCCTGGCGAGTAACTCGACGTTGATCGCCGAGATCTCCGCCAGTACCTCCTCCGCGCGCTCGCCGTTCTCCAGGCATGCCCGGACCGGTCCGGCCAGGGCCGCGGGAACGTACTTCATTCCGCGCCAGCCGCGTCCGCCGCGCCTGGCGGTGAAGTACGCGTAAGGGCCGTGCGCGTCTTCCGGAGCTCCGGAGGCGCACCGGCAGCCCGCCTTTCCGCATCGGCGGCCCTGCTCGACTAACGACCCGAGCAGCACCTGCTCCAGATCGCCGATCGACCTGGCCAGAGCCCGTCTTCTGGTCAGAAGGTCACGGGTGGACAGTCCGAGGAAGTCCGACTTGTTTGGAACCATCACACAAGACTAGCCTTGACAGCCATTTGGACACAATGGATCGTTCCACTCATAGTCACCTTTACTACCGCCGTCCGAGAGGTCACCTAAGTGGTTGAGGAATCGGCCGGAATACCACGCCACTACCGCTGTGTCGGCATCGGCGTCGGGCCAGCGAACCTGAGTCTCGCTTCACTGATGCACCCCCACCCGGAGATCAGCAATCTCTTCCTCGACCGGAAGGAGAGCTTCGGATGGCACGACGGTCAGCAGCTGCCGGACACGACGATCCAGGTCTCGATGCACAAGGACCTCGTCAGCCTGTCCGAGCCGACCAGCGAGTTCTCCTTCATGGCCTACCTGTACGAACTCGGCCGCATCTACCACTTCCTCAACGCGCGGTTCGACGCGGTGCCACGCCAGGAGTTTCGCAACTACATGGCCTGGGCCAGCAGGAAGAACGA
>DASWAA010000268.1:0-5468 GCA_036391385.1 Streptosporangiaceae bacterium
GGCGGCTTCGGCGTCCTCGGCGCCTCCATGCACACGCCGGAGCAGCTCGAGCACGAGCTCGCCTGGATCGACGACCACGTGAACGGCAGGCCGTACGGCGCCGACATCCTGGTCCCGGAGAAGTTCGAGGGCAAAGGACAGGGGCTGGACGTGGCTGCCGTCCACGCGCTGATCGGCCAGCCGCAGCGGGACTTCGTGACTACCTTGCTGGCGGAGCACGGCATCCCGGCAGACGGACCCGGCGGGCCGTCGAAGCTGCCGACGTCGGTGGCGATCAGCGACGAGGCGGGGGAGCAGTTGCTCGACGTCGCCTTCCGGCACCCGATCAAGCTGATCGCCAGCGCCCTCGGCACGCCGCCCGCTTTCATGATCGACCGCGCCAGGCAGGCGGGCGTCCCGATCGCGGCGCTGGTAGGCGCCAGAGAGCACGCGATCAAGCAGGTCAACGCCGGGGTGGACATCCTCGTCGCGGCAGGCACTGAGGCCGGCGGGCACTGCGGCGAGGTCACCACGATGGTGCTCGTCCCCGAGGTGATCGAGGCGATCAGGCCGATCAGGGAGGTGCCCGTGCTCGCGGCCGGCGGCATCGTGACCGGCCGCCAGATGGCAGCCGCGATCGCCCTCGGCGCGGCCGGTGCCTGGACCGGCTCGGTGTGGCTGACCACCGAGGAGGCCGAGACCGCCCCGTACACCAAGCAGAAGATGATCGCGGCTACCTCCCGTGACACGATTCGCTCCCGCAGCCGTACCGGCAAGCCGTCGCGGCAGCTCAAGTCGGACTGGACGGCCGCCTGGGAGAGCGACCAGAGCCCGGGCGCGCTGCCGATGCCGTTGCAGTCGCTGCTCAGCGAGCCGGTGATGCGCCGCATCGACGCTCTTGCCGAGCAGGGCAATCCTGGCGCGCAGCAGCTCGCCACCTACTGGGTCGGCCAGGGCGTCGGCCTGATGAACAAGGCCACGACGGTACGCGACGTCATCTACGAGATGGCGCAGGACTTCGCCGAAGCCGCCGAGCGCCTCGCGGCGGTCATGGAAGACTGATAACGCCCATTCTGAAGCGTCGTCTCAGAATGGGAAGTGGCGCATGCCCGATATGGACACACGGGCCAGGCAACTCTAGGATTCCGGCCAGAAACTCTGGGTTACCGCGCACGCACCGCTCCAAAACCCCGCGGAGCGCCAGGGTGGTCGGGAGCCTCAGTGACTCAGCGCGAGAATGGCCCTGCCACAGCCGATAACGGCGCCCGCTGGCTAGCCGCCGCATGGAGGCGGAGCACGTCCGGGGTATGGCCCGCAATGGCGCTGCTCGGCCTGGTGCTGGCGGCCTGGGTGGCGATGAGCCAGATCAGCCTGGTCGTCGCGGAGGTCACTCCGTCCAGGCAGTACTCCGTGTCTGACCTGCTCGGTGTCGGTCAGCTAGGCAGCCTGACCACGCCGCCGCGGGCGGCGCTCATGGCCTGGGATCAGGCGCTGGTGAACTTCCCCAGGCTGACCTGGTGGCTGGCCTGGTACGCGGTCATGGCCCTGCTCTTCGCCGCCGGCGTCACCGGGCTCGGCCTGACCATACTCAAGGGCCGCTACCGGGTGACGGCCGCCCGGCGGCTGCTCTGGATGGCCGCCGGGCTCTTCGTCGCCGATGCGGCGGCAGCGGCGATCATCGTCGGGTCGGCCCAGCCGAGCGCCGCCGGCCAGGGGATACCGGGCATTCTTGCCTGGTTGCTGCACGTCCTGACTGTGCTCAAGTGGGTCGTCGTGATCATCCTGGCCGCCCTGTCGGTCGACCGGCTGCACTCGAGCTACGAGAGCTACCGCGACTCCGGCCGCAGGGCTGATCACAAGGGCATCTACGCGGACCTGCGGCGGCTGGTCCTGGCACTGAAGGTGCAGCGTTTCTCCGCCGTCGTCGTGCTGCTGCTCGGGCTGATAGCGATCGGCCCGCGGCTGAACGACGTCTTCGAGCAGATACCGGACGTGGAGCGGGCGTGGCTCAACGGGTCGTTCACCGGCATCTCCCAGCTGCTGATCTCGGCTCTGGCTCAGGTTATGCTCGCGCTGCTGCTCTTCCTCCTTGGCCGGATGCGGCTGCGGCGAGCCGAGCAGAAGCAGGCCGGCCACGAGCTGCGGCCCCCTGCCCACCACTGGAGCTGGCTCGTCCTGCCGGCGGCCACCATCGTCGTAGCGGCTGGCCTTGGCTGGTCGGGTCAGGCCGCCGTGGCCTGGAAGCGGGTCAGCGCCCTGTGCGTCGTGCTGGTGGTCATCGCGGCCGCGTCGAAGGTCATCCAGTACTTCGTCGACCCCGACCCTGGAGTCCGCAAGGGCAGCAGTCACCAGGCCGACACCGCAGCAGGCTGGCGCGAGCGCAGCTACGCCCGGCGTGCGGGCTGGGAACACCAGCCTGGTCACGTGCTGCCCGGCCGGTCCGAGAACGGCGCGCTCGTCGCGCTGTGCGGCACGGTCGGCGACGTGCTCGCGGTAGTGGTCGTCGCGGTCACGGCGATCGGGGCGGTGCGCGCCTTCACGGTGCTCGCGATGGTCAGCGGCACGCTGCTGTGGGATCTCGCCCTCGCGGCGGGCATCGTCGGCGCATTCGCACTGCCGATCCTGCTGCCCCTGGCCTGGACGGTTCTTGGTCATGGCGCTCAGCTGATCGGCCGGCACCCCGGCCCGATGGCCGCCCCCGTCCGCCGGGCGCTCGACCGCCGCGCTCGCGGCGAGCAGCCCCTTGACCGGCGTCCGGCGCCGGTGCGGCGGCTCAGCCGCTTCCAGCGGCTGAGCGATGCCAGGCAGCTCGCTGGCGATACCCGCGTCATCTGGGTCGTGGCCGCCCCCTTCATCCTCGCCGACCTGTGGCTCCTCCTGATGCCCCTGCTAGCCACCCATGTGATCGGTGCGCTGGGGACGGCGGTGATCGCGCTCGGCTCGCTGGCAAGCCTGCTCAGCGCGCTCGCCTACCTGGCCCAGACCAGGCTGCCGCTGCCGGTGTTCCGGCTGCTCAGGCTCAATGCGACACCAGTCATGACCATCGTCCTGGTGATCGGGATCTTCGGCGGGCTCCTTGACAGCAACTCGGCCCTGCACCGCGTCCCGCCCGTCCCGTGGCAGCTGTCGAGGCCGACCTTCGCCGGCAAGCTGGCGACCTGGCTCCGCGACATGCCTGCCTCGTGCGCCGTGCCGACGGCAGCCGTCGTCGGCGGCCACCAGGTCAGGGTCGTGCCGCTCGTGCAGGTGGCGGCCGAGGGCGGCGGCATCCGCGCGGCGTGGTGGACGGTCGGTGCCATGAGCACTATCGCCCGGACGCCATGTGGCGTCAGTGACGTCTTCGCGGTCAGCAGCGTCAGCGGCGGATCGGTCGGCATGGCGGTGCTCGCGTCGGTTCCCGGCGGCGTCACCAGGCCAGTCTCCGCGGCGCAGTCCGACATCAGCGCGATGGCAGGCCCGGACGCTCTGGCCACCGCGGTCGACGGGCTGCTGCTGCGCGACACGCTCGCCGGGTACACCGGCATCGACCTGCGGGCCGCCGGGATGTACGGGGCGGCGCGCTTTCCTGATCGCGCGGCGCTGATCGCGAGGGTCTGGCAGAACCAGGACAGCGCACTCGGTCACCGCTTCCTCGGCCAGAGCGGCTGGCTGCACTGGGCGCTGCTGTTCAACTCGACCTCGGTCGGTACCGGGTGCCGGGCGATCATCTCGACCGTGCGGCTCCCCCTTACCACGCCGGCCGCTCCCGGGCGTCCCTGCGGCCTCGGCACGGCAGGACCGGCAGGCAGTTACGACTTCTTCCGGCGGCTGCCCTGCATGCGGGGCCTGACGATGGAGACCGCGGCGCTGCTGTCGGCGAGGTACGCCTACATCACCCCGTCGGCCACGATCGACAGGTGCAGCGCGAGCCGGAACCAACAGCTGGCTGACCAGCTCGTAGACGGCGGGTACGGCGAGGCGTCGGGACTGTCGACGCTCGCCGACCTAGCGCCCGCGCTAATGGCCGGCCTCCGGCTGCACAACGACGCGGCGATCGCCGCGGCGGGAGCTGGCCAGCCGGTCACCCTGGTCGTCCCGGTCACCGTCGACCTGCGCAACAGCATCCAGTCGGCGCCGGTGATCGCGCCCCTGAAGCGGACGCCTGAGCCCCGGGCAGTCAGCACGGCGCTGTCGAACGGCCCGGTGACGGAGCTGACGAGCACGGCCGCCCTGCTGCAGAACATGCTCGCGGTGACCGGTCCATCGCAGTGGGCGGACTGCGCCAGCACCGACCAGGTGTGCGCGAGCATGGTGCGCGCTGCTCAGAGCGCGGTGCCCAACCAGCTGATCACCGTGGCACCGAGGGCGGACCCGGGCGTCGCCGCGCCGCTCGGCTGGCAGTTGTCGCCCGCCAGCGAGCAGGCACTGGGCATCGCCCTGCGCAAGGACGCTGCCGCTGCGCAGAAGTGCGGCCAGTACCAGAGCTCCTATGCCAGCAGCCGCCCCTACTGCCTGCCTGGTAATGGCGGGCTCGCCGATCTGCTCGGGCTGCTCGGCGGCGGCTAGCCAGCCCGAGACGCAAGTCCGGCCGCCGGCGCCGCCAACTACACTGGCCGGCATGCCAGTAACCGGTGAGTACGAGCCGAGCCCGCGACGGTGGGTCCGCAACCAGGTCGAGCTCTTCGAGAGCTCGAACGGGACCGAGGGGACGACACTGCTGGACACCGGCCTGCCCGTCGTGATCGTCACCAACCTCGGCGCGCGGACCGGCAAGGTGCGCAAGACGCCGCTGATGCGGGTCGAGCACGAGGGCCGGTATGCCGCGGTGGCATCGATGGGCGGCGCGCCGAAGCACCCGGTCTGGTACTACAACCTGCTCGCCAACCCGAAGGTCGAGGTCCAGGACGGGCCGGAGCGTCACGACATGATCGCTCGCGAGGTGTCAGGGACCGAGCGGGACGAGTGGTGGGAGCGAGCCGTCGCCGCGTACCCGCCCTATGCGGAGTACCAGACCAACACGGCCCGCCAGATCCCGGTCTTCGTGCTCGAGCCCGTCGAGGAGTAACCGCCAGCCTTAGGATCTGCCCCCAACGCCTGTTACAAGGTAATGTTGTAATCAGGTTCGAGGAGGTCCGATGGCTGCTGACTCACCGCTCGACGCGTACTCGGCGATCGTCGCTGGCGTAGCCGCCGAGCTGACTCCGAAGGTCGCCAGCCTCAGGGTGACGCATGGCTCACGGCGGCCGGGGGAGAGCCTCGGCTCGGCCGTCGTCTACACCGGGGACGGGTTCCTGCTCACCAACGCCCATGTCGTCGGCCAGGCGACCAGCGGGACGGCCCTGTTCTCCGACGGGACGAGCTCGCCGTTCACGGTCGTCGGCTCCGACCCGCTCTCCGACCTGGCAGTCGTCAGGGCGGGCTCGGCGACGCCCGCGCCCGCCGAGCTCGGGGAGGCGGAGGACCTCGTCGTCGGCCAGCTCGTGGTGGCCGTGGGCAGCCCGCTGGGGCTT
>DASWAA010000269.1:0-41892 GCA_036391385.1 Streptosporangiaceae bacterium
GCCGCGCGCACGCCCGCAGGCACCACGACATGGCGACGAGGACAGACAGGGAGGGTCAGGCATGAGATTCGCGGTTCGCCGCCTGGGCTTCTTCCTGCTGACCTTGTGGGTGGCGGTCACGCTCAACTTCGTCCTGCCGCGGATGATGCCGGGCAACCCGGCGGTGGCGATGATCGCGAAGTTCAAGGGCGGCGTGTCCCCGCAAGCGCTGAAGGCCCTGGAAGCGCAGTTCGGCGTCTTCACCAATCAGAGCCTGCTCAGCCAGTACTTCGCCTACCTCGGCAACATGGCGACTGGCAAGTTCGGCATCTCGACCTCGGAGTACCCGGCGACGGTGTGGACCTTGGTGTCCAACTCCATCTGGTGGACGCTCGGACTGGTCGGGATGACCACGATCCTGGCCTTCATCCTCGGCACCGGCATCGGCATCGTGAGCGCCTGGCGCCGCGGCAGCCTGATGGACAGCTTCGTCCCGCCGCTCTTCGTGATCACCTCGGTGGTCCCCTACTTCTGGCTCGGCCTCGTACTGATCCTGATCTTCGGCGTGAACCTGCAGTGGCTGCCCTATTTCTCGACGTACACCAACACGCTGCAGCCGTCTTTCACGCTGCCCTTCATCTGGGACGTGATACAGCACGCGATCCTGCCCGCCGTCACGCTCCTGATCACGACTATCGGCACCTGGATCCTGACCATGCGCAACACCATGATCACGACGCTGGCCGAGGACTACGTCCGGATGGCGCGGGCTAAGGGCCTGTCCAGCCGGAGGATCATGTTCGACTACGCGGCGCGTAACGCGATCCTGCCTAACCTGACCGGGTTCGCGATGTCGCTCGGATTCGTGCTCGGCGGCGCCATCCTGATCGAGTACGTCTTCAACTACCAGGGCGTCGGCTACCTGTTGCTATACGCGGTCGACAACGAGGACTACCCGCTGATGCAGGCATTGTTCCTGCTGATAACGCTGGCCGTGCTGCTCGCGATCTTGCTCTCCGATATCGCGACAGCGATCCTGGACCCCCGCACGAGAGACGCCGTATAGCCATGGCGACGCTTCCCATCCCGTCGAGCGCCCCCGCGCCAGGATCGCCTGGCGTCACCGATCCGCTCGCCGCCGGCGGCCGACCAGGACCCGCCCAGGGCCCGGCGGTACGCGCCCTGACCCGCATCACCACCGCCATCCGTTCCAACCGCAAGGCGACCTGGGGATTCGGGCTGCTGGTCTTCTTCTGCCTGATCGGCGCGTTTCCCGGCCTTATCGCCCACGACAATCCCACCGCCATGGTCTACAAGGTCAGCCTCGGACCGTCGGCACAGCACTGGCTCGGCACCACTGGTCTCGGCCAGGACATGTTCGCGCAGCTGGTCTGGGGCGCACGGCCGGTCCTGCTGATCGCCTTCGGAGCGGGCATCGCCGCGACCAGCATCGCCGTCATCATCGGCGTCAGCGCCGCCTACCTGGGCGGTGCCTGGGACGCGGTGCTGAACGTGCTGACCGACATTCTGCTGGTCATACCGCTGTTCCCGTTGCTGATCGTGATCGCCGGCTACCTGCACAGCGCGGGCACGCTGGTGATGATCGCGGTGATCACGCTCACCGGCTGGTCCTACACCGCTCGCCAGCTTCGCGCGCAGGCACTCTCGCTGCGCAACCGGGACTTCCTCGAGGCGGCGCGGGTGCGGGGCGAGCGGCCGATCTACATCGTGGTGGTCGAGATCATCCCCACGATGACGTCGCTGATCGTGGCCAGCTTCCTGACCAACGCGCTGTATGCGGTGCTGTTCTCGACCAGCCTGCAGTTCATCGGCCTGGGTGACCCGAGCGTGGTGAGCTGGGGCTCGATGCTGAAGGCCGCGCATGACGCCTCGGCGTTCCAGACCGGCCAGTCGCTCTGGATCATCGCGCCCGGGCTGTGCATCGTAGGGCTGGGCGCGGCGTTCGCGCTGCTGAACTACGCCTTCGACGAGGTCGGGAACCCGGCCCTGCGGCCGCTGCGCAGTAACCGCAAGAAGGCGCTGAGGAGGATCCGTGTCACCCAGAGCGGCTGAGCCGGTACCAGCGGCCGTGCCGCCGCACGACATCCTGACGGTACGGGACCTGTCGGTGGAGTACCTGCTGGAGAGCGGCCCGGTGCTCGCGGTCGACCAGGTCAGCTTCAGCCTCGCCCGCGGTGAGTTCCTGGCGATCGTCGGCGAGTCCGGGTGTGGCAAATCCACGCTGCTGTTCGGTATCGCGCAGCTGCTGTCGGAGCCAGCCGAGGTCGTCGGCGGAAGCGTTACCTTCCGCGGCCAGGACATGGTCGGCCTCACCGACTCGGCCCTGCGGGCGATCCGGTGGAAGGACCTGTCCGTCGTCATGCAGAGCGCTATGAACGCCCTCAACCCGGTGAAGTCGATCGGCGCGCAGTTCAGGGACGCGATGCGCGCCCACGGCGTCACCTCCCGGGAGGAGATCGGGGCCAGGTCCGAGCAGGTGCTGCGGATGGTCGGCATCGACCCGGTGCACCTGCGCAGCTACCCGCATCAGCTCTCCGGCGGGATGCGCCAGCGCTCCATGATCGCGATGGCCCTGCTCTTCACGCCGCAGCTGGTGATCATGGACGAGCCGACCTCCGCACTCGACGTGGTCGCGCAGCGCTCGCTGATGGTCCAGATCAAGGAACTGCAGGAGCAGTTCGGTTTCGCGGTCATCTTCGTCACTCACGACATGTCGCTGGTCAGTCACTTCTCCGATCACCTGATGGTGATGTACGCCGGCCAGGTCGCCGAGGTCGGGCCGACCGCGCGGCTGTTCGACAAGCCCGCCCACCCCTACACGGCCGGGCTGATGGAGGCGTTCCCCTCGATCCGGGGCCCGCGCAAGCCGCTCAAGGGCATCCCTGGCAACCCGCCCGATCTGGCAAGGCCACCGCTGGGCTGCCGGTTCGCGCCGCGCTGCCCGCAGGTGATGGAGCGCTGCACGAGCGCGCCGCCGGCCCTCCTGCAGGTCGACGGCGTCACGGTGCGCTGCTACCTCTACGACGACGTGACAGCGCATGCCACGGGAGCGAGCCGATGACCGAGCCGACCGCCCGGGGCGCGAGCGCGTCGACCACGCCGACGGCAGAGCCGCTGCTGCGCACCGAGGGCCTGGCCAAGCACTTCAAGATCGGCAACGCGATCTCGCAGAAGACGCTGCACGCGGTGGACGACGTCAGCCTCGCCATCGGCGAGCGGCAGATCGTGGCCCTGGCCGGCGAGAGCGGCAGCGGGAAGTCCACGATCGCCCGGCTGCTCGCCCAGATCTACAAGCCGACGAGCGGCCAGATCTTCTTCCAGGGCAAGCCGCTGTCCGCGCTGCGGTCTCGATCGGACCGGCTGCGGTACAGCGGCGACGTGCCGATGGTCTTCCAGGATCCGTTCGCCTCGATCAACCCGGTCTTCCGCGTCTCGCACGGGGTGCTGCGCAGCCTGAAGCTGCATCGCCCTGACCTGACCAAGTCCGAGCGGATCGCCGAGGCCGAACGGGTCCTCGAGGTAGTCGGCCTCAGCCCGGCGGGCGACGTGATGCAGCGCTACCCGCATGAGCTCAGCGGCGGCCAGCGTCAGCGGGTCGGCTTCGCTCAGGCGCTGGCGACGCGGCCGAAGCTCATCCTGGCCGACGAGCCGGTGTCGATGCTCGACGTCTCCATCAGGATCGGCCTGCTCAACCTGATGGCCGAGCTGCGCGACTCGCAGGACGTCTCGATTCTCTACATCACCCACGACCTGGCCAGCGCCCGCTACGTCGCCGACCGGCTCGTGATCATGTACGCCGCGCAGATCGCCGAGTCCGGTCCGGTCGAGGACGTGCTCGCCAGTCCCAGGCACCCGTACACCCAGCTGCTGCTGTCGGCGGTACCCGACCCTCGCGCCCCGCTCGGCGTCAGCGCCGAGACGGACCGCGGCGAGCCGCCGAAGGTCATCGACCCGACGCCGGGCTGCCGCTTCCGCTGGCGCTGCCCGCTTGCGATCGACAAGTGCCACACGGTAACGCCGCGGCTGGAGACGCTGAGCACCGGCCACGACGTCGCGTGCCACGTGGCGCAGTCCGGCGAGGAAGTGAAGGCGTTCTGATGAAGATTGCTGTCGTCGGCGGAGGCTCTACCTACACCCCCGAGCTCATCGACGGGTTCGCCCGGCTGGCTGGCCAGGTCTCGATCACCGAGCTGGTCCTGGTCGACCCGGACGAGCGCCGGCTAGCCGTGGTCGGCCCGTTCTCGGCGAGGATCATGCGAGCCTACGGACACCCCGCCACCGTGCGCTGGACCTCGGATCTCGACGATGCGCTCGACGGCGCGGGAGCGGTCCTGCTCCAGCTCCGCATCGGCGGCCAGGCGGCCCGGCACCGGGACGAGACCTGGCCGCTCAAGTGCGGCTGCCTTGGCCAGGAGACCACCGGGGCGGGCGGGTTCGCCAAGGCACTGCGCACTGTGCCGGTCGTACTCGACATCGCAGAACGCGCCCGCGCCCGCGCTGCCGCCGGCGCCTGGATCATCGACTTCACCAACCCGGTCGGGATCGTCACCCGGGCGCTCCTGGACGCAGGGCACCGGGCCGTCGGATTGTGCAACGTCGCGATCGGGTTCCAGCGAATCTTCGCCGGCATGCTCGGTGCCGAGCCCGACCGGGTCAGCCTGGGCCATGTCGGGCTCAATCACCTGACCTGGGAGCGCCAGGTACTGCTCGACGGCACCGACGTGCTGCCGGACCTGATCGCCGCGCACGGCCAGGAGCTAGCCGACCTGATCGAGCTGCCACTCTCCGTTATCGAGCTGACCCGGTCGATCCCGTCGTACTACCTGCGCTATTTCTATGCCCACGACCAGGTGGTGGCCGAGCAGCGGTCGGTTCCCACCAGGGCCGAGCAGGTGGCCGAGATCGAGCGCGAGCTGCTGGCGATGTACGCCGACCCGGAGCTTGACCACAAGCCGGAGCTGCTTGGCAAGCGCGGCGGGGCGTTCTACTCCGAGGCGGCGGTCGCGCTGCTCGCCTCGCTGGTCAACGACACCGGTGATACGCAGGTGGTCAATGTGCGGAACGGAGGGACCATGCCGTTCCTGTCCGACGACGCCGTGATCGAGGTGCCGTCTGTGATCGGCAGGGATGGCGCCACGCCAGTCGCCTTCGAGCCTCTCGACCCGCTCATGCGCGGCCTGACGGCACATGTCAGCGCGTACGAGGAGCTCGCCGTGCAGGCCGCCCTGCACGGCAGCAGGGATCGGGTGGTAGCGGCGCTGCTCGCGCATCCGCTGGTCGGGCAGTACGACCAGGCCGACCAGCTTGCTGACCTGCTGCTCGCCGAGAACGCCGCGTTCTTGCCCTGGGCAGGCGGGCAGGCCGGACCCGGCCCGGGGAACCTGGCGAGCGGCCGGTGAGCCAGGCCATTCCTGCTGTCCTCGCCATCGACGGCGGGAACAGCAAGACCGACGCCGCCCTCGTCGCCATCGACGGGACGCTACTGGCCCAGGTGCGCGGGCCCGGCATGCCCGGCAGGCTCGGCGAGCAGACAGTCGGGGTCATCGGTGATCTCGTGCGGGCGGTCACCGCGGCCGCCGGGTGCCCGCCGTCAGCCGCTGCGAGCCAGGCAGACGGCGGCCCGGCAGACCGCGGCCCGGCGGACGACGGCCCGGCGGACGACGGACTCGCCGGTCGCGGGCTCGTCGGTCGCGGGCTGGTCCGGCCTGGACCGCAGCCGGCCGGGCTCGTGGCGTCGCATCTCGTCGCCTGCGTCGCGAACGCTGACCTGCCGTCCGAGGAACGGCAGCTGGAGCGGATGCTGCACGAGCAGGGCTGGACGGCCTCGACGGTCGTCGCCAACGACACTTATGCGGTGCTGCGAGCCGGACTCGACGACCTGCCGGCGGCCGGTGCCAGCAGGTTCTGGGGCGTGGGGATCACCTGCGGCACCGGGATCAACTGCGTCGGCAACGCGCCAGACGGCCGGACCGCCGGCTTCCTCGCGCTCGGCATGATCTCCGGTGACTGGGGCGGCGGTGGCGGGCTCGGCCTCGAGGCCCAGTGGCATGCCGTCCGCGCGGCCGACGGCCGCGGCCCGCAGACCGCACTCTTGCAGGCCGTGCCTGCCCACTTCGGCATGACCGACCCGCTCGACCTCGCCGAGGCGATCCACCTCGGGGAGATCGGATGGGACAAGCTCGCGGGCCTGGTACCGGTGATATTCGAGGTCGCCGGTTCGGGGGACCAGGTCGCTCGCGACCTGGTGCTGCGCCTGGCACGCGAGATCTTCCTGCTCGCCAGGAGCGCGATCACCCGCCTGCACCTCGCCGCCGAGCCTGTGCCTGTGGTGCTCGGGGGCGGCATCATCGCCTCGGGGAACCCGTTGCTGATCGAGGAGGCGACCAGGCTCATCACGGCCGAATTCCCGGCCGCTGACGTGCGGGTCCTGCTGCACGCTCCGGTCGCTGGCGCATCCCTGCTCGGGCTCGATATCGCCGGGGCGACGGTCGCCGCCAGGCAGCGCCTGCGTGCGGCGTTCGCGAGCCAGCAGGCCATCATCAGCACCGTCGCCGGGTAGGTCCCGGGGCCTGCCCCGTTCCCGGGCCCGGTCGGCGCGCAAACCGGTAGAATCGCCTCCCCGAGGGATCCTCTCGTGCCCTGGCTCCCCGATCGAAGGACACCGTGACCGCTCCGCGCTCCCCCCGAAGCAAGGCAAGCAGGCGACGCAGGCGCCGGGTCAGGACTAAGTCGCTGGTCTTCCTGGCTGTCAGCGGATGCTTCCTGCTGCTGCTCGGCCTGAGCTCCGCCCAGATCGTCGGCCGCTACTCCTGCGAGAGCAACCCGGTCGTAATCAAGGTCGCGGTCAGCCCTGACATCGCCCCCGCGATCCAGCAGGTCGTCAACGTCTTCAACACTCAGGGGCACCAGGCGGCCGGACGGTGCGTCCAGGTCCAGCTCGCTGCCGAGCCGCCGACGATGGCGGCCGCCCAGATCGACGGCACCCGCAACGTGGCCGGAAGCCCTCCGGACGCGTGGATACCTGACTCGAGCCTGTGGGTGGACGAGGCCCGGCTGAACCCGGTCGGAGCCACGAAGGTACAGCCGGCCGGCTTCAGCGTCGCTCGCTCCCCGCTCCTGATCGTCATGCCGGACAAGGCCTCAGCGGCCAAGGTCCCCTCCTTCGGAAAGGTCGGCTGGCGGCTTCTGCTGCCCAGTACGGCAGGCGGGCCGGTGGTGCCCGCCAACGTGCAGATGGACCTTCCTGACCCCGCGCAGAGCGCCGCCGGGCTGGCCAGCCTGATCGAGATCAGCCGCCTGCTCGGGCCCAACCACACGGTCAAGTTCACCAGATTCGCCTACCACTCTGCTGTGACGTCGTATTTCGATACCCCGGGCGAGCTGACGTCGTTCGTCAGCCTGGCCGCCGCTCCGCTGAACGGCCTGCCGATCACCGTGACCTCCGAGCAGGCCGTGCTCGCCTACGACGAGGCGAACCCGAGCCGCCCGCTCGCGGCGTCCTATCCCACCGCGGGCAGCGCTAATCTCGGCAGCCCCGAGCTCGACTACCCCTACGTGCTGACCACCTCGAACTCGGCCCGTTACGCCGCTGCCAAGCTCTTCGGCGACATGCTGACCATGAGCTACGCGCGCAGCGTGATCCGGTATGCGGGCTTTCGCGTCGGCCAGGGAGCCGGCGTGCCCGACACGTTCCCTGCCGCGTTCGGCCTGGGCAGCCAGCTGCTGCAGGTGGCGCCGCCCGCGTCGGCGACCGAGGTACCGACCGCCCTGCAGGCCTGGAACAGGCTGTCACTCGGCTCCAGGGACCTCGCCCTGATCGACGTCTCGTCGGTGATGGGCAGCCCCGCCGACCCGGCCAACCCCACCGGTCCGACCCTGGAACAGGAGCTGACGGCCACGGCGTCCCGCGGTCTCGCGCTGTTCGCCGATTCCGCCAGCCTCGGCCTGTGGGAATTCGCCGACCACATGCACGGCGAGCTGCCCTACCGGCAGCTGGTGCCGCTCGGCCCGCTGACTGCCAGTTCGGGCGTCATCACCAGGCGCACCCAGCTGCAGAACCTCACGGGCGAGCTGAAGCCGACCGCCGGGCCGCAGGTGGCGCTGTACGGGACAATGCTTGACGCCTACAAGTACATGGTCGCGCACTGGAAGCCCAAGTTCTTCAACACTGTCGTCGTGCTGGCCTCCGGCCTGGAGAACGCGCCTGGTGACATCACGGCGCCCGCCCTCGTCAGCCAGCTCAGCAAGCTCTACAGTAAGGCCCGCCCGGTCAGCCTGATCATCATCGCCTTCGACCCGGCCAACTTCGCGACGCTGCAGAAAGTAGCGAGCGCCGGGGGCGGGCAGGCCTACCTGGTCACCTCACCGTCCCAGATCGGCGCGGTGTTCTTCCACGCGCTCGCACACCGGCTCTGCGACCCGAAGTGCGTCGCGGCCTGAGCTAACCGGGTCGCTGTCCCGATCCGGGTCTCGATACGGTGGGGCGTTATGGACGACTTTCGCGCACTCTCGGGCACTGAACGCACCACCCTGCACCGGCACCGGGAGCGCGCTCAGACCGACCGGGCTGTGCTGCACGCCGTACTCGACGCCGGGCTGATCTGCCACCTCGGCGTGGTCATCGACGGCTCGCCCGCCGTGCTGCCAACCGGCTACGGCCGCGACGGCGAGACGCTGTACCTGCACGGCTCCTCCGCCAACCGCTCGCTCACCTGCGCCGCGGGAGCACAGGTCTGCGTCACGGTGACCCTGCTTGACGGCCTGGTCTGCGCCAGGTCGGTCTTCAGCAACTCGATGAACTATCGCAGCGCCGTCATCTACGGGACCGCGCGACTGGTCACCGACGAGGCCGAGCACCGGGAGGCGCTGCGGGTGATCACCGAGCACCTGATCCCGGGGCGGTGGGACAACTCCAGGCAGCCGACCAGGAAGGAACTGGCCGCCACCTCGGTAATCGCCCTGCCGCTCGACGAGGCATCGGTCAAGATCCGGACCGGGGGACCCGCGGACGACGAGGAGGACTACGCGCTCGACGCATGGGCCGGCGTGCTCCCGATCACCACGGTGATCGGACCCGCCGAGCCCGACCCGGCGCTGCGTGCCGGCATCGGTGTCCCCGAGCACATACTCTCGCTGCAGACCCGAGCCGCCGGCGCACATACGCTCGGTGACGAACTGCCCTAGGCTGGAGCCGTGACTGACCGACTGGTCTGGATTGACTGCGAGATGACCGGGCTTGATCTGGACGCCGACGCGCTCGTCGAGATTGCCTGCATCGTCACGGACGGCGAGCTGAAAGAGCTTGACGAGGGTATCGACCTCGTCATCAAGCCGCCCGCTGAGGCACTCGACCACATGCCCGACTTCGTGCGCCAGATGCACACGACGTCCGGGCTGCTGACCGAACTGCCCGGCGGCATCACCCTGGCCGAGGCGCAGGATCAGGTGCTCGGCTACGTCCGCCAGCACATCGGCGAGCCGAGAAAGGCGCCGCTGTGCGGAAACTCGATCGCGACCGACCGGTCCTTCCTCGCCAGGGACCTGCCGAAGCTGGACGATTACCTGCATTACAGGATGGTCGACGTCTCCAGCGTCAAGGAGCTAGCCAGGCGCTGGTACCCGCGCGCGTACTTCGCGAGCCCGGTCAAGAAGGGCGGGCACCGGGCCCTCGCCGATATCAGGGAGAGCATCGCCGAGCTGCGGTACTACCGGGAGGCTGTCTTCGTGCCCATGCCCGGACCCGACTCGGCCACGGCACGAGCGATCGCTGCCAGGATCGCCGATGCCGCGGCGAGCACGGTGAGCGCGGAGAGCGATCTCCCCGGCGATCGGGAGGAATCCGGTTCTGCTGAGTGATCTGCTACCGGTATGCTTCCTATGCCGCCACGGCGGCGATGGTGGGCGTAGCTCAGTTGGCAGAGCGCCAGGTTGTGGTCCTGGATGTCGTGGGTTCAAGTCCCATCGTCCACCCCATCGAAGAAGCAGGTCAGGCGCCCCGGCCAGATTCAGCGGCCGGGGCGCCTGGCTATGTCCGGTCCTGGGAGCGGCATTCCCGGGCGAGCGGCCACCGCCTCAGGCGTGGACGGAACCTTTCCTGGAGATGGCCGTCCACCTGCGGAAGCGGATTGCTGTCGAGAGCGGGTCCGCGCGAGCGCCGGCCTGTGAGATCGTGCCCAGCGCCGCGCCGACGGAACCAGCGGGGCACTCGGGCCAGTATGAGCCCTACACGGCGCAGCCGCCGCGGCTGTGGCACCGTCGCGCCGGAGAGGGAATGAACGAACCTCTGCACCATGTTCGCTACGACCGCGCTGATGATGGGCCCCCCGGCCGCGGCGAGCCGACCCTGGACAGTCACCGTGCCGGCATAGGCGAGCTGGGAGTTGATTGTGCCGTTCGGCTGCACCTGGAGGTCAGCCGTCCCGTCGAGCCGCAGGCCGAGCCGGTGATCATCACCTTCAAGCGTGATCGCTAGCCTGCGGCTGGCCTCGTCCGGGGCGAGCCGTGCGGTCATCTCCCAGGTCGCGGTCACCCCAATCGCCAGCGCCTGCACCCTGGCTTGATACTGGCCGTCGTCAAGCAATCGAAGCGTGTCAGGGACGAGACCGGGCAGGCAGGATGCCACCGCATTCACATCAAGAACCCGGGCCCAAGCGACATCAGCGGAGACCGGCAGGCTTACGACATCATCAACCTTGACAGTCGTGGACGGAGTAGGCCTCTTCCTGCCCCATGTGCTCATGTCATGGCGGCCCTTCACCATTGCCGGTGCGCCTCAAGAGCTTGAACGATCGTCTGGCGCTCGTAGCGGAACGGTGTCAGGTCCAGGTCAGGCGTCTCGCCGAGTATCTGCTGGGCAACTATCTTGCCACTTACCGGCCCCGCGGCCACCCCGAAGACGTGACCGGCAGCCAGGACCAGCCCGCCGACTGCCTCGATAGGCCCGAGGATGGGAAGCGCGTCTGGCGTCTGCGGCAGGAGCCCCGCCCACGTCCGGCTGACCGGCAGATCTTTCAGCGCTGGGAGATGGTCCGCGAGGACGCCACAGGTAAGAGCCAGGCCCGCGACGGTGGGTCGATCGTCGTACCCGACGAAATCCATCGGGCAGCCGAGCATCACGCGGCCGTCTGCGCGCTGAGCGGCCAGTTCCAGCAGCTCCAGCCCGGGGAGCACAGTCTCGAGCGGGTGGGTGAAGAGCTCCTGCGAATAGCCCGGAAGGTCCTTGGTCAGCGCGTACTGCTTTACTCCGGTGGGTCCGTACACCACCGGGGAGAAGAAGAGGTCGGACGGCTCAGTCTCGGCCATCTGCAATCGCATAGGCACGATGGGAAGTGGCAGGCCCAGTGACTCGAACAGGCGTGGCGACCAAGCGCCGGCGGCGACTACCACGGTCGCGGCCGCACGCACTCCAGCCAGGGTCCGTACCCCAAGGCACTTCCCATCCCGGACCTCCAGCCCTGTCACCTGTGTACCTGACTCGAACCGGGCTCCCAGCCGCTCGGCCGCCGTCACGAGCGCCAGGACGAGCTTTTCAGGATTGAGATGAGCATCAATCGGGTTGAACGTCGCGCCTGCGATGTCCTCGGGGAGGATCGCACATTTTTCACGAGCCTGTGCGGCACTGAGCAGTTCCATGGGCAGGCCCGCCGCCCGACGGTTTTCGACGAACTGGGGAAAGAGCTCCGCCTGGTGCTCGAAGAAATAGATCATCCCCCCGCAGCGCCGGAATTCGAAGTCGCCGAGCTCAGTGACCAGCTCGTCATAGAGTCTGCGGCCAGCCAGCGCCAGCTCCATCTGGGTTCCCTCGGCTCGCGTGTGCAGCCATACGAAACCCGGGTTCCGGCCCGATGCGCCCCAGGCGGGACGCTGACCTTCCAGGACGTGTACGCGCGCACCGCCTTTCGCCAGATAATAAGCGGTCGCCGATCCGGCTATTCCTGCCCCGATGACGATGACATCGCTGTTTCCGCTCATCCTGGCTCGACCTCCGGTATTCGCGTGTGCCTTCCTTTGCCCACCACGGCATTGAACTGCCGGGATAAAAGGACGGAAGTCACCGGCACTGGGTGACAGTGCTGTCTGACCGAACCTAGCTGCCGCCATAAGGCGGGGCAATGTGTGATTCACACACGATCGCTAGACTCAGGTGGTGTATCAGAACATGTCAGCGAGCACTGCCACTCGGAGCGCGACCATCACGTCAAGCAGGTCATCTGGCTGGCGGAGGTCAACGCCGAGCAAGGTCTCGACGCGGCGGAGCCGCTGGGCGACCGTGTTGATGTGAAGGAAGCTCTGCCGAGCGGCTTCGCGCTGGTTGAATCCGCTCCCGACGTAGGCCCGGAGTGTGGTCAGCAGTTCCGCGCCATGACCGGGATCGGCTAGCAGGGGCCTGAGAAAGTCCTCGGCGAAGCTCCTCAGTTCGGCCGGGGAGGCCGCGGAGATCAGCAAACTCGACACACCGAGGTCACCCGTCTGGAGCAGCGCGTCGCGACGTCCGAGCTTGCGCACCGCCTGAAGCATCCGCAGGGCACGCTGGTACGAAGCAGGGTAGCTGCCCGAGCTCGAGCAGCGCTCTCCGATCACGGCGGACACACTGATGCCCGGGAAGTGGGCGGCGAGGTGCGCCTTGAGCCGTTCCAGCGTCAGCCGTGGCGGGCATTCCGGCAGGCCCGCCGGACCTGCGGGCGGCTGGGCCAGCAACGCGATAACCAGCTCACCGTGCGTCGCGACCATGCTTGCGGGCGCCCAGCCGGCCAGCTCAGCGTGGACCAGATCGAAGAGGCGCCGCTGCAGCGAGATCGCACCGGCCCCCGTCTGGTCGCGTTCGTGGCCGTCGGCGGGGTCGATCTGAAGGAGGACCACGTCACGCGGGGTGGTCAAGTCATACCCGACATGGGCAGCCCGGGCCGCGATGCTCTCCGCCGAGGTGTGCGCACCAGTGACCAGGTCCTGTACTAGGTCGCCGCGCAGTCGGTGCTCGACCTCAACTCGGGCGCGCATCTTGACGATTTCGAGCGCAACACCGGTGGCCGCCGTCTCCATCAGGGCCTGATCCAGGGGAGCGGGCGGGCCTGGGGAGGGCAGCACCATATAGGCAATCAGATCGTTAACCCCTGCCCGGATTGGCACTATCCGCCGAGCCGGCTCCTCCAGTGCCGGAGCGGTTGCCACGCAGGCACGCGCGCCAGCCGCGAGGTCGTCAGCGAGCGCCGAGATGGCCGGGGCGTTCCGCAACTCGGGAGCCAGTACCAGCTGCTGCCAATCCTCGCTGCCATCGGGCGCAGCCCCGCAGATCACCCGGAAGAGCTGATCTTGTATTACGACGGGCTGGCCGAGCACGGAAGCGAGTTCACGGGCGACGGCATGCGGCCCGCGGTCGAGTACCACCTGCTCGGCGAGACGCTGCTGAAGGGTGAGCGAGCGGGTGAGCTCATGGTTTGCCTCGGCCAGGCCACGCCGCAGGCTGACTTCGTCCTGAAACCGCCTGGCATTATCGATAGCGATTGCAGCGTGGTTGGCGAACGCGGCCAGCAGGCGCACATCTTCTTCGGTGAACTGCCGCCCAGGCTCGATGGCATGGACGTTCAGAGCACCGATGGGGTTGTCCCGGGCGATCAGTGGCGCGCAGAGCACGGCACGGAAGTTGTACCGGTCGAGTCGCCTGACCCTGTGCCGATACCGCCGGTAGTCGGATACCTGGATGGTCCGCCCCGCTGCCAAGGCTGCGGCTGACAGTCCCTCGTGGCGCGCCATCTCGAAACCGACCATCTCAGGCGGGAACGCCGCTACGGCAGCGACCCTGAGAACGTCTCGTTCCTCGTCGAGCAGGATCATGTCGCCGGTGTCCGCGCCCAGCAGCTCGACGGCGTCGCAGACGATCTCAGCCAGCACCTCATCGAGATCGAGGGACGCGGCGACACGCTGCGCCGTCGCGTTCAGCCGGTCGACTTGCGCCGCTCTGCGCCGATCCCGGTCCAGCAGCGCAGAACGTGCCAGCGCGAGGGCCACCGGGAGGGCACGCCAGGCGAACAGCTCGCGGTCCGCTGCCCTGACGGCGGCCGCCACGAGCGCTATCTCATCCTCGCCGGCTTCGGCAGAGATCGCTAGCAGGCCGAGGCCGCCGTACTCGAACGTCATGCCCCACTGTGCGAGGGCTCGACTAGCGACCTGCCGCAGCGCTGCGGGATCATCCGGCGCGATGGCCGCGGAAGCCCGGACTGTCACCTGCCTCGCGGGCGAGATGAGGGCTGCCAGCCCGTTATCGGCACCTGTCAGCTCCAGGATGGCCGTCAGGGCCAGGTCGAGCGCGTGCGCCCCATCGCGGCCGGAGCGGGGTGCGGATCCGAGCCTGAACAGGCCTGCCATCCTCGCATCCGTGCCATGGTCAGGCATATGGGCTACATCGCCGCCTGGCTGTACGGGTCGACCCGGACCCGGCCAGGCAGACTCCACGGCCTCTCCGCTCGCGGGAACCAACGAACTACACACGACTCCGCTATGCGTTTGTGACGGGACTAAGCGGCACAAGCCTACCTGGATGGTGTGTACGCAGGCCAGCGAGGGCTTTGTGCCAGGCAGCGATTGTCAGCTCGCGATGCTGGGCCATCGCCTCATCTCCCGTGAGGATCATGCGTCGGCAGCCCGCGATCTGCCGACGTGCTGTTGGTGAGGTGCTGGTTGAGGATCCTAGAGAGCCAGCGGGGGCAGGCCGGCCAGGGCCTTACGCCAGGCGGCCAGGGTGGACTCCCGGTGGCTGGCCATGGCTTGGGCTGCGCCTTCCGCGTCGCCGCTGGCGGCGGCCATGACGATATCGACGTGCTCACGCTGCGCCGACGGGCCGGCTGTCGGCTCCAGCTCGAATAGGGACATCCGGCGGCGCTCACGCCACAGGTGCTCCCAGCTGTCCGAGATCAGCTGGCGGACAAGCGACGGCGCCGGTGCCTCGATCGCCTCATGCAGCCGCCGGTTGGCCTGAGAGTAGCTAAGTCCCCCGCCGCCGGCCAGCTGTTCGGCCGTCTCCAGGGCCTCCCGCATGGCTTGGACGGACTCCGGCGTGTGCGCGGGCACCGCCTGCTCGACAGCGAGGATCTCCAGCCACATCCGGACGCCGATCAGCTCGATGATCGCGCCGCCGGAAATCTGGGTGACCACGGCACCGCGGTGCGACTCGGTGTCGACCAGGCCGTCGCGCTCCAGCATCTTGATCGCGTCGCGGATCGGCTGGATGCTCAGCCCGAGCTGAGCGGCGATGTCGCGCAGGATCAGGCGCTGACCCGGCTCGATCTCGCCTTCCAGGATCAGCCGGCGCATCTCCTGGTAAGCGAACGTGCTCTTGGTCAGGTGCTGGTTGATGATGATGGGATTCACTGGGGAGCTTTCGGCTCGGATTGACGCTGACGATGTGGCTTGGCTCTCAACATTCCTATTCTCCGCCATCGGGGCCCCGCTCAGCCCGGCTTGCGCCACAGATATTCCGTCCCTGCTCGCGCAGGAATTGCTGCACATAACGGGGACCGAGACCTCCCCGATTGGTCGAACCTGAACCTTTCCAGCCCGGATATGTCTGCTGTCCGGGCCAGCCACCAGTGGTGGCTCCGGCAGCCCGGTTGACGAAAAGCGTGCCTGCCTCGATCCGCTCGCAGAAGATCGCGACATCGTCCTGATCGCCGGTGAACAGACCGGCGGTGAGCCCGTACATCTGGTCGTTAGCCCTCCGGATGGCGTCGTCCAGCGACACGGTCCGCTCGACGACCAGCAGCGGGACGAACTGCTCCTCCCGGATCAGTCGGTGCTCGGCGGGCAGCCCGGTCACTATGGCGGGCTCCACGTAGTAGCCGTCAAGCTCGGCACTGCGGAGCACCGCGCCGCCGGTGACGACGGTGCCGTCGCCGCGTGCCTCGCGTATGTCGCGCTGATACCGGTCGAACGCCTCCCTGGTATGCACCGGGCCGATCCGGCTCATGCTGTCAGCGGGGTCACCGATGGTCCAGGCCGCGGCCTCGGCGGCCAGCCGATCGAGCAGGTCATCGTGGACCGCCTGGTCGACTAGGACCCTGGAGCAGGCCGAGCATTTCTGGCCGCTGAGCCCGAAGGCGGACCTGGCAATGCCCTCGGCGGCGCCGTCGAGGTCGGCGCTGGCGGTGACGATCGCCGGGTTCTTGCCGCCCATCTCGATGATGCACGGGCGGGCGTAACCAGCCGCGGTGGAGAAGCGCGCGGCGATCTGCTGGCCGACCGCGTACGAGCCGGTGAAGACGATGCCGTCGATCCCCGGCGCGGCGACCAGGGCAGCCCCGGTCTCGTCGGCCCCGGTCACCAGGTTGAAGACACCCGGCGGCAGGCCGGCCTCGGTCAGGATCTCGGCCAGCAGGACGCCGACCAGCGACGTCGTCGGAGATGGCTTCGCGACCACCGTGTTGCCTGCCAGGATGGCAGCGGTGGCCGGGCCGGTGACCAGAGCCAGCGGGAAGTTGAACGGTGCGATGACGGCGAAGACGCCGAACGGCCGCATCACCGACCAGTTCACGTAGTCCGGCGAGGGGACGGCCAGCGGGATGTCGAACCCGTCCGCGGCCTGGCGGCTGTAGTACCGGATCAGCTCGATGGCCTCGTCGACCTCGCCCATCGACTCCAGCCGGTTCTTGCCGACCTCCAGGCACAGCGCCGCCGCGAGCTCGCCGGAGCGCTTGCCGATCAGGCTGGCGGCACGGGCCAGGATCTCGATGCGCTCGGAGACCGGGACCACCCGCCAGGATTGCTGCGCACGCCGGGCGTGCGCGACGGCGTCCGCGACATCGGCATCGCTGGCCAGCGCATACGAGCCCGTGACCTCGGTCAGTCTGGCCGGATTCCGGGCCTCGAAGCGCCCGGCCGAACCCTCCCGCCACTGACCGCCGATCAGCAGGCGGTGCTCACCAGCCTGCGCCCGGACGGCAGCGAGCCCGGACTCGAAGAGCGCGTCGCCCTCGGGGCCGAGCTGAGTTGAGGTATATGTCGTGGCCATGTTCGCCGTCCTTTCCTCACCAGCGAGCCGGGGCGCCGGACCCGACGTCGCCGAGCGGTCGCCCGAACCGGCATTCGGACAGGTCAATCTCTGGCTCGCGCCCTGCGATCAGCTGGGTGATCAGCCGTCCGGTCATCGGGCCGGCCGAGTTGCCGAACACGTGGCCCGAGGCGATGAACAGGCCGGGCGCGGCTTCGTCGATGACCGGCGCGGTATCGGTCGTATACGGCAGCACGCCGGCCCAGACCCGGCTGACCGGGGCGGATGCCAGCCCGGGGAAGTCATCGGCGATGGCTCGCGCCGTCGCCGCCAGCCCGGACAGCGTCGGCCTCAGGTCGAGGTCGGCCGGGTAGTCCATGGGGCAGCCCATCAGCACCTCGCCATTAGCCCGCTGGGCGACCAGCTGGAGCACCTCCACGCCGTGCCGGTCCTCGTAGTCGGCGCTGAAGTGCGCGCTGTCCCAGGACGGCAGATCGCGGAAGAGCGCGTACTGCTTGGCCGCGAGCGGGCCGTAGACCAGCGGCTCGATCTGCGGCGGCAGCGGATCGGTGGCGATGACCTGCAGGCGCTCCCCTCCCACGGCCAGGTCGATCCCCGCTGTCGCTAGCAGCGCCCGGCTCCATGCGCCCGCGGCCATCACCACCGAGTCCGCGTCGACCCGGCCCTGGTCGGTCTGCACGCCGACGGCCCGGCCGTCGGCGAACTCGATCCCGGTGACGGTGATGCCCTCGCGAACCTGCGCGCCCTCACGCCTGGCTCCCTCGGCCAGAGCACGGACAACCTGAGGGGTATTGATCTGGGCGTCCTCGGCGCAGAAGCTCGCGCCGAGGACGTCGCTACGGATCGGCGGGACGAGCTTGCGCACCTGTGCCCCGTCGATCAGCTCCATCTGCAAGCCGTCCGCCCGCCGGGCGGCGACGAATTCCGACATCACCGCGCCCTGCTCGGGAGTGGTGAAGTAGATCAGGCCGCCCTTCGCCCTGAACTCGAACCCGCCCGGCAGGTCCTCGAGCAGTTCCTCGTACAGCTTGCGACCTGCCCGGGAGACGTCCAGCGCGAAACCGGGGTTACGGCAGTGCAGCCAGACAAAGCCGGGGTTGCGGCCGGAGGCGCCGTAGCCGACGTGCTCGCGCTCGAGCAGCGTCACCCGCATGCCGTCCCTAGCCGCGAAGTACGCCGTCGCGCACCCGACGATCCCGCCGCCGATGACGATGACTGACCGGCTCACTGGGCGGCTCCCTCGGTGTCGTCGCTCTCGAGCAGGCCGAGGATCTGGGCTGCCTCGGCCTGGTCGTGCTGGCTGTGCTGCTGGTAGTAGCCGGTCCGGCTGATCCGGTACTGGCCGGCCGCGCGCAGGTCGGCCAGCAGTTCGGCGAGCTTGACCGCCAGCAGGTTCGGGTTAACGATCGCCAGGTCCGCGAGGTCGGCCCGGCCGCCAAGCACGGTGTGCTCGTAGCACGCGGCAACGATCGTGCAGCCGAGCACGATCACCTCGGACCGGTCGGCCGCGAGTATCTCGGTGGAGCGGGCGTAGACATCGCGGGCCACGGCCTCCGGATCGCCGATCATGTCGTCGACGAACCAGTCGATGGCGCGGACGGACCGGCAGTTCGGCTCCAGCCCGTACAGCCTGACCCGGTCCTCGATCTCAGGCACTGCCTTGTGATGGTCGGTCAGGACCGAGAACCGGTGCCCGAACGGCCGGGACAGCGACGTGGCGGCCTCCAGCGGCCCGACCACCGGGATGCTCACAAGCTCGCGGGCCTGGGTCAGCGCGGGGTCATAGCAGCAGCCGATGACGAAGGCGTCGAATCCCTCGCGCTCGGCCGCCAGCACCGACTTGAGTATCTCCACCTCGACCAGGTGCTTGGGCACGTAGTAGTCGATGTTCCTTGGCGCGCCCTTGAGGTGACGGACCTCGACGTCAGTACCCGGCCGCAGCGAAGGGGCCAGCGTCGCCGTGATGAGGGCGTCGTAGTCGTCGGTGCCGAAGGGGTTCAGAAAGCAGATCCGCATGATCAGGCTCCATCCACGAGACACGCCCTCAGTGCGCGTAGCCGCTGTAGTAGTCGCTGTGCGTGGTCACGGTGACCTCCCGCCCGGCGAACCGGTCCGGCGAGAACGAGGAGAGCAGCCGGTCCCGGCCGAGGCCCGCGATCTCCCTGGCCAGCAGCTCGGCCGACAGCGGCGCGAGCAGCATGCCCCGGCCCGACCACCCGTTCAGCGCAAAGAATCCGGGCAGCCCGGGGTACTCGCCGACGAGCGGGCGCTTGTCCGGCGTGGTGTCGTAGACACCGGCCCACTGGCGTACTACCCGCAGCTCGGCCAGGCGGGGCGCTTTCTCCAGCAGCACCCGTGCCGTCCGGCCGAGGAAGCGCAGGCTGGAATCCTCGTTCATGCCGAGCGGCTCGTCGGTGTCAACGACCCCGGCCACCAGCTCGCCGCGCACGGTCTGGTTAAACCAGCCCTCCTGCGGCCGGTAGAAGGTCACCGCCGGGGTCATGAACGGCCGGCTCGGCTCGGTCACCAGCACCTCGCGCCGGACCGGCTGGTTCGGCGCGAGGATTCCGCTGTCGCGGGCGAATTGCCCAGCCCGGCCGCCGGCCGCGTTGACCACGACGTCGCCGCTGATCGTGCGGCCGTCGGCCAGCACCACCCCGCTGGCGCACCCTGCCGTCGTCGCGACCGCGACGGCCTGCTGGCCGGCCTCGATGACGACTCCGCTGGCCCGGGCATGCAGCAGGTAGGCATACAGTGCCGCGTCGTGGTGCACGATCGCGGCCGCGCCGATGACGCCGCCAACCGGCGGCTCACCGCCGCGCAGCACCGGAACAGCCCCGAGTACCTTGTCCGCACCGACGAGGCGGGCCCGGGCGCCATAGGCGTCCCACATCGGCCCCATGGCCGCGACGGTGTCCAGCTCGGCCTGGTGGTACATGACCCAGACATAGCGGGTCTGGTAAAGCAGCGGGTTGTGCCCGCCGGTCAGCCGTGCGACCGTCTTCCACTTGTCCGAGGCACGGCAGGAGAACTCGGTCAAGTCCTCAGTCAGCTGCATGCGCCTGATCCGGCCCACGTTCCTGGTCGAGTTCCCGGCGCCCGGGTACCGCCCTTCGACGACCGTGGCCTGCCAGCCGAGCCTGCGCAGCTCGACGGCCAGGGCCATTCCGGCGATCCCGGCGCCGACGATGACGCTACGCATCGGCGGCCAGCTCTCGCAGAGTCACCGGGCGAGCGAGCGGCCTGGCCCGGATCGGGCCTGACTCACAGCCCAGGTCGCGCAGCACGGCGAGCACGGAGGCCGAGCACAGCTTCCCCTGGCACGGTCCGGTCATCGCGCCGGTCCGCCGCTTGACCAGCTCGGGGTGGCCGAAGCCCTGAGCGACACAGTCCTTCAGGTCACCGGCGCGCACGTCCTCGCACAGGCAGGCGAACGAGCCGTCGGCCGCCGCGACGTCGGGCACCCCGGAGGTCTGCAGCGCCGCGGAGCCGGTCAGCTCCATCCAGTCCGGCGTCTGGATGACTGCCAGGATCGGCAGGCCGTCGCTGGTCAGCCTGGCGGCCGCGCCGCCCTGCAGGGCCAGCTCGACCGCGGGCTGGCGGACCGCGGTGACGAAGAGCTCGCAGCTCACCCGGCCGCCGGACGCCTGGATGCCGGTGACCCGGCCCCGGCCGAGTATGCGCTCCGGCGCCTGCTCGTCCATCCAGGCGAGCGACAGGCCGAAGCGCTCGGCGCACGCGATGGCACGGGAGCGCTGGTCCTGCGGCGCCCAGACCGCGACCGGCATCCCGGCCGCCAGCGCGCCGGCCTCGCCGTACCGCTCCAGGGCGCCCAGGCCGATCACGCCAGGCAGGTCGTTTCCCTCGACCGGCGGGAGCCGATCGTAACTGCCGGTCGCCAGGACGATGCGGCCGAACCGCACCGCCTCCAGGCCCCGCTCGCTGACGACGCCGAGGACGCGGCCGGGGTACAGGCCGATCGCCAGGCTCCCCTGCGCCAGGTCCGCGCGGTAAGCGCCGGGGTAGGGGTCCGCCGAGCCGACCACGGCGACGTCGGCGTCGATCTCGGAGTACGGCAGTGCCCGGCTCGCGGCGATCTGCCGCGCCGACGAACCGGGCGCGGCAGCGGACAAGGACGGGGCCGCGGACAGGTAGCGCAGCACGTGCAGCGACATGCCACGCAGCGGCGCGGGCCGTAGCATCTGGCTCTCGTAGAACCAGGGGGGAAACCGCTCGGCGAGCTTTCCGAGTGGCCGCAGCGGGTCGCGGCGCGGGCGGGGCCTGGCCACCACCGGGCTGACCTGGCAGGCGAGCTCACGGCCGCCGGAGGTCGGCACCTCGCACTGATGGCAGTACCCGCGCCCGCACACCGGTCCGCGCGGACGGTGGAACCGGAAGCTCGCGCTGACAGCCGGATCCCCGGCAGCGATCGCAGCACTTGCGACTGTGATTGCCGCTGCGGACGAATCCGCCGAGTCCCCCGCAGCGGCGGCGGAAGGGGATGAAGTAGAACTACTAGGATTCAATGCACCAGACCTCTTAGATATTTGTGATAACATCGTAGCATGGACTCACCGAAACAGGCACTGCCAGCCAGTGCACCGCCGGTCAGCACACCGCGTCCCAGCATGCCGCTTTCCAGCCCGCCGCCTGCCAGCTCGCTGCCCCTGAGCGAGGTCGCCAGGCGCGTCGTGGTCGACTGCCTCGGGCTGCGCGAGCACGAGAACTTCCTTCTTGTCACCGACGACGCCGTGGCCGGCGAGGTTTCCGATGCGCTGATCGCCGTCGCCCGGGAGCTCGGCGCGGATCCGGTGCATGCCAGGATCCCCCGGCGCAGGACCAGCGGCGAGGAGCCGCCGGCGCCGGTCGCAGCTGCCATGATCGCTGCCGACGTCTGCCTGTGCGTAGCATCCCGGTCGATCTACCACACCCGCGCCACCGGCGAGGCGAAAGCCTCCGGCACCCGCGGCCTGTTCAACGGGCCGTCCAGCCTCGACGCCTGGACTCACGGCGCGATGACGGCGGACTTCACGGCCATCCGCCAGGTCGCTACCCGGCTGGCGGACCGGCTGCGGGGCGCGCAGTGGGTCAGCGTCACCTCGCCGGGCGGGTGCGACATCAGGGTCAGCATCTCCGGGCGCGAGCCCAAGGGCTGGTACACGGCGATCGTGCGCCAGCCGGGGGAGGTCTCGGCGCTTCCGGGCGGCGAGGTGTCCTTCCCGCCGGTCGAGGGGACCTCAAGCGGCGTGATCGTCATCGAGCGCGTGATGACCGACATCGGAGCCATCGCCGAGCCGATCAGGATCACTGTCGAGGATGGCCTGGCCGTCAGGATCGAAGGCGGCGAGGAGGCCGAGCGGCTGCGCCGCCTCATCCACGGCGTGCCCGGCGCGACCAACCTCGCCGAGCTGGGCATCGGCCTGAACCCGGCGGCCCGGGTGTCCGACGACATCACCGAGTCGAAGAAGGCGGCGGGCACGGTTCACTTCGCGCTTGGCGACAGCGCCGGAGGTTACGGCGGGACGGTGGACTGCCCGCTGCACCTGGACGGGCTCGTCTTCGCGCCGACCATCGCCGTCGACGGCGAGGTCGTGATCAGGGACGGGCAGATGCTGCTGTGAGCGACGAAGTCCCGCCCTCCGCGCAGGGTCAGCAAGCGAGCCGCGCTGCCTCGGACGCGGTCTGCGCCCGGCTGCGCCCGCTGGAGGGCACCGGCATGCGCACCTTCACCGACCCCGAGCCGCTCGTCTGGTCGCGCACGAGCGGCACCCGCATCTGGGACGAGGACGGGCGCGAGTACCTGGACCTGTACGCGGGGTTCGCGGTGGCCGCGCTCGGTTACTGCGACCCCAGGGTCACCGACGCGATCGTGGCGCAGGCGTCGGTGATGACGCACAGCCCCTCGGCCGCGCCGACGAGGCTCCGGGCCGAGTTGTACGAGCGGCTCGTCGAGATCGCGCCGCCCGGCCTGACCCGAGTGCTGCTGGCGATCACCGGGGCGATGGCCAACGAGATGGCCGTGCAGCTCGCCAGGGCGGCCACCGGCAGGCAGACCGTGATCAGCTTCTCCGGAACTTACCTCGGCCGGTCGGTCGGCTCGGTCAGCTACGCGGGCAAGCACGCCTACCGCGCGCAGCTCGGCGTCGCCGCGGACGCGCAGTTCCTGCCCTACCCCGATCCTTACCGCTCGCCCTGGGCAGCCGGAGCGGACCCGGGCCGGGTCGTGCTCGGCCTGCTGGAGCAGATGATCGAGGATCCGGCCTCCGGCGTGGGGCCGCCGGCCTGCATCGTCGTCGAGCCGATCCAGGGCAACGGCGGCGTGGTGATCCCGCCGCCCGGGTTCCTGACGGGCCTGCGCCGCCTCGCCGACCAGGCCGGCGCGGTGCTGCTATTCGACGAGATCCAGTGCGGGTTCGGGCGCAGCGGCCGGATGTGGGCCTGCGAGCACGAGGGCATCACTCCGGACCTGATGACAGTAGGCAAGGGCATAGGCGGCGGGCTCGCCCTCGCCGCTGTTATCGGCACCGAGTCGCTGCTGACGACCTGGAAGCCGGACGCGATCACCTCCACTTTCATGGCCAACTCGCTGAACATCGCCGCTGGGATCGCGACGATCGACGCGGCCAGGAAGGACGGCCTCGCCGAGCGGTCGGCCAGGCTCGGGGCGGATGCCCTGGCCCGGCTGCACGCGGGGCTTGACGGCTGCGCTCAGGTCGGTGATCTGCGCGGCCGGGGTCTGTTCATCGGCATCGAGCTGGTCGAGCCTGGCGGGGACGAGCCCGCTCCAGGCCGGGCGGCGACCGCGGTCGGCGAGCTCAGGTCCCGTGGCATCATCGTCGGCCGGGGCGGCCGGCACGACAACGTGATCAAGCTGTCGCCCGCGCTCGTGATCGACGAGAGCGACCTGCACGCGGGCCTGGACGCGGTGCTGGAGGTGCTGTCATGACGGCGAGCGGGGTCATCGAGGGACGGCACCTGATCGACGGGCAGTGGGTGCCGGGAAGCCCGGCCTTCGAATCCCTGTCGGTCAGGGACGGCTCGGTGCTGTGCCAGGCGCCGACCGCGGACGCGGCAGTCGTGGACCATGCGGTCCGTGCGGCCCGCCGGGCCTTCGACGAGAGCGGCTGGAAGGAGCGCCGCGCGGCGGACCGTGCCTGCGTGCTCCTCGAGCTCGGCCGGCGCCTGGACGATGCCGCGGAGGAGATCTCGCGGCTGGTCGCCACCGAGATGGGCAAGCCGTACCGGATCACCCTGGAGCGCGAGGTCAGGGGCGCCGCCGACAAGTTCCGCTACTACGCCGGGGCTGCCAGGGCGATGCAGGGTCAGGTTACCGGCGCCTCCCCGGCGCACATCCTGGACATCACCGTCCCGCACCCGGTCGGGGTCTGCGCGCTGATCATCCCGTGGAACGACCCGGTCGACCTGGCGGTGCGCAAGATCGGCGCGGCCCTGGCCGTCGGCTGCACCGTAGTGGTCAAGCCGTCCGAGGAGACTCCCGCCTCGACGCAGGCGCTGATCCGGCTCTTCGACGGCCTGCCCGGGCTGCCGGACGGGGTCGTCAACATGGTGCACGGGCCAGGTGACCCGACCGGGCAGGCTCTGGTCACCCATCCGGACGTGGACAAGGTCTCCTTCACCGGATCCACGCAGACCGGGCGGGCGATCATGGCGAGTGCCGCGAGCACGCTCAAGCGGCTCTCGCTGGAGTGCGGCGGCAAGGCGCCATGCCTGGTCTTCGAGGACTGCTACCTGGACAAGGCGCTGGACGCACTGTCCTACGGCGCGTTCCTGTACGGCGGCCAGTCCTGCACGGCCGCGACCCGGATCATCGTGCAGCGCCCGCTCTACGAGCAGTTCCTGGCCGAGCTCACCAGGCGAGCACAGGCCATGCCGGCCGGCGATCCGCTCGATCCGGCCACCCTGATCGGGCCGATGGTCTCCCAGCGCCAGGTAGACCGGGTCCGCGCCTTCCTTGACCAGGCGGACGCCGAGGGGAGCACGATCGTCACCGGCGGCACCGTCGACGGGCTGCACATCGCGCCGACGATCGTGACTGGTCTGCGCCCGGACAGCACGCTGGCGACCAGCGAGATCTTCGGCCCCGTGGTCTGCGTCTTCGCCGCGGACGGAGAGGATGAGGCGATCGCCATCGCCAATGGCGTCCGGTACGGACTCGGTGCCTCGGTGTGGACCGCTGACGTCAGCCGGGCACTGCGGGTCAGCCGCCGGATCGCGGCCGGAGACGTCTGGATCAACACCCACTACATCCGCCAGTCAGAGACGCCCTTCGGCGGCTGGAAGGAAAGCGGCATCGGCCGGGAACTCGGGCTGGCTGGCATGCAGGAGTACCTCGCCTACCAGCGGGTAGCGTTCGACACCACCCCCGATTTCCACCTGAAGACCTGGTTCGAGAGTCAGGCCTGATCCGATGACGCAGACCACTGCGGGCGCGGCCGGTGCGGCTACGGCCCGGAAGCGCTTCGAGGGACGGGTGGCGCTGATTACCGGCGCTGGCCACGGGATCGGGCGCGAGACGGCACGCCTGCTCGCCGCGGAGGGCGCCCAGGTAGCCATCGCCGACATCAGCGCCGGCGGCGCCGGGCAGACCTGCGCCCTGATCGGCGACGCTGGCGGTCAGGCGCAGGCCTTCCCCGCCGACTGCTCGGACTGGGCGAGCGTGCAGGCACTCATCGGCGCTGTCACCGACCGGTTCGGCCGGATCGACATCGTGCACGCCAACGCCGGCGTGCTGCGTCCGGGCAGCGCGCTCGACCAGCGGATCGAGGACTGGGACACCACCTTCGCCGTCAACGTGCGGGGAATGTTCCTGCTGGTCAAGGCAGTGCTGCCGGGCATGCTCGAGCGCGGGGGCGGTGTCATCGTGCTGACCTCGTCGACCTCGGGCCTGCTTGGCGAGGCGGGCGTGGCCGCCTACTGCGCGTCGAAGGGCGCCGTGGTCAACCTCACCAGGCAGCTCGCGGTCGAGTACGCGCGGCATGGCATCCGGGTGAACTGCGTCTGCCCAGGCTGGATCGACACCGGCTTCAACGACCCGATGCTGAAAGGCGTCACCGACGCCGAGCTCGCTGAGACGATCGACCGGTTCGTGCCGCTCGGCCGGCAGGGTAGCCCGGAGGAGATCGCGCGCTGTGTCGCCTTCCTGGCCTCAGACGACGCGTCGCTGGTCCACGGGCACGCCCTGGTCGCCGACGGCGGCCTCACCGCCCAGTAGCCCGCCTGGCGTTCAGGCCGTCCTCTGCCTCCCACTCGGCCATGGCATGGGAGATGCTCGGGGCGGCGGCCAGCAGGCGCTGCGTGTAAGGATGCGCGGGCTCCCCCAGGATCGTCCCTACCGGACCGGATTCGCAGACCACGCCACGCTCGAGCACGAGCACCTCGTCTGCGACGGCGGCCACGACGCCCAGGTCGTGGGTGATGAACAGCAGTGCGAGCCCGAGCTCGGCGCGCAGCTCATCGAGCAGCCGCAGCACCGCCGCCTGAACCGAGACGTCTAGCGCCGAGGTGATCTCGTCGCAGACCAGGACCTCGGGCCCGGCCGCGAGCGCCCGCGCGATGCTGACCCGCTGGCGCTCTCCGCCGGACAGCTCCCTGGGGTACCGGTCCGCGATGCGGGCCGGCAGCCTGACGAGCTCGAGCAGCCGCGTGACCTCAGCGTCAAGCCCCGGCCCGGCCAGGCCGCGCAGCACAGCGGCGGGCCGCGCGACGCAGGCACGCACGGTCTGCCGCGGATTGAGCGAGTCACCGGGATTCTGGAAGATGATCTGGATCTTGCGCCGCTGCTCCACGGAGCGGTCCTTCGCAGCGCTGGCCAGCGGCGAGCCGTGCAGCAGCACCTGGCCGGCGGCGATCGGATGCAGGCCGACGATCGTCCGGGCGACCGTCGTCTTGCCGCTCCCCGACTCGCCGACCAGCGCCACGCACCGGCCGGGACCCAGCCGCAGGCTGACGTCCTGCACCGCGACGACCTCCTCGCCACGGCGCCGGTGCTCGGCCCGCAGGTGCGCGATCTCGAGCACTGGCGGCACGTCGTCGTGCGGCCGTGCGGCGATCTGTAGCACCGGCGCGTCAGGAAGTCCCACGACGTCGCTGCGGACGCAGCGTGCGGCGTGCCCGGCACCGACCTCGAGCAGGCCGGGCACGGCGGCCACGCACTCCGGCACCCGCAGCGGGCAGCGCGGGGCGAACGAGCAGCCAGCCGGCCGTTCGCCTACCCCGGCGGCGACACCCGGCATCGGCTCCAGGGCGCGCGGGCGCACATGATCGGGGATCAGCGTCAGCAGCCCGCGAGTGTACGGGTGCCTCGGCCGCCGCAGCACCTCGGCCGCGGGGCCTTCCTCGACGATCCGGCCCGCATACATCACCGCGATCCTGGTCGCGATCTGGGCCGCGACAGCCAGGTCATGAGTCACGTACAGCAGCGAGATGCCCTGCTCGCGGCGCAGGCGCATCAGCTCGTCCAGGATCCGGGCCTGGGTGACGACATCAAGGCCGGTCGTCGGCTCGTCCAGCACCACCACAGGCGGCTCGCAGGCCAGGGCTACCGAGATGCAGACCCGCTGCTGCTGCCCGCCGGACAACTGATGCGGGTACCGGTGCCGGAAGGTCGCGTCGCCTGGCAGGCCCACGTTCTCCAGCCGGGAAGCCAGCAGGTCCCCCGGCGCCCGACCGTCGCCGTGCGCTCGCAGCATCTCCGCGATGGCATCGCCGATGCGCAGCGCGGGGTTCAGGGCTGTCGCTGGGTTCTGCGGGACGTACGAGACGAAGCGACCGCGGATCTTGCGCTGGGCGCGCTCGTCGCCGATGTGCTCGGACGTACCGGCGACCCTGACCGACCCGCTGGTGATACGTGCCCCCGCCTGGGTGTAGCCCAGCAGGGCGAGCGCGGTCGTGGTCTTGCCCGAGCCCGACTCGCCGACCAGGCCGAGCGCCTCGCCCGGTGCCAGCGAGAAGGACACGTCCTCGACGATCGGCTCGCCCGAGGGCGCCTCCACCCGCAGACCGCTGACCTCTACGATGCCGGTCATGACGGAACCTCCGCGCCGGCGGCCCCGGTCGGCGCCGTCACTCCGCGCGGGCGCGTGGAATTCCGCCGCCGCGGCACGGCGGGCGAGCGGCCCAGCGTCCGCGCGTACGCGTCGGCAGTGAGGTTCACCGAGATGGTCAGCAGGGCGAGCATGATCGCGGGCGCCAGGACGGACCACGGGTTGAGACTGATGTAGTCCCGGTTCTCCGAGATCATCAGGCCCCAGTCGGCGGCCGGCGGCGTGAGCCCCAGGCCGAGGTAGTTCATGCTGGCGATGAGCACCACGCTGGTCCCGAAGCGGATGCCCAGGTCGGCGAGCACCACCGGAGTGATGTTGGGCAGGATCTCGCGCCGGAGCAGGGACGGCATCCGCTCCCCGCGGGTGACCGCCGCCTCGACGTAGGCGCGCGTGGACACCTCCAGAGTGGCCGTGCGCACCACCCGCGCGATGCCCGGCAGCTGCACAACCGCTACTCCTGCGACGAGTACCCAGATGTGCGCACCCAGGCCGCTGACCAGGACCAGCAGGATGAGCAGGGCCGGGACCGACAGCAGCACGTCCACCGCGCGCATAAGGATCGGGTCAAGTGCCGACCGGCTGTAGCCGGCCACCAGCCCGATCGTGATGCCGGCCAGGTAGGCAAGGGCCGTGGCCGCCGTGCCGAAAACGACGACCGAGAACCCCCCGTTGAGCAGCCGCGACAGTACGTCCCGGCCGAGGAAGTCGGTGCCGAGCGGCATCCCCGCGCCCGGCAGCTGGCCCGGAGCTCCGACCGTGGCCGTGATCGAGTCAGGCGCGAGAAGCGGCCCGAGGAAGGCCACGCCGAGTACCAGGACGAGCAGCGCCACGCCGACCGCTCCGGCTGGGGTGTGCATCAGCCTCGGGAGGCGAAGGAAAGGGCGCCGGCCGCTCATAGCCGCGTCCTCAGCCGCGGCACCACTAGCACGACGGCCAGGTCGGCCAGGATGTTGACCAGGATATAGAAGGCAGCCAGGATCGCGGCGATCACCGAGACTTCCTGCGGATCCCGCACCAGCACCGCCTGGACCAGCTTGGTGCCGATGCCGGGGTAGTTGAATACGCTCTCGGTGATGATGATCCCGCCGACCAGGTACTGGATCATCTGCGCGATCACCTGGATGGAAGGACCGAGCGCGTTCCGCAGCGCGTAGCGCCAGATGACCCGCCGCTCGCGCAGGCCGTTCAGCCGGGCCATGGCCACGTAATCCTCGCCGAGCACCTCTACGACCGACGCGCGAAGCAGCCGGGTCCCGAAGGCTGTGCTGATGCCTAGCAGGGTCGCCACCGGCAGAACCAGGTTCGCCGGATGGGTAAACGGCGTCTGCCCCGGGCTGATCGACGCGATCGGCGGGAGCAGGTTCAGTTCGGTGAAGAAGACCACGATCAGCAGCGTGCCGACGAGGAACTCCGGCAGCGCGCTGAACGACAGCGCGGACAGCGAGATGACGTGGTCGCTGACCCGACCGGCCCGCAGCGCCGCCCAGGTGCCCAGGATCAGGCAGAGCGGGATGAACAGCGCCATGGTCACCCCGGCCAGCACCATGCTGTTCCCAAGCGGCCCGCGGATGTCCAGCCACACCGGCAGCGTGGTGCCCTGGGCGAGCGCCGCAGTGGAGTCGCCGAGGTGCCCGGTGAGCATCCCGGTCAGCCAGGCCAGGAACCGTTCAGGAACTGGCCGGTCCAGGTGCAGGCTGACGCGCAGCGCCGCCACTCGCGCGGGCGTCGCCGTCCGGCCGAGCACGATCGCGGCCACGTCACCCGGCAGCACCTGCACAGCACCGTAGATCAGCACCGACACGACAAGCAGCGTGCCGATGCCCGCCGATACCCGCCGCACGAGGAACGCCAGGACGGGCCGGCGGCTCGCCAGCCCGCGCAAGCCGCCGCCCGGCCGCCGGGCGGCCGCCCCGGTCAACGGCTGGCCGGCCGTGGCGCTCCGGGCAGGCGGCCGCGCGGCAGGCGCAGCCTGCCGCGCGGTGTCCTCACTCATGTCGATCAGGCAAGCCAGCCGCTCCGGAGGGTGAAGTTGTTGAGGTCGCCGGCCGAGGTCGTCTGGATCCCGCGGACCTTGCTGGAGTAGGCGTCGACGTAGTTGACGTTGGCGACAGTGATGTAGCCGCCTTGCGCGGCCTGCATTTCCTGCACCGCATGCCACTTGTCAGCCGCTTTGGCCTCGTCTGTCTCCGCCATGGCATCGTAGAACAGATTGTCCTGACCTGGGGCGAATCCCCAGGCGGTCTCGTTGAACGGAGCGTGCCTGTTGAGCGCCTCCAGATAGAAGCCGGCCAGCGACGGCGGGATGGCGTTCCAGTAGTTCACCGAGAACGGGCGCTGCCCGGTGGCGTAGCCAGGATTGGCGGTGGAGTAGTAAACCGAGGGCGAGAGCTGCCGGATGTTCGCGGTCACCCCGACCGCCTTTGCCTGGGCTGCGTACAGCGTCCCGGACTCGACCATTCCAGGTACCACCGGGCTGACCAGCAGTTCCAGGCTCAGTGAATCCTGGCCGGCAGCCTTGAGCAGGGACTTGGCCTTCTCCGGGTCATAGCTGGCCTTGATGTCCGAGGCCCAGTACTGCAGCGTCTGCCCGATGCAGTCGTTGCCCGGCGTCGCGTACCCGTCGAAGACGTCGGTCACGAATGCCTCGCGGTTCAGCAGCAGCTTGAATGCCTGCCTGACCCGCAGGTCACTGAACGGCGCCTCGTTGATCCGCATGCACACGGCGATGAAACCGGGCCCGGCCGCGTTGCCGATGACCATCCGCCCCTGGTTGGCCTTGGCCAGCGCCTGCGGCACCCCGGGCGCGACGTCGATTTCGCCGCTGAGGATGGCGTTCAGGCGCGAGGGGTCGTCGGTGAAGGAGGAGTTGACGACCACGGCGTCCAGGTAGGGACGGCCCGCCCAGTAGTCGGCGTTGGCGACGAACGTACTGCTGGTGCCCGGCGTGAACGACTGGAACCTGAACGGCCCGGTTCCTATCGGCCTGGCGAAGCTGGTCGTGCCGTCCTGGATGACGTAGCCGTTGTACCAGGTGGTGATCGACGGGAACTGCGCGACACCGCGTAGCAGCGGCACCTGCACGGTGAGCGGACCGAGTTTGCGCACGTTCTTGAAGTCGATGATCGAGGCGGCAAGCGGCTGGAAGTAGGAGGTCGGGTTCCCCCAGGACCGGATCGTGTAGACCACGTCGTCGGCGGTCAGCGGCTTGCCGTCGTGCCAGGTCACGCCGCTGCGAAGGTGCAGCACCCAGGAGGTCGCGTCGGCGTTGGGCTCGGCCGAGGTGGCCAGGCCCGGGTACACGCCGCCCGGCGTGCCGCCAGGCGCCTGGAAGAACAGCGGGTCGAACAGCGAGTCGGTCCGGCAGTAGTCCGGGGTGTTGATCGCGTGCTGGACGTCGACCGTCTCGGCGTTGCCGTTCGTCACCAGGCCGACCCGGAGCGTGCCGCCTTTGACGGGCGTTCCGCCCGATTTTGGTCCAGGGCTCAGCGGCGGGATCGACGTGCCCGTGCGCCCGCCCTTCGCCGTGGAACCGCCGCACGCGGCCAGCAGCGGTCCCGCCGTCAGGGCCGCGAGGCCGAGGGTTCCTCCGGCGAGCAGGCTGCGGCGGCTCAGGCCATTGTCTTGATTCTGTGCACCCATGACTGGTTCCTCAGCAGTACGGGGCACCGTACCGCGAGAACATGGCCGGACGGGGGTTCGAGGCCTCGCGAGGTGCCGGGGGGACGATCGGGTTCTGCGACAGCGTTAACGATGTCCGAGGGGAAGGTTCGACGTTTTATATGTGATAACAGATAATAGGTAGCATCCCCTGGCACTGTCAAGCAATGGACACAGCGGGCGAGATCGGGCCGCCATCGCCGCGTCCCGCATAAGACCACCACAGACGGGCACAGGTGTCGTGCCGCATGATGCCGGACCACTGCCACTGCCGACGCAGGTGCTGATGACGACGGACGACGACCGGGACGAGACGCGAGCCGAGCGGGCCGACCGCAACCTGATGGAGCTGCTGCAGGAACTGCGGGTCGCCGGGCTCGGCGTACAGGTGCTGTTCGGCTTCCTGCTGGCGATACCGTTCTCGAACCGGTTCGCCAGGATCAGCGATCCGCAGCGGGCGCTGTACGTCGCCGACCTCTTTTTCGCCGCCCTGTCAACGGCACTGCTGCTTACTCCGGTGGCTTATCACCGGATGGTCTTCCGCCGGCACCTGAAAGAGCCGCTCGTCCGGGTCGCGAACGTGATGGCGATCGCTGGGCTTGTCACCGTCGGGCTGTCCATCGTGGGGGCGGTCCTGCTGGTGATCAGCTTCGTCGCGGGCGGTGGCATCGGCTTGGTCCTGGCTGCACTCATCGCGTTCGTGTTCGTCGTGCTGTGGTTCGCGATCCCGCTGATCCGTCGCCAGCGCGCCCGCATGAACCACAAGCGAAATACCCGTAACCTGAATTAATGCGAATTTCAGAAGACGCTGGTGCTGACCAGGCCGAACTGCCTGAGCTCGTGGACCTGCTCAGGCAGTGGCGCGACGACCTCGCCGCCTGGGCAATCCCTGAGCACATCACCGCGGCGGTCGCCGAGTCACCCTGGGTGCTGCCAGGGCAGGTGTTCGCCCGCCGGGCCGACCAGGTGAGCGCCGAGCCGTCCGGCCCGTCGTTCGAGCACGCGTGGGCGGCGCTCGAGCCGCCGGGAAGCGTGCTGGACGTCGGATCAGGACCTGGCGCGGCATGCCTGCCGCTGCTGCCGCGTACCACCGCGCTGACGGCCGTCGACGCGAACGACGCGATGCTCGGCCTGCTGGCCGAGCGGGCGGCCGCTAGGGGGATGACGGCCACGTGCGTGCCTGGCCGGTGGCCGCAGATCGCTCCGCAGGTGCCCGTCGCCGACGTCGTGACCTGCCATCACGTGCTCTACAACGTTGCCGACCTCGCACCGTTCGTCACCTCTCTTACCAGCCACGCCAGGCGCCTGGTGGTAGTGGAGACGTCCGGCGTCCATCCGCTGACCTCGCTCAACGACCTGTGGCTCACGTTCCACGGACTGCGACGGCCCGAGCGGCCGACCGGGACCGACCTCATCGCCATCCTGCGCGCCATGGACCTGGACATCGGCTACGTCCCGTGGCGCCGGCAGGGCGGGCCCGACTATTCCAGCTTCGCCGAGCTCGTGGACGTCACCAGGCGGCGCCTGTGCCTGCCGCCCGAGCGGGCGGACGAGGTCGGCGCGGCGCTGACGGAGGCAGGCGTCGATCCTGCGCATCCCCAGGATCTCGGCTCGTCGGGCCGGGACGCGCTGACCATCTGGTGGCGCGGCCGCGCCGAGAATTAGGCGCGAGCGGCGTTAGCCGATTTGGCTGCTTGGACGTCCTTGATATAGAGACGATAGGAAGGCACGACGACGGTGAGGCATTCTTCATGACCGAGTGGCCGGACGACTGGTTCCGCGACAGCCCGCAGCAGGCCGGCGCGGTTCAGCCCATCGAGGGAACTGAACCGCCCACCACGCCACCACGGCCGGCTGCCGCGGGTGCCCAGGCGGGAGCCATCAGCGCCGGGCCGACCGTGCAGCTGCCCGTCCGCTCAGGCGGCCCGGGTCCTGCCGCGCCGCTGGAGAACACGGCCGCGGCACAGGACCAGCTCACCAGGCCTGGCATCGCATCAGGTGGCTCACCGCGCTATGCGGCCGATCCCGCCCCGTCAAGCTGGCAGGCATCTTCGGCACGTCCGGGAGCCGGCGTCCCCGGCTCCCAGGCCGGACCGGCTGGCGGCTGGCCAGACCAGCCTGCGCCGCGTACCACGGGCCGGCGCGGCGGAGGCCAGTTCGGCGGCGGGGGCCAGTTCGGCGGCGGGGGCCAGTTCGGCGGCGGAGGTCAGGGCTCGGGCGGGCTGCCGCCTGGCGGCATGCGCACCGCCGGCTGGCGGCGCTGGCTTCGCCCGCGCCGGGTCGTGGCCATCCTCGCGGTCGTCCTGTCCGTCCTGGTCATCGGCGCCGTCTCGACCTACTTCTACATGGACTCCAAGCTGACCAGGCAGAACGTCCTCGTCAACTACTCCGGCAGGCCAGCGCCCGGTGCGGGGCAGAACTGGCTCATCACCGGATCGGACTCCAGGCAGGGCCTGACCCGCAAGCAGGAGCGCATACTTGCCACCGGGCACGACGTCAGCGGCCGGCGGTCCGACACGATCATGGTGCTGCACATGCCGGCGGGCGGCGGGCGGCCGGTACTGGTCAGCCTGCCCCGTGACTCCTGGGTACCGATCCCCGGCTATGGCTGGAACAAGATCAACGCGGCCTACTCCTTCGGCGGGCCGACGCTGCTCGCGAAGACCGTGCAGAACATCACCGGCCTGCACATCGACCACTACATGGGGATCGGCTTCGGCGGCTTCGTTCATGTCGTGGACGCGATCGGCGGCGTGCGCATCTGCCTCAAGGCACCACTCGTCGACCCTGCTGCCGGGCTGCACCTGCACAAGGGCTGCCAGGTACTCAACGGCGCGCAGGCGCTCGGCTTCGTCCGCACCCGGCACACCTTCGCCAGCCAGGACCTGCAGCGGATCCAGAACCAGCGGCTCTTCCTGCGCGCGCTGCTGCGCAAGCTGACCAGTACCGGCGTGCTGCTCAACCCGTTCAGCTCACTCCCGGCCGCCTCGGGCGTCGCCGGGACGCTGACCGTCGACAAGGGCACCAGCCTGTACGGGCTGCTGCAGGTGGCGTTCGCGCTGCGCAACCCGATCACCACGACTGTCCCGATTGGCAACTACAACTACGTCGCGCCGAACGGTTCGGACGCGCTGCTCTGGAACCGGGCCGCTGCCGTCCAGTTGTTCAACGACCTGCGCACGGACCATCCGGTCGCGAAGAGCCTGATCACGGGGTCCCGTCAGGCGGGCTAGCCCGTCGGCGAGTTCAGTGGGGTCTCAGCCTGCTTTCAGGTAACGCTCAGTCAGACAGCAGACAATGGTGAGATGAGTACTGTCGCCGGCGATCGTCAGCAGCCCATCGCGAAGCTGCTCGTCGTCGAAGACGAGCCGAACATCCTGGAGCTGCTCGCGGCCAGCCTTCGTTATGCCGGCTTCGAGGTCGTCACCGCCGCGGAGGGCTCCGACGCGATACAGGCCGCACAGCGGCACCGTCCCGACCTGATCGTCCTCGACGTGATGCTGCCCGACATGGATGGCTTCGAGGTGCTGCACCGCCTGCGCGGCGGCGGCACCAGGACGCCGGTGCTGTTCCTGACCGCGCGTGACTCGACCGAGGACAAGATCCGCGGGCTCACCCTGGGCGGCGACGACTACGTCACCAAGCCGTTCAGCCTGGAGGAAGTCATCGCCCGGATTCACGCGGTCCTGCGGCGCACCAGGGGCGGCGCCGCGGAGCCCACGCCGAGGCTGGCCTTCGCCGACCTCGAACTCGACGAGGACAGCCACGAGGTCTGGCGCCAGGGCGTGCAGGTGCAGCTTTCCCCCACCGAGTTCAAGCTGCTCCGCTACTTCATGCGCAACTCGGGCCGGGTACTGTCGAAGATGCAGATACTCGACCACGTCTGGGACTACGACTTCCGTGGCGACACCGGCATCGTCGAGTCCTACGTTTCTGTCTTGCGCCGCAAGATCGACACGACCGAGCCGCACCTGCTGCATACATTGCGCGGCGTCGGCTACGTCATGCGGCTGCCCGCCTCGTAGGTCACATGGCTCATCCGTCAGGTCCCGCTCCGTCAGGCCCCGCCCCGTCGGGCCCAGCCCCGTCAGGCCCGGCGAGAGCATGGCGGTCGGTCAGGCAAGTTCCGAGCCGGACCCCGCTTCGGGTCAAGCTGATCGCCGCGGTGCTCGCCATGGTGACCGCCGCGCTAGCCGTCATCAGCATCGCGGGCATCGCCTTCCTTCGCGGTTACCTGCTGCACAACGCCGACGAGCAGCTGCGTAACGCGGCGACGGGAGCGAACGCCGCATCCGTCGTCGGCGCCTTCCTGGGCACCGGGCAGACCCAGCCGACCTTCGTCGGCGGGCTGTCGATCCAGTGGCTGCCGACATCAGGCAAGATGCGCCAGGTGGCCACCGAGTACTCGGGGTACCGCAGCGGCCAGCCGCATGCCGTCCCCGGTCCGCTGGTGCGGCGCTCGGATCCGTGGCTGCAGGTGCCGGGTCCGACCACGCGGAACACCTACAGCTGGCTGAACACCTCTGGTGCCCCGGTTTCGGCACCGGTAACGGTCGGATCCATCTCGGGCGAACGGCGCTGGCGCGTGGTGAGCTCAGCCGCCGTGTTCCACTCGTTCGGGCAGAGCTTCCGGGGCACCATCATCATCGGCATGGACGTGACCGACGTCTACCGGACCCTGAACGAGCTGACGGTGATCGACCTGATCGTCAGCGGTGCCCTGCTGCTAGTCCTGGCGGTCTTCGGGGTCATCCTGATCGGATCGAGCATGCGCCCGCTCACCGACATCGAGCAGACCGCCGAGGCGATCGCGGCCGGAGATCTCAGCCGCAGGGTGCCCGAGCGGGATCCGCGGACCGAGGTCGGCAAGCTCGGCCGCTCGCTCAACCTGATGCTTGCCCAGATCGAGACCGCCTTCCAGGCGAGGACCGCATCGGAGGAGGCCGCGCGCCGTTCGGAGGAGGCGGCGCGGCGCTCGGCACTCGCCGCCGGGCGGTCAGAGGACAGGCTGAGGCAGTTCGTCGCCGACGCCAGCCACGAACTGCGCACGCCGCTGACCACGATCCGCGGCTTCGCCGAGTACTACCGCCAGCGCGGCGGGGTCGAGCGCGGCGGGGTCGAGTGCGCCAACGGCTCGGCAGCTGATCAGGAACCGGCGGCACCGGAAACGGCACCGGCAGCAGCAGCAACAACAGCGGCAGCAGCAGCAGGTCACGAGCGCGCCTCCGCGCCCTCGGCCGGAGAAACCGGGCCGCTGACCCACGCTGACCTGGACCGGATCATCGAGCGAGTGGAGCAGGAAGCGGCCAGGATGGGCCTGCTCGTCGAGGACATGCTCCTGCTGGCCAGGCTCGACCAGCAGCGAGATCTGGACTTCAAGACGGTCGACCTGCTCGCGATCGCAGCCGACGCCCTGCACGACGCCAGGGTCATCGCACCGCGGCGCACCATCAACCTGACGGTGAGCACCTCAGAGGCGCCCCTGGTGACCGGAGACGACACCGGCCTGCGGCAGGTCGTCGGCAACCTGATGAGCAACGCCATGACGCACACGCCGGACGGGACGCCGATCGAGATCACGATCAGGTCCGGCACGCTCGCCGACGGCAGCCCAGCGGTCGTGCTCGAGGTCACCGACAGCGGCCCGGGCCTCACGCAGGAGCAGAAGGATCACGTCTTCGAGCGGTTCTACCGAACCGACCGGGCCAGGAGCAGGACAGCCGGCGGCACCGGCCTCGGCCTGGCGATCGTCGCCGCCCTGATCAGCGCTCACCGCGGCCAAGTCTTTGTCGACTCCGAACCCGGAGCGGGGGCGACGTTCGGATTCGGTGTCCCGCTAGCTCCGGAGGCACACCCAGCCAGTTCCTAGCGCCGGCGACGGCAAAGACTCAGGCCGACAGGGCAGCGCGGGCAGCGGCCAGGGCCGACTCCCGGTAGCCAGCACCGAACAGGCACACGTGCACGAGCAGCGGGTGCAGCTGATGCAGCGGCACGCGCGCCCGCCAGCCGTCGGCGAGCGGGGTCTCCTCCCCGTAGGCGGCCAGAATCCGGCCGAGGAACGGCGCCCCGAAGAGCGCCAGCATCGCCAGGTCGGTCTCGCGGTGGCCACCGTGCGCGGCCGGGTCGATCAGCCAGCCGCGCCCGCCCGACCAGATCACGTTGCCCGACCAGCAGTCGCCGTGAATCCGGCTGGGCGGCTCGGCCGGCCCGGCCAGATCGCCGATACTCGCGGCCACGGTCTCGACCAGCGCGACGTCGGCCGTCCGCAGCGTGCCTGCGTCGCGGGCGTGCCGGCAGTACGGCAGCAGGCGGCACCGCGCGTACCACCCTGGCCACGAGTCCGCCTCGTCGCTGGGCAGCGGCAGACTGGCGATGAACCCAGGCCATGGCGCCCCGAAGTGCTCCGAGCCCGCCGCGTGCAGCCGGGCAAGGTCCCGCCCGAAGGCCTCGGCGGCCGCCCGGTCGGCGCTGGACTGCCTGATCCAGTCGAGGGCCAGCAGCCCGGCACCGTCGAAGAGGCTGCCAGGCACCGGTACCGCGCCAGCGGCGCCGATCCAGCGCAGCCCGCGTGCCTCCGCTGCCAGAGCCGCCGAGCTAGCCGGATCGGCGGCCTCCTTGACGAAGAGCTCGCGTCCGTCGGCTAGCGCCGCCCGGTAGTGCCGGGCCCCATGCTCGCTGCCGGTCAGCTGGCACGCGGCTACGGGGACTCCGGCAAGCTGCGACAGGCGCTCGGCTACCGGCTCGGACCGACCCGACCACCCCGCCCCGGCCGGCGCCGCCTCCGAGCCCTGCGTCACCGCGGCCCCAGCTCGGGTGAGCCCCGATCAGCCCGGTCCTCAGTCACCGGGTTGCCCGGCCAGCGTGGTGGCGAGCCCGGCGACCAGCCCGCGGGCCGCCGCCCGCATCATGTCGAAGACCGCCGCGAACTCCCCTGGTCCGCCGCCGTACGGGTCAGGCACCTGCGCTCCAGCCGGCGCATCCGGGTCGAACGACCGGAACAGCCTGATCCGCTCGCTCAGCTCATCCCGGCCGCGCGCCATCTGCCTGAGGTCGCGCAGGTTCGCGGCGTCCATCGCGAGCAGAAGGTCGAACCGGTCGAGCCAGTCCGGGCCGATCTGCCTGGCCCGGTGCGCCGAGCCGTCGTAACCGCGGCGCTTCAGCTCGGCCAGCGCCCGGCTGTCCATCCGCTCGCCCAGGTGCCAGTCACCAGTGCCCGCGCTCTCCACGCTGACCCGGCCGGCCAGCCCGGCGGAACTCAGCTCTTCCCTGATCAGCGCCTCTGCCATCGGCGACCGGCAGATGTTGCCGAGGCATACCACGCAAAGCCTGTATATTCGCAACGAATCCTTCGGTGTCGGTGGCGGCAGCAAGGCGCGACTCTCAGCGGGCATAAGGACAAGGATGGCCGGCTGGCCGGCCTCCCAGAACAGGCGGGACGGTACATCTATGAGCCAGGTGGACGAGTATCGCCGACTGTCCTTCTGGCACGACACCGTGCCGGGGGCGCTCGTGCCGGGCACGAGCCTGTCGCAGGACATCGAGGCCGACGTCGCGATCGTCGGTGCGGGCCTCACCGGAATGTGGACCGCCTACTACCTGAACAAGGCCGATCCTGACCTGCGCATCGTGCTCTGCGAGCGCGAGATCGCCGGCTTCGGCGCGTCCGGCCGCAACGGCGGCTGGTGCTCGGCACTGTTCCCGGCGTCGCTGCCCAAGCTCGAGCGGATGGCCGGCCGGGAGCAGGCGATCGCCATGTACCGGGCGATGCAGCAGACGGTCGACGAGGTCGGCAAGGTAGCCGCCGACGAGGGGATCGACTGTCACTGGGCGAAGGGCGGCACTATCGGGTTCGTCCGCTCGACCACGCAGATGCAACGCGCCAGGGAGGAGATCGCGCAGGCCAGGCTCTACGGCTTCGACGAGTCCGACCTGCGGCTGCTGTCTGCCTCGCAGGCCCGTGACATCGGCGGCGCATCGGACCTGCTCGGCGCCGTGTACACGCCGCATTGCGCGGCGATCCACCCGGGCAGGCTGGCGCGCGGGCTGGCCGACCTGCTGCGCGCTCGTGGTGTCACGATCTACGAGAAGACCGAAGTGAAGCGGATCGAGCCGGGCCGGCTCGTCACCCCGGGCGGGACCGTGACCGCCAGGCACGTTATCCGCGCTACCGAGGGCTACACGCCGAAGCTGCCGGGCTATGCCCGTGCGATCGCGCCGGTCTACTCCCTGGTGATAGCTACCGCGCCACTGCCCGAGTCGGTACTTGAGCAGGTCGGGCTGGCTACCAGACCGACCTTCAACGACCTGCGGCACCTGATCATCTACGGCCAGCGGACCGCTGACAACAGGATCGTCTTCGGAGGGCGCGGCGCGCCGTACCACTTCGGCTCGGCCATCCAGCCCTCCTTCGACCGGGTGCCGGCCGTCTTCGCCGCGCTGCGGCGGACCCTGATCGAGCTCTTCCCCGTGCTCGAGGACGTAACGATCACGCACACCTGGGGCGGCCCGATCGGAATCGCCAGAGACTGGTGCGCATCAGTAGGGCTCGATCCGCAGACCGGCATCGGCTGGGCCGGCGGCTACGTCGGCGACGGGCTGTCGACGACCAATCTGGCCGGACAGACCCTCGCCGACCTGATCACCGGTAACGACAGCCCGATCACCCGGCTGCCGTGGGTCGGCCACCGGTCCCCGACGTGGGAGCCTGAGCCGTTCCGCTGGCTCGGCGTCAACGTCGGCCTGCGCGCGATGACCTGGGGGGACCGGGCGGAGGAAAGGACGGGGCGACCGTCCCGCACGGCCAACGCCTTCAGCCGCCTTACCGGGCACTGACAGCTGCCAGAGAGCATGGCCGCGCGTCATTGCGCAGCCAGGACTATCGGGGTGCGCCGGCCGACCTAGATCAGGATATGGATGCAGCGAACGTGACGAGGCGGACTTATCATCCGGTTGGCATCGGCTAGCGGGTCGCTGATAGCATCACTGAGGTTCTAGCGCCGCTAGCTCAATTGGCAGAGCAGCGGACTCTTAATCCGCGGGTTCGGGGTTCAAGTCCCTGGCGGCGCACCCGGTGGTCTTCACGTTTTGGTGAGGCCTATTTTCACGTTTGGGTCTGACGTCGCTGTGGCATGGGGCGACGAGATGATCGCGGGTAGTTACGTGCTCCGGGGCTGGTGTCTGTCGTGGTTTTGTGCTGTAGCGGGCGGTTTCGGGGCAGGCTGCCGCTACTTGCTGCTGGTGCCGGTCGGGGTGGACAGGCGGGTGCCGTGCGCGAGGGTCCTGGCGGTCGCCCAGCGGCCGGGGTGCCCGGCTGCTGCCGGGACCCAGAACGGGTGGCTGGCGGGACGGCGCTGATCGGGACGGCCCTGCCGGTGGCGAGCAGGACCCTGGTGGCGCCGGCGAAGCTGAGCTTGCACGCGGCGCTGGCCGCGTCCTCCAGCAGGCTGCCGCCCTCATCAGCCGCGGCGGATAGTCCTTCTTCGGCGAGGAGGCTGCCGCCCTCGAGCTCGGCTTCCAGGCCGAGGCTGGCGCCGCCGTCGGCGAAGGCGGAGGCGGTCAGGGCAAGCTTGCCGACCGCGGTCAGGCACCCCATAAGGGTCGGGTTCCGGATGCAGTTGATCGCGTCGGTGATACCGGTCGCGGCGCCGACGACCTTGCCCGCGGCGACCAGGCCGTGCCCGACGACCCTGGCCCCAGCGGCGATGACGTGCCCGGCGCTGCGGGCGAAGTGGATGAAGTCGTGGTAGCCGGTCGAGACCGCGCTGGTGACGTCGTTGTACCCGCTGGAGACAGCGCTGGTGACGGCATCGAAGGCACTGCAGACCGCGCCGAAGCCCGACCAGCAGTGGCCGTCCATCTCGATGTTGCTGATCGGGTTGGCGTCACCGAAGGCATACGCGCCGCCGGAGAACGGGTCAGCGGTCATCGCCATGTCAGCTGCGGCGCCGGCGTACATGTCCCGGGAGTCGAACGAGCCGATGCCGGGCTGGTAGTTCCGGAACCCCATGTTGTACTGGCCGCTGCCCGGATCCCACGGCATGGCGTTGAACCGGTAGCTGTTATAGGGCACCACGTTCGGGCCGGGGCTGGCGTTGCTCGCGTCGGCACCGGTGAACATCGAGGTGACCGGCGAGCCGTAAGCGGTGTAACCGTAGGTGGCGGCAGGGGTGCCGG
>DASWAA010000270.1:0-7737 GCA_036391385.1 Streptosporangiaceae bacterium
GCCGGCATCGCGTCGATCTTGGCCATTCCAGCGTTAGCCGTCTGCGCGAGATTCGACATCTGCGCCTTGGCCTTGTCCATGAGTCCCATGATCAGTTACCTCCACGTATGTGACCTGGGCAAGTGCTCAAGCAGGCACGAATTACCCAGGCCGTAGTGCTGCCAAGACTAGTCATGGCCACAAACAACTGACCAGGAAAGCCATGAGCACCGGACGGTTTCGCCACGCCAGACAAGCGTGGCCGGCGCAATGCCCAGGCGTACAGGCCGGTGCCGTTGGCGGTGAACAGGCGCCCGTCGGCGAAGACGCTCTGAGCGAAGTCCTCGCTGCCTTTGATCAGCCGCTTGAGTATCTGGCCTGTGGCGGCGCTGACCAGGTACACGGCGTTCGGCTGACTGGAGAAGTCGTAGGTTCCGACGGCGATGACGCCGGCACCGTCCATGGTCGGGGTGCCGATCACGCCGTTCGGCAGGCCGGTCTGCCATAGCACCCGGCCGGTCGCCGGATCGAGCCGCTGGATCGATCCACGGTGCCAGACACCGTCGATCTGGTGCGGCGGGCCGGCTAGATACAGCGATCGCCCGTCGTAGACAGCGGCGGCCGAGCAACTGCTGATGCTATGCCGTGGCGCCGCCGCGCCGATCCGCGTCGACCAGGCGAGCGTCATCGTGGACCTGCTGACGGCGTAGAAGATGCCGTTCTTGTTGCAGGCTCCCACGTAGGGTCCGAAGATCGTCGGCGAGGCACCGAAGTCGCTGTCCGGCGTGACCTGCGCGGCCGGGATCTGAAACGCCCCGAGCGGCGCCAGGGTGCCAGGGCTGAGCTTGACGATCGAGTCGGTGTAACCGGAGCCGACCTGGCCCCTGGCCGGGTTACCGGTCGACACGTACACGTCCTTGTCAGGTCCGACCGCCGCGCTCGACCAGATCGACCCGCCACGGCTCGAGGCGCCGACGGTATAGAACGTCGCCAGCCTGCGGCCGGTGGCCTGGCTGAAGCTGACCAGCCCGCCGCGGACCAGCGGGTGGTCACAGTTCGACGAGACGCCGATGTAGACCTGGCCCCTGGCAATGGTCGGCGACGACCACTGGAAATAATCGCTGACCTTGCGCGACGGAAGGGCGATCACCGACCGCCACCGCACCGACAGGTCAGACGCCCGCAAGGCGTAGAGCACGCCGTTGGCCCCGCCGACGTAGACCATAGGCTCGCCTGAATGGTCCACGGTCACGGTCGCCGTATCGGCGAACCCTCGCGGTGCGCAGGTCTTCGGCGGCTGGAACCCGATGAACCGCCTGGCCAGGACGGTCCCGGTCACTGCGCTTAGCTTGTAGAACCAGCCCGTGTCCGAGCCGATGTAGACGGCGCTGCCTACGACACTCGGGCTCGCGAGGAACCCCGGACGTGGCTGACCGGGGTGTGTCGCCCGGTCCCCGAGGAACCGCCATTGCCGGGCCAGCCTGCTGACGTTGCGTGGCGTGATCACCCGCTCGCCGGCGTTGTACGAGCTATGCGTCGAGCCGTAGAGATAGGTTGACCAGTTGCCGGCCGACGCGGCCCAGGCACCGGTGGCGCCCAGGACGAGCCCCGCTGGCATCGCGGCCGCCAGTACTGCCCGGACGCCGACGACTCTCGTCACCCGCTGCATTGGCTGCCCCCCGGCGATCAGAAACGATCACAGCGGGCACCATTATGCCGGGAGGCGGCTTACCGGCCGTTACTGACGCGCTGCGGCAAGCTCTGCTTTCGTGCTCCTGGCAATAGACAGGACATCAGAGGCAACATTGACCAGACGGCACCCGTTGCGGCGGTAGAGCCTGGCCGTCTCACCGTCGGTCGCGTGCACGCCGACTGGCGTGCCGGTCGCCGCGCAGGCAGCCCAGATCCGCTCGAGCGCTGGCCGCAGAACCGGGTCGTGCGGATCGAGCGCACAGCCCAGCGAGTACGACAGGTCCCGCGGCCCCACGTAGATGCCGTCGACACCAGGGACGGCCAGCGTGGCCTCGAGGTCGGCCATCGCCGCCCTTGACTCGACCATGATCACGCAGAACGGCTCGTCCGGGCTGGCCAGTACGCCGCCGCCAGACCGGTAGCCGGCCGCCGGGAACCGGCAGGCACCGACGACCTCTGCCGCCTGCCCCGCGGACTCCACGTTCGGCACGATCACCCCCGCGCAGCCGAGGTCGAGCGCGCGGCCGATGTCGGCCGGATGCGCATGCCTGACCCTGGCCACCGGCACCGCTCCGGCATGCGCGATCGCGGTCGTGAGCCCGGGCAGGTCGCGCTCCGTGGCGCCGCCATGCTGGAGGTCGATCACGACGTAGTCCAGGCCGGCCGCCGCCATCGCGCCGACGGCGATCACGTCAGGGATGGTCACCCAGCCACCGAACAGAGCCTGCGTGCCGCCCAGCCGGGCGCGCAGCGATTCGTTCCGCATGACAAGGAACCTTACGCGGCGCGGCCCGGCACCACCGGGCCAGATCCGTCCAGCCGCCCGGGGCGGGCATAATCTCCGTTCGTGGACATCGCAGCGCACGTCGACGCTATCGGCGTGCAGGGACGGCTGCTTGCCGCCGCTGCCGCCTCGGCAGGGCTGGACGCGGCCGTGCCGAGCTGTCCTGACTGGGTCGTTCGTGACCTGGTCAGGCATCAGGGCGGCGTGCACCGCTGGGCGACCGGCATCGTGGCCGGCCCGCGCACCCAAGCCTGGAATGTCAGCCTGGACGAGGTAGTCGGCGCCTGGCCGTCTGACGACGAGCTGCTCAGCTGGTTCGGCGACGGGGTCGACCGGCTGGTCGAGGTCCTGTCCAGCGCCGATCCGAGGCTGGACTGCTGGACGTTCCTGGCGGCGCCGTCGCCGCTGGCGATGTGGGCGCGCCGTCAGGCGCACGAGACGTCCGTGCACCGGGTCGACGCAGAGCTCGCCGCGGGCCAGAGCGTGACGCCGTTCGCTGCCCCGCTGGCCGCCGACGGCATCTCCGAGCTGCTGACCTGCTTCATCACCCGGCCGCACGGAACACTGCGATCGGACCCGCCGAAGTCGCTGCGGGTCACATGCAGCGACGGACCGGGAGACTGGCTGGTGCGGATCGGGCCTGACCAGGTGTGCACGGTGCCCGCGGACGACCCGCCAGGTGCGGCGGAGCACGCAGACTGCCAGGTCAGCGGCAGCACCCAGGATCTCTACCTGACCTTGTGGAACCGGCGGCCAGCGGACGGCCTGCCTGCCGTCGGCGACGCGGGCGTCCTTGACCTCTTCCTCGACCAGGTGCATATCCGCTGGACCAGGTGAGCGTCTGACCGGCTAGCGGCTTAAGGCTCCGTCCTGCTCGGCACGAGGGCGACGCCGAGCGGCGTGCGCTGGTGGATCAGGAAGCGCCCGGCCCGGATGGTGCTGACCAGGCCGTTGGCGCGCAGGACGGCGAGGTGCTCGCTGACGCTGCTCACCGGCAGTCCGCAGCGGGCTGCCAGGCCGGTGGTGGAGGCCGGCTCGGCGAGCGCGCGCAGCAGCATCGCCCTGGTCGCGCCGATCAGCCGGGCCAGGTCGGTGGCTACGCGGGCAGGCGGCTGCCAGAGGGCGGCTACGCCGCGAGCCGGGTAGATGATGGCGGGCGGGTCGAAGGTGACGGCGGCGGACGGCCAGACGAACACGCTCGGGATCAGCACGAGCGGGGCACCGGTGGCGTCGAGTTCCTCCGATGCGCTGACCGAGCAGCAGCTCAGGATGCCGTCCCGGTAGGAGATCGCCGGGTCAAGATCGTTGATGGTCGCGGCGAAGCCGGCCTGCGCGAGCTGACGTGCGCGGACCGTCAGGTCGGCATCCAGGATGTCGCGGAGCCTTGGCCACCACGGCTCGATGAGCACCTGCCAGGCCCGTTGCAGCATGCTGGCCAGCAGGTCCCTCACCTGCGCCGGCTCGCCGGCGAGCTCCGGGTAGCTGCGGAGCACCTGGCTGGCCGCGGCGGGACCGCGATCCTGCCACTGGGCGAACTCGGCGGCGACCCGTTCCGGCGAGGTGCCGCGGACCTGGTCAAGCTCGGCGTCAAACTCTGTGAACGGGCTTACCGGGGCGGGGCCGAGGAAGTCGGGCTGGTAGCCACGCGCCGACAACATCGCGAGCAGCGGCCCGATCTCCAGGCCGGCTAGCTGGGCACGGGCCTGCCGCTGCCACGGCAGGTGCCCGGGCAGCGCAGCCGGCCTGGCCAGCGACCTGAGTGCGTCGGCCGTCTCGCCGAGCGGGGAAATGGCAAACCTGCAGCGCAGCAGGTCCTCGGCGGACGTGCGGAAGACAATGCCCATGGGCGGTCCAGTTCGGTCTGAGCCGAAATAACTGCGCCATCATATCCGGGCCGCCACCGTAGCCAGATGGACATTGCCCGCCGGGCGCATCGCCCGAACTGGCCGTACTGGCCGCACCGGCCCGCCGTGCTGCGTGAGTCGCCGCGGTTCGCGAGTCTCTGGCTGAGCCGCAGCGTCTCCGCTACGGGCACGGGAGCGGGGCGGGTGGCCCTGATGCTCATGGTGGCGCCGTCCGGACCAGGCGCGGTCAGCCTGGTCCTGCTGTGCACTGCGGTCCCGCAGCTGCTCGGACCGGTTGCGGGGACGATCGCGGACCGGACCGACCAGCGCCGCCTCCTGGCGGGCTGCGAGGCTGGCCAGGGCGTCATCTACGCGATCATCGCCGTGACCCGCCCGCAGCTGCCCGTGCTGCTGCCGCTGGTCGCCGCTGCCGCTCTGCTGGCGGCGCTGATGTCACCGGCCGGGAAGAGCAGCGTCACCAGGCTCGTGCCCGCCAGCAGGCTGCCGCAGGCCAACGCGCTGCTCGGGCTCGCGTTCAACGCCCAGGTCGTCGCCGGGCCCGCGATCGGCGGCGTCCTGGCTGGGCTCGCCGGCCCCGCTCCTGCCCTAGCCCTGAACGCGGCGGCGTTCCTTGCCTCGGCGCTGCTGCTGGCCAGGATCGGCCCGCTGCCCCCCGATCCGAGCACGGGCGAGGCAGGGATCATGACGCACACCTTGGCCGGGCTGCGCTACGCGGCTCGAACCCCGCTGCTGCGCGCCCTGGTGCTAGGGACCCTGGTGTTCGTGTCGTTCGCCGCCACGGACAACGTCGCGCTGCTCTTCCTGGTCAGGCGCGTCATGCACGCCTCAGCGGTCAGCTATGGCCTCGCCATGGCGGCGTTCGGCATCGGGATGGTCGCCGCCTCGCTCTGGCTCGCTGCCCGCGCGAGCCGCAGGCCGGCCGGGCACTGGCTGATCGGCGGCATCTGCCTCGGTGCGATCGGCGTAGCGGCTACCGGCATGGCGCCAGCCATCGGCCTGGCGTGCGCCGCCCAGGCGCTAGCTGGTGCGGGCAACACCGCTGACCTGGTCGGCACCGATACGCTGATCCAGCAGTCGGTGCCGTCAGGCCTGCTCGGCCGAGCCTTCGGCTCTGTCTACGCGGCCGCACAGCTGGCCTCCGCCATCGCCTACGGCACCGCCGGCGTTCTCGTCGCCGTCATCGGCCCCAGGCTCACACTGCTCGTCGCAGGGACCGGCATGCTGGCTGGTCTGGTCATCATCGGACCGGCTCTGCGCACCCGCGGTGCCGGCGGCACCGCCCGGCGGTCAGCCCCGCCGACGGCGGAGGAAAGGCGAGCAGAGCAGGCCGATCAGACCTCCGCCGACGGTCAGCCAGGCGCCAGCCCGCAGATCGGAGGCGGGCAGGTTCACCGGGCTGTAATGGCTGGCGTTCAGCCCGATCCACAGGCCCGCCGCCGCAAGAGCGAGGAACGAGAACAGGCTCGCCACCAGCCGGGAGGCAAGCAGCCCGCCGACGAAGACGCCCGCTCCGGCCACGACCACGGCGAACCCGAACGAGTTCACGAACGACTGGCAGGCCTGGTAGGACCAGCTGAGCAGGCCAGTGAGCGAGGTGCCGGAGATACCGGACGCCGGGCGAGCCCCTCGGGCGCTGACCCACGAGATACGGGCACCCGCGACGATCGCGATCCCGCAGATCCCTACGAGAACGGCTATCCCAGCGCGGCGTCCTCTTCCCATGGGCATGAACTCTAGCCCGTCCACCCATAACTCACGAGACCTGGCAATCCTGGCGCTAACCCCGGACGACCGTCAGACCCGGAGCGGCACGTCCGTCAGCCGGTTACTTCTCGCGCAGTTCCTCGACGGCCTTCGCGATGCGCCGTTCCCTGGTCTGCGGGGTCTTAGCCTGCGTGATGCTGAGAACCCAGCGCTGCTTGTGACTGTAGGGCAGCTTGCCGAAGGCCTCGCTCGCCACGGCGTCCGCGCCGAGTGCCTCGGCGAAGTCGTCCGGCACCGCTACCTCGCGGGGCGCCGAATCCAGTGTCACCTCGACGTCGAGTTCGTCGCCCGGGGCAACGCCGGCGGCCGCACGGTGCTCGGCGCTGACCGGAATCAGGTACCTGCCCCCCATGACGCCGACCGTGCTGCGGTAGGCGTGGCTGCCGATCGTGACCTGGACAGCCGGCCGCTTGCCCTGTCCGAGCTCTGCTACGACCTCGGGCGGGACCGGGATGCCGGTCGCTGTCTTGCCGTTGAGCTCGAGAATGGCGCGGAATCTCATCACGACCTCCATCGTCTCGCGGTTCGGTACTAGACGGTACAGTACTCGCTCGGTACTGGACTGTCCAGTACTATGACGTGGAAGCGCCGCTTCGGACCCGGCCGTGCCAGAGTCCGAGGGACTGGTTCGGTTCATGCGAGGAGGCGAGGATGGACAGCCGCTCCGAGCGGAAGCGCCAGGCAATCCTGGACGCGGCCGCGCAGCTCTTCCTGGCCAGCGGGTACCAGGGCACCAGCATGGACGAGATCGCCGCGCGGGCTGCGGTGTCCAAGCAGACCGTGTACAAGAACTTCGCCGACAAGCAGCAATTGTTCAGGGAGATCGTGCTCGACGCGGCCGTCCGGGCTGACGACTTCGTCCTAGCGCTACCGGGCGCACTGGCCAGCTCCGACGACCTGCGGGCCAGCCTGACGGCACTCGCACGTCAGTACCTCGCAACCGTCATGCAGCCGGCCTTGCTGCGGCTGCGGCGGCTCGTCATCAGCGAGGCCGGGCGGTTCCCCGAGCTAGCCCGCGACTATTACGAACGCGTGCCCGAGCACGTGCTGACGGGCCTGGCCATCCAGTTCAAGCAGCTATCCGACCGTGGGCTGCTGCGTTCTGGAGACCCGCGGCTGGCCGCGAACCATTTCGCGTTCCTGGTCATCGGCCTGCCGCTGGACTCCGCCATGTTCCTCGGCCCCGAGCGCGGCATGCAGGCACAGGAACTTGACCGGCTGGCCGACGCGGGCGTTGGTGCATTCCTCGCGGCCTACGGCACATAAGGCTGGCACCGTGACCACCCGCGACCAAGATGACGTCGGCTGCGTTCCGGAGCTGACGAGTTCCAGGCCGCCCCAGCCGGGAGAGTATCCCGCCGGCTAGATCAGCATCAGCGCAAGACTGGCACCCTAGACTTCGCGTGATGAGCCCTGATGCCGAGCATGAGCGGGTTGCGATCCCGGGCTCGGCCGGCCCCACGGTCCCGGCCGCGCCACCCGCCTCGCAGCGCACCCTGGACCTGCTCGGCGCGCAGATGAGCGCGGCCAGGCAGGCGCAGCGCAGCGGCGACCGGCTGGCCGCGCGGCACGCGTGGCTCGGTGCGGGTAAGACGGCACTGGCCGCTGGCGCGTGGCCCGAGGCGATCGAGTGTGCCCTGAACGCTCAGCCAG
>DASWAA010000271.1:0-5375 GCA_036391385.1 Streptosporangiaceae bacterium
TCTCGGTCGGATGGCCAGGCCGGGACGGGCAGAGCGGGCAGGCTCGCACAGGCGGACGGAACGTCCGCTCCCGGCGCTGCGCGGCATACATCACCCACTCCCCCGCCAGCGGGTCCCACCGCAGTCCGCTCCCGGGCTCAGCGACCTCAGCGGGCTCGGGGCGAGCCGGGCCAGCGCCGGCCGCGGCCGTGCTAGCGATCGCCGCGGCCGGGCCAGCGATGGCCGCGGCCGGGCCGGCACCGCCTGGCTCGGCAGCAGCCGCCGTCCTGGACGGCAGGTCCCTGGCGTCTGGCACCGCCGCCCGGCCGCTCCCCGGCGACTCGTCGAAGTAGATGATCTCGCGCCCGTCGGCTAGCCGCCCTGAACTGCGCCAGACCTGACCCGGCCGACCTCCCAGCACCACGGACGCAGACTAACGGACCAGGTACTCCCAGCCCGGCTGCCTGCTCGTTGTCGGCCGTCGTCGAGTGCGTCTCGAAGACCAGGCTGACTGCCATCTCATGGCCGGGCGATTCAGACGCGCGCGGTATCGGTGCGGAAGCGCCAGACCGCGCCAGCCACGAAGATGGCCAGCCAGGCTACGGCGTTGGCCACCCATGCCAGGTGCACGCTGCCACCGATCAGCGGCGCGTGCACGAGCTGGTTCAGGCCGTACAGCGGGGTGAACTTGGCGAGCACCTGCAGCGCGTGCGGGTACTGGCTCAGCGGGATGAACAGCCCGCCGCCGAAAGCGAACAGCATCAGCGCGATGCCCAGGTACTGCATGACGTTCTCGGTGGGCAGCAGGTAGCCGAGGAACAGGCCGAACGCGGCGAAGACCAGCGAGCCGACCCAGACGCACAGTGCCGTGACGAACCACAGGTAGCCGTAGCCCGGCGCCATCTTGGGCACCCCGCTGATCGTCGCGACCACGTAGACCGCGACGACGGCGGCGAGGCCGAGGATCATCGCGGTCATCATCTTGATGACGATGTACATCGTCGGCGAGAGCGGCGTGAGCCGCAGCTGCCGGCTCCAGCCGGCGGCCCGCTCGATCGACACCATCGCGCCGCCCGAGGTAGTCGCCAGCACCGCGCCGTACAGCGCCATGCTGATCATGATGAACGCCGACACGTTCCCGTGCCCGGCCGAGTTGTGCGCATACGCACTGTTCAGACCGAACAGCAGGAAGAACACGGCCGGGACCACGAGCGCGAAGATGACGGTCCGCCGGTTGCGCAGCAGCCTGCGGATCTCGAGCCCGAGCACGGTGCCGTTAATGCCGCCGAAGCCAGGGACCCGCCGGTCGGCAAGGTCGCCGGGCGGGACGGACGGGGCGGACGGGGCGCTCATCGCGATCCTCCTGCTGTGTTCTCTGCGCTGTCGTCACTGGTCAGGGCGAGGAACGCGTCTTCGAGCCCGCGAGTGGTGATCTCAAGGTCCCGAGCGCCGGTCGCGGTCAGCAGGTGCCTGGCCACCGCGTCGCTGTCGCTGCAGTGCACCAGGACCGTGTCTCCGCGCACTTCGACACCGTCAGCCCCGGGCAGCGCGCGCAGCGCTGCCTCGTCCGCCCCGGGCAGCGTCGCCCGCACCGTCCGGCCCGAGGCCAGGGCCTTCACCTCGGCGGACGTCCCGTCCGCGACGATCTCGCCCTGCCGGAGCAGCACGATCCGGTCGGCGTAGGCGTCGGCTTCCTCGAGGTAGTGCGTGGCGAACAGGACCGTGCGGCCGAGCTCGGCATCCTCCCTGATCGCGGCCCAGAAGCCGCGCCGGCCCTCGACGTCCATTCCGGTGGTCGGCTCGTCCAGGATCAGCAGCTCAGGGTTGGGCAGCAGCGCCATGGCGAACCGCAGCCGCTGCTGCTCGCCGCCCGAGCACTTGCCGACCTTCCGGTCCGCGAGGTGGCTGATGCCGGCCCGCCGCAGCACGTCGTTCACGGGCAGGCTGGCGGCGAACAGGCTCGCCGTGTACCGGGCCGTCTCGGCCACGGTCATGTCCTTGAGCAGGCCGCCGGTCTGCATCACGGCCGAGACCAGACCGCGCTCGATGGCGGCGCGCGGCTGCATGCCATAGACGCTGACCTGGCCCTGCGTCGGCTGAGAAAGGCCGAGGATCATGTCGATGGTGGTGGTCTTGCCGGCTCCGTTCGGGCCGAGGAGCGCGACGATCTCCCCGGCCGCGATCGGCAGGTCGATGCCGCGTACGGCCCGGACGTGGCCGAAGTTCTTGTGCACGCCGCGGAGGTCGACGGCAGCGGCAGCGCGTTCCGGGCGCGGCTCGACGCTGGCCTGCGAGCGGGATGTAGCCATAGCCGCATCCTTTCAAAGCTTGCCGCCGACGGGTACCCGCTCCACGACATCGGGGCATTCTGGCTGTTACCCTCAACCAAGCAAGCGTTTGATTCACGGACGGAGCAGCACAGTGGGCCGCACATGGGACGTCTAGACGGCAGGGTGGCGCTGATCACCGGCGGCGCCAGGGGAATGGGCAAATCGCACGTACGGCACTTCGTCGCCGAGGGCGCCAAGGTGGTCTTCGGTGACGTGCTTGACGACCAGGGCATCGCCGTCGCCGAGAAGCTCGGCCCGGACAGCGCGAGGTACCTGCACCACGACGTGACCAGCGAGGCGGACTGGGCGAGCGCGGTCGAGCTGGCGACCACGACATTCGGCAAGATCGACATCCTGGTCAACAACGCCGGCGTGCTGACGTTCGCCTCGATCAGCGAGATGCCGCTGTCCGACTTCCGGCGGGTACTCGACATCAACGCCGTCGGCTGCTGGCTCGGCATGAAGTCGGTGATCGAGCCGATGAAGGCGGTCGGCAGCGGGTCGATCGTCAATATCTCCTCGATCGAGGGCCTGACCGGAGCGGCCGACTGCTCGGCCTACGCGGCAAGCAAATTCGCCGTCCGCGGCATGACCAAGGCCGCGGCCCAGGAACTAGGCCAGTTCGGCATCAGGGTCAACTCGGTGCACCCGGGTGGGATCCTGACCAGGATGGTGCTGGACACCGCGCACACGATGGACCCGGAGCGAGGCGATCGGTACATGAAGGCCCTGCCGCTCGGCCGGTTCGGCGAGTCAGTCGAGGTGTCCAGGCTGGTCGCCTTCCTGGCCTCCGACGACTCCTCGTACTGCACCGGCAGCGAGTTCGTCATCGACGGCGGGATCTTGTCCGGACCTGGTTACTAGCGGAAGAAGTTCGGCCCGGCACCGGCCGCTGACGAATAGGGAGATAAGAAACATGGCCGATGGGCTGACTCTTGACGGCAGGACCGCGATCGTGACCGGGGCCGGTCACGGCCTCGGCAGGGCGGAGGCGATCGCACTAGCCGCCGCCGGCGCCCGCGTCGTGCTGAACGACCTTGCCGGGCCTGCCGTGCAGGCCGTCGCCGACGAGATCACCGCGGCGGGCGGCCAGGCGGTCGTCTGCGCAGGCGACGTCGGCGACTGGGAGACCGGGCAGGCCATGCTGGCCGCCGCTCGTGACACCTTCGGCGGCCTGGACATCGTGGTGAACAACGCCGGCGTGCTCCGTGACCGGATGATCTTCACGATGTCCCCGCAGGAATGGGACCTCGTCCTGCGGGTGCACCTGCGCGGCCATTTCATCCTCAGCAGGCTCGCGACCGGCCACTGGCGCGAGCAGAGCAAGCAGGCCGGCGGACCGGTCTACGCCAGGATCGTCAACACCTCCTCCGAGGCGTTCCTGCTCGGCTCGGCCGGCCAGCCGAACTACGCGGCCGCCAAGGCCGGCATCACCGCGCTCACGGTCACCACGGCCCGCAGTTGCGCCCGCTACGGCGTCCGCGCCAACGCGATCTGCCCGCGGGCCAGGACGGACATGACGGCCGGGCTGATGGGCTCGGCACCGGATGGTTCCGTCGACCCGCTCGCTCCGCAGCACGTCGCGCCGCTGGTCGTGTACCTGGCCGGCCCCGGAGCGGCGCAGATCAACGGCGAGGTGTTCGTCGTGCACGGCGGCGTGGCTGCGGTGATGGAGCCGCCCCGGGTCAGGACGGTGTTCCACGCGTCCGAGCACGGCTCGGCTGACGGGATGTGGACGCTGGACTCGGTAGCGGGCGCGCTCGGACCTGAGTTCGCCGGCCACGACGGGCTGGGCGCCGGGTTCGCCTGCGAGGACACCCTGGCCCTGGCGGATGAGACCATAGGCTTCAGCGGAGCTTCGTGAGTCCAAGGAGGCAGCAGATGGCACGACCATCACTCTTCGAGTTCGCTGGCGGCTCGCCGGCGTTTCTCGCGCTCGCGACCGCGCACCATCAGCGCTGCCTCGCCGACCCGGTGCTCAGCCACCCGTTCTCCCATCCTGGGCATCCCGACCACGTGCAGCGGCTGGCGAGTTACTGGGCCGAGGTACTCGGCGGGCCGCCGGTCTACTCCGGCGAGTGCGGCAGCCACTCGGCGATGCTTGCCATCCATGCCGGCACCGGCGCGGAGGACGACTTGGGCGAGCGCTTCGTGCGCTGCTTCGTGCAGGCCGCCGACGACGCCGGCCTGCCGCAGGACGCCGAGTTCCGTGCGGCGCTCCGCTCCTACATGCAGTGGGCGGTGAGCGAGGTGATGTCCTACGCCCCGAACGGCTCGGAGCCGCCGACCGGGCTGCCGGTCCCCCGCTGGTCCTGGGACGGCCTCAAGTCCGGTCGCGGGTAGCACCCGGGGCATCCGGGTAGGTGGCCGCTAGGTCAGTGCGACCAGCGGCAAGGCCGCGGGCGGGGTCAAGGATACTGAGGAAGGCTCATGTATATAACTCGGATCGGTCGTGACAGCGAGCAAGGCCCGCAGGACTGGTTCACCGGCAGCGTCTGGATGGAGAAGGTCGCCGAGCCGTCGGAGTCCTCGCCGGTCAGTGCCCTGCACGTCCGCTTCGCTCCTGGTGCCCGTACCGCCTGGCATGCCCATCCGGCCGGGCAGTTGCTCTACGTGCTTGACGGCGTGGGCGTGGTGCAGCAGCGCGGCGGGGCGCCGCAGGAGATCAGGGCCGGGGACACGATCTGGACCGACGCCGGCGAGTGGCACTGGCACGGAGCAGGACCGCGCACCTTCATGACTCATCTCGCCGTGTACCAGGCCGTTGACGGCGCGACGGCCGAGTGGGGCGAGCCGGTGACCACCGAGTATCCGGCCTGAGCCCGGATCGGGCAGGGCGCGGCCGCGCCGTCCGGCGCGGCCGCGCTACCTCCAGCCGGGCCGTTACATCCGGTCCGGGGCGGTCACGCCGAGCAGGTTCAGCGCACTGGCGAGGACGACCCTCGTCGCGGCCGCCAGCCAGAGCCTCGCCCTGCCAAGCTCACCGAACTCCTCGCCTGCCCGCGGCAGCACCCGGCAGGCGTCGTTGAACTTGTGATAGCGGCTGGCCAGGTCCTCCGCGTACCT
>DASWAA010000272.1:0-11091 GCA_036391385.1 Streptosporangiaceae bacterium
CGCCGACCAGGTCAGGGAGTACTGCCAGGGCAAGATCGCGCACTACAAGGTCCCGCGGTACATCAGGTTCACCGCCGAGTTCCCGATGACGGTGACCGGCAAGGTGCAGAAGTTCAAGATGCGCGAGACGTCCATCACCGAACTCGGCCTGGAGGCCGCCAGCCAGACCAGGACCGCCTGAGTACCTGAGCCCGGTTCAGCCGGTCGCCTCCACCAGCGTCGCGTTGTAGCCGCCGGGGTCAGGCGCCGAGCCGACCGCGACGCACGGGCCGGCCGACAGGCAGGACACGCCGTTCAGTACGTTGCCGGTCGCGGCCGGATCGGGTGTCGGCTCGATGGTCCAGGACGTGCCATCCCATGCTTCCGCCAGCGTCAGCTGGACGTACGGCGAAGCCGATTCGACGCTGTATCCGACCACGGTGCAGGAGGCCGACGAGGTGCAGGCGATACTCAGCGGCGTTACTTGCCTGGCGCCAGCAGGCACGGGCATGGCAGCAGTCTGCGCCGTCCAGCCGGTACCGTCCCAGACAGCCGCGTAGCCGCCGAGCGTCGTGCCGACGATCGCCCGGCCCACCGCCATGCAGGCTCCTGCCGCTGAGCACGACACGTGGTTGAGCCAGGTATGTGTAGCGCCGACCGGGCTCGGTACCGCCTGCGCTGTCCAGGAAGTCCCGTCCCAGCCTGCCGCGAAGGAGCCTCCAGCGCTGTTGGCCGGGCTGCCGACCGCCTCGCAGGCGCTGACGGCCGTGCAGGACACGCCGCTGAACCGGCCTCCCGTCACGCCGACCGGAATCGACTGCGCCGACCACACGGTGCCGTTCCACATCGCCGCGCCGTTCGGACCGACGGCCTCGCAGAAGGATGCCGACACGCACGACACGGCCGCGTAATCCGGCCCGGGGGTGGGCTGCGGCTGCCAGGAGATCCCGTTCCACACCTCCGCGGCGGCGGCGGTCCCGGATGCGGAGCTGCCCACCGCCTCGCAGAACGTCGCCGAGACGCACGACACTGCCAGCGGCACCGCTGCCGACGTCGAGCGCAACCGGATCGTCCATGCCGATCCGTCCCACGTGTCCGCCAGCGCCGGCGCGGTCGCCGCGTCGCCCACCGCTGCACAGAACGTTGCCGACGCGCAGGACACCGCGCCAAGGGCGTTACTGGCCGCTCCCAGCGGCACTACGGCGGGCTGGGTGGCCCAGGACGTCCCGTTCCACGCCTCCATCCGGACCGGCAAGGCGCCACCCGCCTCGCAGGCGTTCGCGGCCGCGCACGAAACCCCGTTGAGCTCGGTCAGAGCCGTCCCGCTGGCGCTTGTCGGACGCTGTGCCTGCCAGGACGTTCCGTTCCAGACCTCGGCGATGGCATGAAACGTGTCGCCGCCCGTGGTGTAGACCTCTTTGTAGCCCACCGTCTCGCAGGCAGCCGCCGACGCGCACGACACCGCCGTCGGGGTCTTCCAGCTTGCCGAGTTGGGAACGGACTGCTCATGCCAGGAGGTGCCATCCCACCTCTCCGCGAAGAGGGTGAGCGCGGCCGAGGAACTGGGGTCGACGTACGTCCCGACCACTTCGCAGAAGGTTCTCGATCGGCAGGACACGGCGTACAGGCCCGGACTGCTGGTCCCGGACGGCACCGCGACGGAGTGCGCCCGCCACGAGGTCCCGTTCCAGCGCTCCGCCAGCAGGCCGTAGAAGTCGACGGCCTCGCAGAAGGTCGCCGAGACGCACGACACCCCGTCTAGCTGGGTCGGCGCCGGCGCCGACGCTGTCTGGCTGGGCGTGGACTGCAGCGTCCAGGTTGTGCCGTTCCATTCCTCGGCCAGGCTGAGGATGGTATACGAGCTGCTCAGATAGGAGCCGACCGCCTCGCAGAAGGTCGCCGACGCGCAGGACACCGCCTTCAGCAGAACACCCGTGGCTCCGGCCGGGCTGGGCACGGCCTGCAAGCTCCAGGACGACCCGTTCCACGTCTCGGCGAAGGCGGTGCTGTCGGTGTACCCCGGCTCGTCGGTGATGCCGACCGCCTCGCAGAAGCTCGCGGAGATGCACGACACGCCGTCCAGGCCAGGAGAACGGCCGCCGGCCGGGCTGGGGACCGTCTGCTGCTGCCAGGAGGTCCCGTTCCAGGTCTCGGCCAGCGGGACCGTAAGTCCGGCCGAGTCGAGGTAATAGCCCACCGCCATGCACGAAGTCGCCGACGGGCAGGACACTGCCTGGACCTGACCGGAAGGCACGGTGACGTCAGGCGAGTCCTGGACGGCCCAGGTCGAGTTCGAGCCGGTCGGCGCGGCAGCGGCGCCCGACGTCGGTCCGGCCACGGCCAGCGCGGCCAGCAGCGCCATTCCGCAGCACCCGGCCGTTGCCCTATGCCATCCGCCCACGGCTAACCTCCTTCGCCGTCCCTATCGGGACTGCAGACGGGCACGCCGAGCCCGCAGCACGGACATAATAATGTCATGAACGGCGCATTTAAACGAGATCCCTTTTAACGGGAATAGCGTCAGAGAATGCTGCGGTCGTTCCGCAGACGGCGACTAGCGCGGCTAAGCGCTCACGCTGACGCAGGGAAGTCGCGATCATCGACTCAGCTGCCGCCCGTTTCCGGCCCGCCGCAAGGTGGCAGGCTGAGGATGGCTCGTCCAGGTACGCACCCCGGGGGGAATCGTCGTGCGTCATCGGCCGGCGTGGCTCGCGCTGCCCGCTGTTCTGCTGCTCGTCAGCATGCTGGCGGCAGCATGCCTGAGCGGCAGCCAGTCAGGCCCGCGGGCCGCGCGATCCGAGCAGGGCAGACGGGCCAGGATCAGCAAGCCCGGTCCGGCTCGGTCCGCGGGGCGGGCGCGCCTGGTTCTTCGGATCGGCATCGCCCCCTTCCGGCTGCCAGTGGCAGTGTCCGGCGAGTCCGTGACCTCGGCCGGCGGGAAACTGCTGATCGCCGGCGGCCTGCTCGCCGACCAGTCGAGCAGCGACTCGGTCGTCAGGATCGACCTGCGCACCGGCAGGTCGGCAGCCGCCGGCCGGCTGCCGGTCCCTGTGCATGACGCGGCGTCCGCCGTGCTCGGTGGCGCACTGCTGGTGTTCGGCGGCGGTACCGCGGCCAGTTACGCCACCGTGCAGCGGCCGACGGCCGGTGGCGGCTACGTCTACGGGACGCTGCCCGCTTCCAGGTCCGACCTGGCGGCGGTCGCAGTCGGTGAGTCCGTTTACCTGGCTGGCGGGCACGGCAACACCGGCTATGCACGCGCCGTGCTCGCCACCTCTAACGGACGCCATTTCCGGACGCTCGGCCTGCTGCCCGTTCCGGTGCGGTACCCCGAGATAGCCGTCGCCGGTGGTTACCTGTGGGTCTTCGGGGGGCTGACGCCGCGCGGGCCGGTCGCCGACGTCCAGCGGGTGAACCTGCGGACCGGCCGGGCAGATCTGGCGGGGAGGCTGCCGCGCCCGCTGGAAGCCGGCGCTGCCTTCACGGTGGACGGTGCCGTCTACCTGGTCGGCGGTCTGACGCCCGCCCGGTCGGACTCCCGGGCCGCGTCCGCCTCGCCGGGCATGGCGTCGCTGGTCACTAGCTCCGCTGTGCGGAGGTTCAGTCCGGGCGGATGGTCGTTCCCGGTAGTCGGCAGGCTGCCGGTGCCGGTCTCGCATGCGGGCGTGACTGTCGCCGGGGGCACGGCCTACCTGGTCGGCGGCCTCGACGGGGGCAGGGCCGTCAGGACGGTCACTACCTTCCGCCTGGTTCGCGGCTCGCATTAGCTACCGAGACGCGCTGACCTGCGACTTTCCTCGTTTCCCGTTTCATCGACCACGAACTGTGGCAGATTGACTACGTTTCGTAGTCGAATATGCGTCCCGGGGGGCCTACGTTAACGACGACTCAGCAGGAGCGCGGCACGGCGGGCCGCGCGCGCGGCTGACCAGGTTCCCGCGGTCGACGGCGCTGGCGGGGGTCCTCGTGCTCGCGGCAGCGTGCAGCGGCGGCGCGTCCGAGCCAAGCGCGATCAAGCAGGCAGAGCAGGCACAGTCGCCGCGACCGACGGTCCTGCGGGCGACATGGACTCCCTACCAGCTACCGAGTGCCATCTCCGCCGCGACGGCTGTGGCGCGGCACGGTCAGCTGATCGTCGCCGGGGGGATGACCGGCAGCGGCGCGCCGGCCAGCGGTGCTGCCGTTCTCGATCCGCTCACCGGCCAGGAACGCCCGGCAGGCCGGCTCGCCCGCCCGGTCGCCGGGGCGGGCGCGGCACTGCTGCACGGCCGGCTCGTGCTGTTCGGCGGACGGGCCGGCCACAGCATCTCCGGCGTCCAGGTGCTCAGCGGAACGGGCAAGGCAGCCATGTCACCGAGGCTGCCGCAGGCCAGATCTGGCCTCGCGACGGTCACGGCGGGCGGCAGCACGTTCCTGATCGGCGGGACGAACCGCGGCGGTCCGCTGGCCAGCGTGCTCAAGACGACGGACGGCGTGCATTACGTGACGGCCGCGACTCTGCCGGTCCCGGTAAGCCAGACGGGCGCCGTGGTGGCAGCGGGCAGCCTATGGGTCTTCGGCGGCGTTACGTCATCGGGCCTGACCAGCGCGATCCAGCGGGTCGATCTGCGGACCGGCCGCGCGACGGTGGCCGGCAGGCTGCCCGCTCCGGTCGCCGCTGAGAGCGTTTTCGTGCTGCACGGGCAGATCTACCTGGCGGGGGGTCGCACCGAGGCCGCGACCGGAGGCCACGGAACGCCGGCCCGGGTCGGAACGAGCCATTCACGGCCGAACCAGGCACAGGCAGCCCAGGCAGGCAAGTCGCGGGCGGGCCAGTCGCATAACGGCCTGCTGCATGCCGACCCGCCGGGCACGGGCCAGGCGCGCCAGGGACCGGCCAGTTCGACGACCGACGCCATACTGAGATTCGACCCGGCCAGCCGCATGGCGACGGTGGCTGGCCGGCTGCCGATGCCGACCGCGAACGCTGCCAGTGCCGTCGTCGGCAGTACCGCCTACCTGGTCGGCGGCACCGACGGCGTGCGGGCAAGTCCGGCCGTCGTGGCTGTGCGGCAGGTGCCGCCCGGCGATGCTCTTCCCGGCACGATCGGAGCGAGCCCCAGGCTCGCGCCCTGGCTGGCGCCGGTCAGCGGGCCAGGTCACCTGGCACCGGGATCGGACCCAGCCGCGCTCCCGGCTGACGTGCTCGTCGCCGACCACCTCAACAACCGGCTCGTCATCATCGACCCGCAGGGCCGGGTCAGGTGGGTCTTCCCGAGGCCTGGCGACCTGGCCAGGGGCCAGACATTCCTCGTCCCTGACGACGCGTTCTTCTCCCCCGACGGCCGGTACATCGTCGCGACGCAGGAAGACGACCAGGTCATCTCCGTGATCGACGTCGCCAGGCACAAGATCGTCTACCGGTATGGCAAGCCTGGCGTGCCAGGATCGGGTCCTAACCGGCTGAGCAACCCGGACGACGCGATGATGCTGCCGAACGGCGACATCGTCGCCGCCGACATCAGGAACTGCCGGATCATCGTGATCGCGCCGCCAGCGCACCGGCTGATCCGGGTCATCGGCCGCGCCGGCGGCGGCTGCTGGCACGATCCGCCCTGGCATTTCGGCAGCCCGAACGGAGCGTTCCCGACCTCAAGCGGCGGATATGTCGTGACCGAGATCAACGGCGACTGGGCGGACGGCCTGAACCTGACCGGGCATGTCCGATGGGCGACGAACCCGCCCGGTGTCCTCTACCCGTCGGACACCAACGAGGTCTATCCGGGTCGCTACCTGACCGCCGACTACTCCAATCCCGGCCAGGTGGCGGAGTTCAACTCGGCCGGCCGCCTGCTCTGGCGGTTCGGCGGCCTCAACCAGCCCTCGCTGGCGATCCCGCTGCCCAACGGCAACGTACTGCTGAACGACGACTTCAACCACCGGATCATCGTTGTGAATCCGGCCGACAATCGCATTCTGTGGCAGTACGGCCACACCGGAAAGCCCGGCCGCGCGCCGGGGTATCTCAACGTTCCCGACGGCCTCGACCTGGTACCGCCCGACTCGTTCCTGATCAGGCACGCGGCCACCATGGGCATGCCCTAGATCGCGGCGGCTGACCTGCCCGCCGCGCAAGGCAGGCGGTGCGAGCTAGTCCGTGCGAGCTAGCCCGTGCGTGCTGGGCGTGAGCGGGGCTGGGCCGGGCGAGTGGTGACCGCACGAGCCGGCGTCGCGCGCACTTCCAGCCGCTCAAGCAGATCCGCGGTCGCCCGGGCGATCGAGTCGACGGCCGCGTTGAAGGCCTCGGCGTTGTGTGCCGCGGGCGCACGGAAGCCGCTGATCTTGCGCACGTACTGCAGCGCCGCCGCCCTGACGTCGTCGTCGGTGACCTGCTCGGCATAGGGCTCGCGGAGAGTCTTGATACTTCGGCACATGACATCAACTTAGCGTTGCCCTGACCTGAGCGCCTTCCTGGTCGCAGCATCATGGCCGGTCCGAGCACGCCAGGGAACTGGCACCATGGAAGGACCATGACGCTCACTGACCTGGTGCCGGAGTCCGCCGACCCGGACGCACTGTATGCCGCGTTCACGCAGTGGGCGTCGACCCAGGGACTGATGCTGTACCCGCACCAGGACGAGGCCCTGATCGAGCTGGTCTCAGGCGCGAACGTCATCTTGTCCACGCCCACCGGCTCGGGCAAGAGCCTGGTCGCCACCGCCGCCCACTTCGCCGCGCTGGCCACCGGGAACCGCAGCTTCTACACCGCCCCGATCAAGGCGCTGGTCTCGGAGAAGTTCTTCGCGCTCTGCGACATCTTCGGGCCGGCCAGTGTCGGGATGATGACCGGCGACGGCAGCGTCAACGCGCAGGCCCCGATCATCTGCTGCACCGCCGAGGTGCTCGCCAACATCGCGCTCCGGGACGGCACGCGGGCCGATGCCGACCTGGTGATCATGGACGAATTCCACTACTACGCCGACCCGGACCGGGGGTGGGCCTGGCAGGTACCGCTGATCGAGCTGCCGCGGGCGCAGTTCCTGCTGATGTCGGCCACTCTCGGTGACGTGGCCAGGTTCGAGCTGGACCTGACCCGCCGCACCGGCCGTCCCACGGCCGTGGTCAAGTCCGCCGAGCGCCCGGTCCCGCTGACCTTCCGGTTCGTCCTCGAGCCACTGCACGAGACCATCGAGGAACTGCTCGCGACGAAGCAGGCACCGATCTACGTCGTGCACTTCACCCAGGCCGCTGCCATCGACCAGGCGCAGGCGCTGATGAGCGTCAACGTGTGCACGCGCGCCGAGAAGGACGCCATCGCCGAGCTGATCGGGCGGTTCAGGTTCTCGGCTGGCTTCGGCAAGACCCTGTCCCGGCTGGTCAGGCACGGCATAGGGGTGCACCACGCCGGGATGCTGCCTCGTTACCGCCGCCTGGTCGAGACCCTGGCCCAGGCCGGGCTGCTCAAGGTGATCTGCGGCACCGACACCCTCGGGGTCGGCATCAACGTGCCGATCCGCACCGTGCTCTTCACCTCGCTGTCCAAGTACGACGGCAGCGTCACCCGGCTGCTGCAGGCCAGGGAGTTCCACCAGATCGCCGGGCGGGCCGGCCGGGCCGGCTTCGACGAGTCAGGAGCGGTCGTCGTGCAGGCCCCCGAGCACGTCATCGCCAACGAGCGCGCGCTGGCCAAGGTCGGCGACGACCCGAAGAAGCGGCGTAAGGTCGTGCGGAAGAAGCCGCCGCCCGGCATGGTCTCCTGGGGCCAGCCGACCTTCGACCGGCTGGTAGCAGCCGACCCCGAGCCGCTGCGGTCGAGCTTCGCGGTCAGCCACGCCATGCTGCTCAACGTCATCAGCCGCCCCGGCGACGCGTTCACCTCGATGCGGCACCTGCTCACCGACAACCACGAGGACCGGGCCGCGCAGCGCAAGCACATCCACCGGGCTATCCAGATCTACCGTGCTCTGCTGGCCGGCGGCGTCGTGGAGCGGCTGGACGCGCCGGACGAGCAGGGCCGGATGGTGCGGCTCACCGTCGACCTGCAAGAGGATTTCGCGCTCAACCAGCCGCTCTCCCCGCTAGCGCTGGCCGCCATCGAACTGCTCGACGTCACCTCGCCCGACTACCCGCTCGACGTGCTCTCGGTCATCGAGTCGACGCTCGACAACCCGCGGCCGGTCCTCGCGGCCCAGCTGTTCAAGGCGCGCGGCGAGGCCGTGGCTGAGATGAAGGCCGAGGGCGTCGACTACGACACCAGGCTGGAGCTGCTCGAGTCGGTCAGCTACGCCCAGCCGCTGGCCGATCTGCTCGAGGGCGCGTACGACATCTACCGGCGCGGTCACCCGTGGGTCGCCGACTACGAGTTGCACCCCAAGTCGGTCGCCAGGGACATGTACGAGCGGGCGATGACGTTCACCGAGTACATCAGCTGGTGCGGCCTGGCCAGGTCGGAGGGACTGCTGCTGCGCTACCTCGCCGACGCGTACAAGGCGCTGCGCCAGACCGTTCCGGACGAGGCCAAGACCGAGGAGCTCGCCGACCTGACCGAGTGGCTAGGCGAGCTGGTCAGGCAGGTGGACTCCAGCCTGCTTGACGAGTGGGAGCGGCTGGCCAACCCGGAAGCGGCGGACGCGGCAGCGGCCAGCCAGCTGGACGAGCGGCCTCCGGCCGTGACCGGCAACGTCAGGGCGTTCCGGGTGCTGGTGCGCAACGCGCTCTTCCGTCGCGTCGAGCTCGCGGCGCTGCGCCGCTGGGCCGAGCTCGGAGAGCTCGACGAGGAGGCCGGCTGGGACGCCGGCGCGTGGGCCGACGCGCTGGAGCCGTACTTTGCCGAGTACGACGAGATAGGCACCGGCGCCAGTGCTCGCGGGCCGGCCATGCTGATCATCGACGACTCCGACAAGGACCTGTGGCGGGTCCGCCAGATCTTCGACGACCCGGCCGGCGACCACGACTGGGGCTTCTCGGCCGAGGTCGACCTGGCAGGCTCCGACGAAGCAGGCGAGGCCGTGATCTGGGTCACCGCGGTCGGCCAGCTCTAACCGCCGGACCGAAGGCCAGCCGAGCTAGTCTCCCCCGTACAGGCGCTGCATATCGACAAGTACCACGTCGTCCCTCGAGCGCATGAGGCTAGTGAGTTCCGTCTGGAACCCGGAACGCGAAACAAGGATCAGTCGCACGACGCCAGGCGCCTTCTGAGCGGGTATCAGCTGGCGAATATGCTCCAGCCGCGCGAGCTGGGCCGGTCCCATCGACGAGGTTGTGCTCTTGACCTCGCCGATCGCGACGATCCGGTCCGCGCGCATAGGGTTCGATTCGGTGACCACGATGTCGAGCTCATGGCCTTGCTGATGTTCCGCGCAGGACAGCGTGGCTGGCTGGACCTTGCTCGCTATCCCGCCAAGCGTCTGCTGGCTCGCGTGCTCCGCGCACCAGACACGAGCAAGTTCCTCTAGGTGCGGCCCGTATATGAGCGAATTGACGGTGTCGGCTGCCTCCGCCCAGACCCTGTCGCCAGCCCGCGCGACCAGCCGGGCTTCGTTGCGCCGGACGACAAGCTGGTGGAACCGGATGATCGGCTCAGCGATCCGGTAGACCGGCCGCCGATCCCGTAGCGCATCGTCAAGCCGCGCGACAAGTTTGATCTGCTCTAGCATCGCGAGCACATGAGTCAGCGAGGCGTCCGTCCGGCCAAGCCGCGATGCGATCTCACTTCGCCGGCCCGCGCCGCCGGCCAGCGTCGCTAGTACCGCGTGATAGAGGGCTGGGTCGCTGACCTGCTGCTCCTCACGGACCAGAATGTCCCCCTCCCGAAACATCGCGCTAGATGGATTCAGCAATGTCTCGATCACCCACCGGTCGAAGTCACGGGACCGGGCCGGAGCCTTGCCGCACATGTCCAGGTAGGCCGGGGTACCACCGACTAGGGCGTGGATCCGGAAAGCCAGGTAAGGATCTTGATCCGCCCCCCAGAAGCCCGCGGACGCGCGATAGCCAAACGGATGGATCATGAGCTCTAGCCGCGATCGGCCACGCAGCGGGGAGCCAGCCGACACCAGATCTTTCATCAGGCTCAGAGCGCTGCCGCAGAGGATCAGTCGTGCCGAGCTCCGTTGCCTCGCCGCGCCTCTAGGGCTGAGAAGCCGCTGGATAACCGAGGGAAGTTCGGGCGCGGAGTCCGTCAGATAGCCGAACTCGTCCAGGATCACAGGAACAGGCAGGCCTGGTGCCTGGCCGAGCCGCAAGAGCGCGTCGATCGCGTCATGCCACGAGCCGAATGACGCTCCGGCAAGCCCGGTCTTCCTGGAATACGCGGCCGCGAGGTCGGCGAGGTTCTGGACGCGCGACTGCTGCAGCCCCATGAAAAGGAACCCGTCACAAGCCTCGGCGAGCAATTCGAGCAGAAGCGTCTTGCCTTGCCTGCGGCGCCCGTACATGATGCCGAGAAGCGCGCCGGGATCCTGAGCCGTGACGAACCTAGTGAGATCGACCCATTCGGCGTCCCTGTCGTAGAGGTCAGCCGGCTTGACGAGACGCGGATCGCCGGATGCGGAGGCTGTCTCGGAGATGGCGACCTCACAACCGTTGGATATGTTAATCCACTTATCATAACTCAACTTACATAAGTCTGCCAGCGGCAGGCGGCAGCACCGCCACACCGATGGTCTGCCGAGGGGTGGCGGCGCGACTAGCTAGCCGGCTAGACGGCGAAGGTGCTGCCTACCTGGTCGGCGTCCACGATCCGTACGCCTAGCGGTAGCAGCGAGATCGGGATCAGCTTGAAATTCGCCAGGCCGAGCGGGATGCCGATGATCGTGATGCACAGGGCGATGCCGGTGACCAGGTGCATCAGCGCGAGCTCCCAGCCGAACAGGATGATCCACAAGATATTGCCGATCAGCGACCCGACCCCGGCGTCCTCCCGCGGCACCGTCGTCCGGCCGAACGGCCACAGCACGTAGCTGGCGATCCTGAACGAGGCGATACCGAACGGGATCGTGATGATCAGGATGCACGCGACGATGCCGACCAGCACATACGCGATCGCCATCCAGAACCCGGCGAGCACCAGCCAGATGAGGTTCAGTATCAGCCGCACGACAGCCCCCTTCGCACCGCCCGGCCCGCGCGGTC
>DASWAA010000273.1:0-29099 GCA_036391385.1 Streptosporangiaceae bacterium
GCGTCACGCCGCAGGCCGGGCATCCAGAGCGCGATCAGCACCGCGCCGGTCGCCGCGATCACGACGGACACCGTGGTCGTCATGTGCATGGCGCCGACAAACGATCGGTCGGCTAGCGCCAGCAGCGCCACGCCCGGGTGACCGAGATGAGCGGCGGCTGCCTGGGTCGCCGCGACCGACTGCGTCGCAGCGGACCGCGTGGCGGCCGGCAGGAGGTGCAAGGCGGGCGCGAGCCTAGCACGATATGCCCGGGCCAGGATCGAGCCGAGGACGGCGACTCCGAGCGCGACGGCGACCTGCCGGGACGTGTTGGTAATCGCCGATCCGGCACCACCGCGCTCGCGCGGGACGACCGACATGACCGACTCGGTCGCCGTCGGCATCACGATGCCCATGCCCGCGCCCTGCAGGAAGAAGGTCACCTCGATGACCGCGGCCGGCGTGGTCAGAGTCAGCGAGTGGTAGCCGACCAGCGCGGCCGTGACCACGATCAGCCCGCCCGAGACGATGGCCTTGGCCCCGAACCGGCGGACCAGGCTGGCACTGCGGTTCGAGGCGAGGACCTGGCCGACGGCGACCGCCGACGTGAGCAACCCCGCGTGCATCGGGCTGTACCCGCGCACGTTTTGCAGGTAGAAGCTCATGAAGAAGTAAACGCCGGCCATCGCGAAGAAGTTCAGGGCGATCGCGGCGGCCGCTGACGACATCCGGGGGTCGCGGAAGAGCCGCACGTCCAGGGCAGGGTACTCGGTCCTTGTCTCGTGCACGCAGAACGCGGCGAGGACCGCCAGCCCGGCGGCGATAGGGCCGAGCACGCTGCCCTCGAGCCAGGAGGCAGCGTCGCCGCCGCGGATGATCCCGTAGACGAGCAGGACGAGGCCGGCGATTGACAGCAGCACCCCGAGGTAGTCGATCCGGCCAGGCGACGGGCTCTTGGATTCAGGGACCAGCAGCACGATCGCGGCGATGCCGACCGCGGTGAGCGGCACGTTGATCAGGAAGACCGAGCCCCACCAGAAGTGGTCGAGCAGCAGCCCGCCGGTGAGCGGCCCGATGGCGATCGCGACGCCGACGGCGGATGCCCAGATCCCGATCGCCCGCGGGCGCTCGTCCGGGTCGAAGATGTTCGTGATGATCGACAGTGTCTGCGGCATGACCGCAGCGCCGCCGAGTCCCATCGCGGCGCGGGCCAGGATCAGCTCGGCCGGCGTCTGCGCGTAGGACGAGACCAGCGATGCCAGGCCGAACATGGCCATCCCGATGATTAGCATCCGCTTGCGCCCGACTCGGTCCCCGATGACGCCGAAGGTGAACAGCAGCCCGGCGAAGACGAGCGTGTAGGAGTTGATCGCCCATTCGAGCTGTCCCTGGCTCGCACCGAGGCCGACCTTGGGCTCCGAGATCGTCTTGAGCGCGACATTCAGGACCGTGTTGTCGAGGACTATCGCGATAAGGCTGATGATCAGCACGCCGAGCACGACCCATTTGCGGCGATCGGCAGTCATCCCCCGGTTACCCGTCCTGTCGCTAACGTCAGATTTCGATACGGAACGAAATCGTATCGTAAGTCTCGGACGGGGGCGAATGCGGGACGGGCAGCCGGACCAGATACCCAGGTCGCTCCCCTACCTTTAGAAGTCACCGCATGTCATCATCGAAGCGTCCGGGGACGCCAGCGAGGCGCCACGAGACTTGGAGGATCACGATGACCGCAGAACACGCACCCCCATCTGCCGCGGGCACCGAGACGCTCTACGGCGGGGTAAGCACCAGACGGGTCACCGTACGTGACCTCGCCGCGGCCAAGGCACGCGGCGAGAAATGGCCGATGCTCACGGCTTACGATGCGCTCACCGCCCGGATCTTCGACGAGGCCGGGATTCCGGTGCTGCTCGTCGGGGACTCGGCCGCGATGGTGGTCTATGGTCACGACAGCACTATCCCCGTGACGGTGGACGAGCTCATCCCGCTCACCGCCGCCGTCGTCCGCGGGACCAGGAGGGCCATGGTCGTTGCCGACCTTCCCTTCGGCTCCTATCAGGACTCGGTCGGTTCCGCGATGCGGACGGCGACCAGGTTCTTGAAGGAGACCGGGGCCCAGGCGGTCAAGCTGGAGGGTGGCCACCGGGTAGTGCGGCAGGTCGAGGAGCTTGTCCTGGCCGGGATCCCGGTGATGGGGCATCTCGGGCTGACTCCGCAGTCGGTGAACGCGTTCGGCGGTTACCGGGTACAGGGTCGCGGCGAGGACGGCGACCGGCTGACGCACGACGCGAAGGAACTGCAGGCGGCTGGTGCCTTCGCCGTCGTCCTGGAGTGCGTTCCCGCCGAGCTCGCCGCGCGGGTGACGCAGGAGCTGACGATCCCGACGATCGGGATAGGCGCTGGTGCCGGATGCGACGCTCAGGTCCTCGTCTGGCAGGACATGGCCGGGCTCACCCCGAGCGTGCCGAAGTTCGCCAAGCGCTATGCCGACGCGACCTCGCTGCTCCGGCAGGCGGCGCAGGACTTCGCCGACGAGGTCGTGAACGGTGCCTACCCAACACCGGAGTACAGCTACCGCTGAACAAGGGCTCGCGGGACCGGAGCAGCCCGGTCCCGCGAGCTGTCAAGTCAGCTGGTCAGCTTCGGCAGGACCTCACGGCCGAAGACGTCGATCCACTCGGCCTGGTTGCGCCCGACGTTGTGCAGGTAGATCCGGTCGATGCCGAGATCGAGATAGCGCTGGATGTCGGCGCGGTGGGCGTCGAGATCGCTGGTGATGAGCATCCGGCCGTCGAAGTCCTCGGGACGCACCAGCCTGGCCATCTGCTCGAAGTCGTACGGCGAGCGGATGTCCTGCTTGGGAAACTTCATGCCGCCGTTGGGCCACTCGGTCATCGCGTTGGAGAGGGCCTCCTCGTCGGTAGGCGCCCAGGACAAGTGCAGCTGGAGGATCTTCACCTGCGTAGCCGGGTCCTTGCCCGCCTCGCGGGCGCCGGCGTCGAACCGGTCGAGCAGATTCGAGATCTTCTCGGCCGGCGCGCCAGGGGTGATGATCCCGTCGGTCAGCCGGCCAGCCTTCTTGGCGGTGAGCGGACCAGCGGTGGCGATGTAGACGGGCGGCGGGGAATCGGGCATCGTCCACAGCCGGGCGGTCTCCATCCGGAAATGGGTGCCGCGGTGCTTCACGTCCTTGCCGGTAAAGAGCTTCTGTATTACCTCGACGGCCTCCCACATCCGCTCCAGCCGCTCCGGCGCCTCGGGCCAGTAACCGCCGGTGACATGCTCGTTCAGCGCTTCACCAGAGCCGAGGCCGAGCCAGTGCCGCTCCGGGTACATCGCGGCCAGTGTCGCCGACGCCTGCGCCACGATCGCCGGGTGGAACCTGAACGACGGGCAGGTCACCCCGGGGCCGAGATCCCCGCGGGTCCGTTCGCCCATCGCGGTCAGCACGTTCCACACGAACGGGGCCTGGCCCTGCGCCGGCACCCACGGCTGGAAGTGATCCGCGGCCATCACCCCGCGGAAGCCTGCGGCTTCCGCCGCCACCGTGTAGTCCGTCACCTCCACCGGCCCGAACTGCTCTAGCATCGCGGCATAACCGATATGCGCCTGGCTCATCTGTGCCCTCCGGCTCGGTGATCGTTACTTTCGTAGACTCGCATAGCTGCCTGTGCGCATAAGCCGTCACCCCGCCGCCTAGGCCATTTGCCGGCACTTCCTGCGCTTGCTGCCATCCTTCGGGCAGCATGGAGTGCGTGAACACGGCCCAGGTCGAGGCCCTGCGTGCGCTGCTGGCGCCGTCCGGCTGGCTTGACCGGACGCGTTATTTCGCCCGGGCGCTCCGCTCGCAAGCACGGACGCCGCACGGGCTGCTCATCGTGGGGACGCCGACGGACGAACCCTGGCACCTGACGGCTCACCTGGCCGACGAAAGCCGCCTGGCTGGCCTGCCCGAGCTGGAGCCGACGCTGGTCAGGTGGGCGCCGCCGCCCGGCGCGCCCGCGCACCTGAGCGTCGGCATCGACCGACTCGAGCGAGCCGGGCGGACGGAGACGGTGCTCGTGGTCGGCTCGGACCCGGCGCCGGCCGCCCTGCTCGAGCGGGTCGCGGATGCCCGTAAGGCCGGCTCCTCGATCTTCGCCCTCGATCGCGGTGACGACGAGCTCGATGGCCTCGCGCACGAGTCGCTGGCGGTCCGGCCGGTGGTCGACCCGGTGTCCTTCGACGGGGCGCAGCATCTGGTCAGCCTCGCTGTGGGCGAGGCGGCCGGCGTCGTCGTGCCGGCGCCCCGTCAGGCTGCCTGGGTCGGTCAGGCTGGTAAGTCCGGCCCGGCGGGTGAGAATGGCCCGGCGGCTAGGGCGGGCCAGGATGGCGAGGCACGTCAGGACGGCGAGGCGGGTCAGGATGGCGAGGCGGGTCTGGACGGCGAGGCGGGCGGGCCGAGGCGGCTCGCCCAGGCGCGAGGCAGGCTAGGCCGGCTACTGGATACGATCAGCGGGCCGCAGCCCGACCAGTGGTCGCGCCGCTAACCTGCTCCGCCGCCGCCGGCCGCCTCAACCCGCTGGCATCACGCAGAACTCGTTGCCTTGCGGATCGGTGAGCCAGACGTGGGATTCGAACGTCTCGACGATGCTCGCCCCGAGGCTGACGAGCCGCACGATCTCGCCATCAAGGTCGGCTGCGGCCAGATCCAGGTGAACACGGTTCTTTGCTCGCTTGGGCTCCGGCACACGCTGGAAGAACAATCGCGGTCCTGGTCCCTCGATAAGGACTGTCGGATCATCTTCGAGGTCGGTGATCCCCAGCGAGCGCAGGCGCTCGATCTCGTCCTCGTCGTAGGGTGCTACCGCATACCCGTCGAGAGCCGCCGCCCAGAACCGGGCTAGCGAGGCCGGATGAGAGCAGTCGATGACGATGTCGGATAGTCGCGCCACTCATCGAGTCTGGTGAGCGGGCAGGACTACTGCAAGGCAATAACCTCCTGCGCCTCCGTCAGACTGGATATCTGCTCGGCGTGACGGTGTACGTGCGGCCGCCGTGCGGTGTGGTCCAGGTCAGGACGCCGGGCGAGGGCTGAGTCAGTGACCAGCCGGGTGTTTGCTTGGCTCTGTGGTGCCGTCTACAAAGCGGAGCAAGGTTGCACTCGCAAGTAAGGCCACCCTGATCGTAGGGAATGGTGTGGTCGTCGTCGCAGGAGACTGCTGGTCGGCGACAACCCGGGAAACCACAGGTCCGATGCCGGGACTTCACTAGATTCCGGAGCTTGTGCCTGGGCCGGTAACCGTCGGTTCGCAAGGGATGGCCGCACGGCCCGGCCTGCATCCAGGTGAACTCCAGCGATGCCAGCCACGCCGCGCGGCTCATCCCGGGACCGGCCCTGGCGCACGCGTGGGCGACGGCCCGGTCGTCGGGGCCAGTGAGCGTGACGCACCAGCGGCTCTCGGGCCTGCTGGCCAGCCTCCTCGCGAGATCCCGGCAGGAATCGGCGTCAAGTGGCCCGAGTTTCGTGACCTCACCGGGCGCCTGAGAGAGGCCAAGCCAGGTGGAGGCCGGCATCGTCAGATTCACCGAGCCGACCAGCCCGGCTAGTCCCAGGCTCTTCCCGCCTGCCGCCTTACGGCGGTCCGCGTCCTCGTCCGCGCCTGAGGAGCTTGACGGGCTGGTGCCCTCGGTCATGCTGGTGTCAGCGGGAAGCAGGGACTCCAGATCGCGGCCGGTCAGCAGGGCGGTGAAGACGGTCGCGCGCAGCTGATCCATCCCCCCGGCCGCACCCGCATCCTTGAGCGCCGCCGCGATGGCCGCGATCCTCCGGTCCGCTGCGAGCGCATCCGCTGCTGGCAGCTCACGCCCGGCAATCGCCGCGTTCCCCGAGCCCTCCTGCCAGGCTTCGACTCGAGCTTCGGCCCGCGCCCGCTCGGCCCGGCGGCGGGCCGCTGCCGGGTCCACCGCGAGAACCATCGCCCGCAGCGCTGCCCGGAGCTGACCGGTCGTCATCGACCCGGCAAGTCCGCAGAACGCCGCAGCCACCGCACACGCAGCTATATCACTGAGTCCCGACAGCTCGGTAGCGAAGATAACGGCCCGCGCCCGATCGATCCGCCCCGCGAGCAGCGCCGCAAGGACCATCGGAATCCTGGCCAGTTCCCTGGACAGGCCAAGCAAGGTGTCGGCCGACCGCCCGGTCAGCGTCAGTGCCATCGCAAGTTCGTCGCTCACGTGCTCGCTGACACCCGACCAGCCCGGCCGCTGCGCTTCGCGCCTCCGGCGTCCGTCGAGCTCCCCGACTACGAAGAACTCGACCGCAGCCTGCCAGGAAGACAGTCGTCGCGATGCGCCGAGCAGCCCGACGAGCTCGTCGTCCGACAGGCGCCCAAGCCCGCCATCGAATACATCAGCGGCGACTCCTGCTAGGCCTGCGCCTGGCTCGAGCGCATCGAGCAGGGGTCCGGGGCCAGGCTCGCGATCGTCCGGCTCGGCGGTCGCACCGAACATTGCATCTAGCTCATCAGCCGACAGGCTGGCCAGCCATTCATCGGCGTCGTCCGGCCGACCGGCAAGCGGATCGGGCCAGAGGCCGCAGAGTTCGGCATCGGACGGCTCCGCCAGCTGGGGGCCCTCGTGGGGAAGGAACATCAGGCGACCTCTCACAGGGTAGGCTCAAGGATCACCGACTCGAATATATTATCGAATAGAGTGCCAAAAGGCAAGCCATATCGAACGCAGCCTCGTAGGCGGGAATGTCCGAGGTAAGGAGCGGTAATGGCGCCGTCTAACGACGCGGAAGCGGGATTACCCGATTCCTGGGCAATCCGCTTTACCCGGCGGCGAAAGTCGGTGGTCCGGTCCTGGCTCGCTGAAGCTCGAAGAAGCCGGGCTCGGTGAGCAGCACGTGCACAGCGTCCCAGGCTCGGAGTGCGGCCTCGCCGGTGGGCGCCGGGGAGAACACCGGACCGGCCAGGCCGGTCGATGACTCGTCCTCCAGCACGATCGTCGGGCTCAGCGGGTGCGGGCCGGACGCGTGGCGCGCGGCCTCCAGCGAGTCGGCGAGCACCGGGTCCCAGGTTTCGTCGTCGGCGGCGGCCGCGAACTCACCCGGCAGTCCGGCGGCCGCGACGAGATCAGTAACCAGCTCCGGGCCGGGCGGCTGCGGAGGTCCGGAACGGGTCGCCTGGCCGAACGTGGCCTCCCCCCACATCCGGTAGAGGCGGTCGATGTCGTCTTCCCTGGACTGCGCGCGAAGCGCCTCGAACACGCGCAGCAACCGGTGCGACTGGATCCTGCGCCCGGATACCAGTGCTCTAATGTGCTCCGGCATGGTGGCAGGAGGCTCGGGGCCATTTCGCTGCACCAGGCTCAGTGAGCGCCACCGGAGCTGCAGGCTGCGCTGTGGTGCGACCTCTCGGAGCCAGTCGGCCGTGATCCAGCTCCAAGGGCAGCTTGGGTCGACATAGACGGCGACCCGCACGAGCTTGGTCACAGGCGACGCATCACTTTCTGAGGGACGGTCCGCTGGCTCAGGTGCCAGCCGGGACTTGGCGACAGTGATCGAACATAGTATCGTTTACTTGAGAGTGCCTGGCTATGGAGCGGGCAATGGTGCCGTCTAGCGGCGCGCGGAAGGTGCTACAAAGGTTCCGCGGCCCTGGCGAGTGATGATGAGGCCGCGTTCGCGCAGCACTTGCATGGCGTGCCTGACGGTCTGGTAAGCGACGCCGTACTCCTCCGCGAGAGCGCGCTCGGCTGGCAGCTTGTGGCTGATCTCGCCGACCTCGATTCGCGAGGCGATGTGATTGGCGACCTGGATGTACGCGAAATCCGGGCCCAGCGGATCTATGACAGGCACACGATCAACGTAGGCAGTCTGCTAGCTGCATAAACCTCAGCTAGCACCAACTGCTCCTAGTGCTCTAGGATCTCTGCCATGAGGCAAGGTGAGGCCGAGACCACAGACATCCCCGATATGAGCAAGGCGGCCCTGAGCAGCGCCATGAGCAGTGCCATGAGCAGTGCCGAGCCCGACAACACCGACGCGGAGATCGACGATGAGCTACGCCTGCGGCAGCAGCGGCGGAAGCGGCAGCAGCGGCGGGATCTGGCGTTGCGATCCTGGCTGTGAGCAGCCTGACCTTGAGCAGCCGGACCGCGTGAGCAGCGTGACCGTGAGCAGCGTGACCGTGAGCTGATCCGGCGAGTCCGCGCTAGGCGTCGAGGCTCAGCACCATGGTCGGGCGCTCGATCACGTGGTCCTCGCGCAGCGGGCGGACGGCCGTGCCGATGGCGAAGAACTCGGTGGTGTGCCCGCCCCAGGTGTGCGAGTGCTGCCTGAGTTGCACGCCGACAATACCCTCGGCGTGCAGGGCCTCGGCCTCGGCCTGCATCCGGCTCATCGCAAGCTCGCGCGCGTCGTAGAGCGCCTGGGTGAACTGCTCGATCTCGACGTTCCGCCCGATGTTCCCGATCACGCTGCCAAGACGCTGATGCGCGATGTGGTACACGCATGAGCCCATGACCATGCCGAGCGGCGCGTAGCCGGCCCTGATCAGCGTCCAGAAGTCCTGGCCGGAAAGATCGGAGGTGAACGGAAGGTCCTTGTTATTGCGCCAGTTGGTCACGCCCCCACCGCCGGCGTTCGGCTCGGCCTTCACGGCGGTGCCGACCGCGATGAACTCCGCGATATCGGCGCCGAACTCCTTCATCTCGACGTCGAGCCTGACGCCGACAACGCCGTCGGCGCCGAGTGCCTTCGCCTCGACCTCCATCCGGCTCATGGCCAGCTCCCTGGCGTGGTACATCGCCTGCGAGAGCACGTCGAGCTCCTGGTTCTTGCTCCAGCGGCCGATCTGGAGGCCCACATGGTAGATCGAGCTGCCGAGGACCAGGCCCAGCGGCCGGAACCCTGCCTCACGGACAAGCAGGAACTCGTTGACCGTCAGGTCGGAGGTGAAGATGGAGCCAGCCTTGCCCGGAGTCAGCTCCGCGAGCCGCTTGATCGCGTCCTGCGGGACACCCGCCGCTCCGAAATCCGTGGACTGCTGCGTCATTGCCGCTCCTCGGCTGCGTTGTGCGTGACTTCCTGAATATCATGCGCGGGCCGGGCCCATGCGGCACCGCCCGCTCGGCCAGCCCCTGCTCGGCTAGCCCCCCAGGATCCCAGCCCCGACGGGATCACTGCGCGAGTCGACGTCCCCGGACGGCCTGCCGCCGCTCGGGGTCGAGGGACAAGATGGCCAGGCTCGGCCGCTCGGCGGCTCTCCTGGACCGGGTGAAGTGCGTGATGGCGGTGCCGATGATGGTGACCTCGGCCACGTGATCCCTCGCGCCTTCCTGCGCGGGGCACTCGTGCTCGCCGATCCGCATGTCCATGCTCTGTATCACCACGCCCTCGGCACCGTGATTGCGAACGTCGCGCGATAGCTGGTCCCGCGCGTCGTGCCTGGTGTGGTTCACCAGGTCGGTGTATCCGGCGACCTCGGTGTTGCCGCTCATCCAGCGGCTGGCCTGGTTTCTGGTCAGCCAGTCGTCGTGCCGCGCCCCGATCGAGATGCCGAGCACAAGGCTGACCGGTACGGCGCCATCTGCGATGAGCTTGGCGAAGTCCTGGCCGGACAGGTCGGAGGTGAACGGCCGGCTGAGCGGCCGGGCGCCGGGTGCACGGACGGCAGTGCCGATGGCCTTGAACTCAAGCCCGCCCGCCGGGAAGGTCCCGATGGTGAGCCTGACCCCGACGATGCCGTGCCCGCCGAGCTGCGCGCACTCGGCCGTCATCCGGGCGATCGCGGACCGGCGTGCCGCATACAGGGTCTGCACGAGCGGCGCGTAGGCGGTTCCCGAGCCCGAGCTCGAGACGGCCGTCGTGGCCTGCCGGTAGCCCTGGTAGCCCGCCATCCGGTTGTAGCTGCCGAATCCGAAATAGCTCGGGCAGCCGTAACCGCCGCGATAGCCGATGTTGTAGACGGCGGCGCCGAGTACCTGGCCGACCGGCTCGAAGCCCGTGCTCCTGATCGCGGCGAACTCGTCGGTGGTGAGCGCCGAGCTCCAAGTTCCGCTGGCCTTGATCTCGGCCATGCGGGCCTGGGCTGCCGGGGGAAGACCTTGGCCAGACCACTGCGATGTCACGTTATGCGCCCTTCGGCCGCACGCCTGTGTGCCTCTGGTCTTCATTATGCTTCAGCAGGGAAGCACGGCCCGTCAGGCTCAGGGAAGCACGGCCCGTCAGGCTAGTCGTCCTGTGCGTCCCACTCTTCGTTACGCCGGTGCACCGTCTCCAGTGCCTTCGCCGCGTCTTCGCGAGTCGGATACGGGCCGAGCCGCCACTTCCCCGCACAGCCCGCCGCGGGCTCGACCGCATGGTGCTTGAGGCAGAACCACCAGTGCTGCTCAGTGTCCATGCCAACTAGACTGTCAGATCATGGTGACGTCGTTGCGGCCTGGCCGGATCTCCCCGCCCCGTCAGGTTCCGGCCCAGATCAGGCGCCCGGAATATGTCGGCAAGCGGTACCCGAAAATCGGCGAGCCCAACGTGAAGGATGCCGGGACCATCGAGGCGATGCGGATCGCCGGCCGGATCGCGGCGCAGGCGCTGGCCGAGGTGGGCAAGCACATCGAGCCCGGCGTCACCACCGACGAGCTTGACCGGATCGGCCACGAATTCATCTGCGACCACGGCGCCTATCCGAGCACGCTCGGCTACCGCGGGTATCCGAAGTCGCTGTGCTCGTCGCTGAACGAGGTCATCTGCCACGGCATTCCGGACGACACCGTTGTCGAAGACGGCGACATCGTCAATATCGACATCACCGCTTACATCGGCGGCGTCCACGGCGACACCAACGCGACGTTCCTGGCCGGTGACGTCGACGAGGAGTCCAGGCTCCTGGTCGAGCGGACGCACGAGGCGACCATGCGCGGCATCAGGGCGGTCATCCCTGGTCGTGCCCTGAACGTGATCGGCCGGGTGATCGAGTCCTACGCACGGCGGTTCGGCTACGGCGTGGTGCGCGATTTCACCGGACACGGCATCGGGACCACGTTTCATTCCGGGCTGATCGTCCCGCACTACGACGACCCGGATGCCGACACGGTGATGGAGCCCGGGATGACGTTCACCATCGAGCCGATGCTGACGCTCGGCACGATCGAGTACGACCTGTGGCCGGACGGCTGGACTGCGGTGACCAGGGACCGCAGGCGCACGGCCCAGTTCGAGCACACGATCCTGGTCACCCACGACGGCCACGAGATCCTGACGCTCCCCTAGCCCCCGCTGGAGCCGCCCGTGAACGGCCCGGTCAAGCTTGCCGTCTGCGGAGCTGCCATCATCGCGCTCCTGACGGGGTGCGCGAGTTCGGGCAGTCCACCGCAGCCGACGGCGGCCGCGTGCGCGACCGTCGCGGTCAGCACGGTCAGGCAGCATGCCCAGCTTGCCGGGCTGCCTAGGTCGTGCCGCGGACTCGGCGCGGCCGGGCTCGATCAGGCCGTGCGGATCGCCGTCGGCCAGCTCGCATGGCACGGGGACAAGATCCGGCGGCGGCACCTGGCTGGCCTGGCCAGGGCGCGTCTCGGCTCGCTGATCGGCGCAGCCCAGCAAGCCGAGACGGCCTATCAGGCGAGAGCGCGGCAGCGGGCGGCTGCCAGGCACTGTGATCAGGCGGCCCGTGCAGCGTGCGCGCGCACCAGGAACCGGGCGCGGGGTATCCAGCTGCCCATCGAGCTGGCCGCGCTCGCTGCCTGGCTGCTGACCGCGGCCAGCGGCGGTGTCCTGTTCGCCGGCTTCCTGCCGCGCCGGAGAGGTCACGGCGGCACCGGGCGGCGCCGGAGGCCGCCGCCGGTGATCCTTGGCCATGCCGGACTGGCCATCGGCGGTCTCATGGTCTGGACTGGCTATCTGCTGACTGGCTTGCGGCCGCTCGGGTGGACCGCGCTCGGACTGCTGCTGCCGGTAGCGGGGCTCGGCATCGCCACTCTCATGCTCGGCATCACCGGCCCTGACTCGCCGGCGCGCGCGCCGACCGCCCCCGCGACGGCGCCGCCGGCAGCCAGCCGGGGGGCGCCCGTCCTGCTGATCGCCGCACATGGCGTGCTCGCCACCGTCACCATGCTGCTCGCGCTGCTCGGGGCGGTAGCGGCGATAACGAGCTAGCCGCTGCCCTGCTAGACCTGCGCCTGCGGCAGCCAGCGGAGCCAGCGCGGCAGGTACCAGCTGCGGTCCCCCAGCAGGGCGAGAGCCGCCGGGACACAGATCCCGCGGACCACGGTGGCGTCGACGAACACGGCGAACGCCAGGCCGACGCCGATCATCTTCAGGTCGATGGTCGACAGCGACGCGAAGATCGAGAACACCGCGACCATGATCACTGCGGCGCTGGTCACCACGCCCGCTCCGCGCGAGATGCCGCCGACCACGGCTTCGGAGGTGGTCGCGCCGCCGGTCCACAGTTCCTTGATCCTGCTGAGGATGAACACGTGGTAATCCATGCTGAGCCCGAACAGGAAGACGAACATGAACAACGGGACCCAGTCCATGATCCCGCCGAACGAGGTGAATCCGAGCAGGCCCTGCAGGTGACCTTGCTGGAAGATGATCGTGATCAGGCCATAGGCCGCGCCAACCGACAGCAGGTTGAGCCCGATCGAGACCAGCGGGATCGCCAGCGACCTGAACGCGACAAGCAGCAGCACGAACGCCAGCGCGGCGACGATCCCGAACACCAGCGGCGCGGCCGAGCGCAGCGCTGACCGGAAGTCGTAGCTGTTCGCGGCATCACCGGTCACGGCGTACTTGATGCCGCTGACCTTCCCTATCGTGGCGGGCAGGATCCGGTCGCGCAGCGCGAGCAGTGACGTGGTCGATCCCGCGCCGTGCCCCGAGCCAGCCAGCGGCACGGAAATCAGCATGCCCCGTCCAGCATCGACCGGGAGCGAGGTCACCGGCCCGTGAATGCCGTGGCCCGCCGTGGCCTGGGCCTTGAGCCCGGTCAGCGCGCGGCCCATGGCGGGAGTCTCCACGCCAGGCCCGCTGACCACGACCTGGGCCGGGGCGGGGCCGCCAGGGAAGTCGCGCTGGATCATCTCCAGCGTCCGGACGATGGGCATGCTGGAGGGCAGGTTGATTGCCGGGCTGCCGGTCTTCATGCCGAGTGCCGGCATGGCAAGCACTGCCAGCGAGACCACGGCGAGGCCGCCCCAGACCAGCGGCCGGCGTACCACCCTGGCGATCAGGGCGGCCCATAGCCGCGATCGTCCGGCGTGCGTCCTGGCACTGCCGAGGAACGGGATCCGGCCGCGGTCCGCCCACGGACCGAGCAGCGAAAGCAAGGCCGGCAGCGCGGTCAGCGAGCCGATCACGGCTACGCCGACCACGACCATGGTGCCGATGGCGAACCCGGTGAACATGTCGATGCCGGTGAAAAGGAGCCCGGCGAGCGAGATCATGACGGTCAGCCCGGAAATCACGATGGCCCGGCCAGACGTCGCCGCCGCGGTGCGCAGGGCGGCGTAGAAGGTCGCGCCAGCGGCCCGTTCCTCGCGCTCGCGGCGCAGGTAGAAGAGCGTGTAGTCCACGCCGACGGCCATCCCGATGATCAGCACGACCTCCGAGGTGCCCGGACCGATGGGCAGCCACCGGCTCGGGATGGCGAGCAGCGACACCGTGGTCATGACCGCCGTTCCGGCCAGCAGGACCGGGATGCCGGCCGCGATGATGGCTCCGAACACGAGCAGGAGCAGCAGCAAGGTGATCGGGATGGAGGTGAGCTCTGCCTTGTGGAAGTCCTGGCCCATCATCGTGTTGGCGGCGCGGTCCACGCTCGCGCCGCCGGCTTCGGCGACGATCAGGTCCGGGTACTTCGCCTGGACCGCGGCGACCGCGCGCAGCGCCCGGACCACGGTGGTGTCGGCGCTGGCATTGGGCCCGGCGACCTGGAAGGTGATCAGTACCCCGCCCCCGCCCGGGGCCACCAGTTCCTTGCCATTGCGGCCGAAGGGCGAGTGGATGTCGGCCGCCGTAGCGGGCAGCGCGCGCAGCGCGGTCACCACGTCGCGGGCGGCCAGCCGCATCCGGGGATCGGCGGAGAACGAGCGCTCAGGGCCGGCCACGCGGGACTGGATGATGACGCTCTCCGACGGCGGGGTCACCACATTCAGCCGGGCAAGCATCCGCTCGGCGACGCCAGAACGGCCCGGGTCGTACTGCGGCTGGCTCTGGGTGCCGTAGAGATGACCGGCGACAAGGGCACCGCCGGCCATTGCCAGCCAGGCGAGCAGCGCTATGACCGAGTGGCGTGCGCTCCAGCAGGCAATTCGCTCGGTGACCGGCCGGTCGCGCCGCCCGCCGGCGCTGGCCGGGGAACCGGCGCTGGCTGGGGAATGGGCGGGCAGCGGCGGGCTACTCAACTGCATCAGGCGAACCTTCCGGGATCTTGGCTTAACCCGATTAGCGAAGCTCTGCCGTGGACAGGTCCCGGTAGCCGCGGGGGATGCTGCGTCCTGGCAAGGCGGCCGCTATGGCCGTGCCCCGCATTAGGGGGCTACCGTCCTGGGGCATTGTCAGGGCCGAGCCAGGTCGGTTCGTGCTTCGACGGGATGGAGAATACCCTGCCCCGCCGATGGGGCTTACCGTTCGGCATGAACGATGACCTAACCGCGATAACGTTCTTACCTTGGAGAACGAGCCCAGCGTGACGAAGGTCACATGGGCGGGGATACGGGTGCGAGGAGTCGGCCGGATGGGCGAGCTGGTTGTGATCCGGCACGGCGAGACGGTCTGGAGCGCCGCCCGCAGGCACACCGGGCGCACGGATCTGCCGCTGACGCAGGCCGGTGCGGCATCCGCGGTCGCGCTAACCGGAGCGCTCGCCGCCCGGCCGGTCGTCGTTGCGTTCACCAGCCCGGCGCAGCGCGCCGTGCGGACCGCCGAACTCGCTGGCCTGACCGGCGTGCGGATCGATCCCGACCTGGCCGAATGGGACTACGGCGGCTACGAGGGCAGGACCACAGCGGACATCAGGGCGGAGCGTCCCGGCTGGTATCTGTGGCGCGACGGCGTCATTCCCGGCGACGCCGAGCATCCCGGCGAGACGATCGAGCACGTCGCCGGCCGCGCCGACGCCGTGCTCAAGCGGGTGCTGCCGCTACTGGCCGACGGGGACGTGGCGCTGGTCGCGCACGCGCACCTGCTGAGAATTCTGACGGCCCGCTGGCTGGGCCTGGAGCCTGCCGGCGGCCGGCTGTTCCGGCTGGACACGGGGACGCTGTCGACGCTGGGCACCGAGCACGGCGAGCCGGTGATCACCAGCTGGAACGTCCCGCCCGCTGCCTAGCGCACCCTTAGTGCGCGGAGGGATTCGCGACCCAGGCGAGCATCAGCGGCTCGCCCGTCAGCGAGTCCCTGATCAGCAGCAGGAACGGCCGGTCGAACTGGAGCGTGACCATGGCCGATGACGGCGCGACGCCGACGGCGGTCGCGGCGCTGGCGACCGTGCCCTTCTCGGCGACGTCCAGGGTCGCCGCGTGCTGTACGAACCTGATGCAGCACGCGGCGGGCGACAGGTCCTTGAAGTCGGCCGAATCAGTGAAGGCGATGCCCATGCCCAGCTTGGCAAGCACGCTGTTGAGCGATTCGCTGGTGGCGAGACTGACCTTGGGCAGCGCGATCGCGATCCGCTGATGTCCGGTGCGCAGTTGCGCCGCTAGCGCGCCGACCGTGGCCGTTGCGGGAACCTGGCAGCCGTTTCCCGCCGGGGGAAGCAGGGCCAGCATGGCGAGCCGGTGGCCGCGGTACGGCAGCGCTGCGGCGGTCCAGCCGCCCGACCTGGCGACGGCGAACGACTCGCCGTTCATGTAATGCGCGGTGACCTGCCCGCCGGCCGTGCGGAAAGTGCCCGGTCCGGTCAGCGCGTGATTGAACGGGTGCGCCCAGCGCGCGTCCAGGTACAGCGCGTCGGTCAGCACCCAGCCGATCTGGGACAGCGACCCGGGCCGCAGCAGGTGGCTGATGTGCCCGTGGGTGTCGGCCGCGATCGCCGCGTTGATCCGCTGGCGGGACTGCTCGGGCTGGGAAAGCAGTGGCACGTGCGTCAGGCCCGCCTGGTAGCCGGACTTCAGCGCGGCGACGAAACCGGGGTTCGTGGGCAGCGACGGGTCGGCCCAGATCCGGTCGCTCGCGCTGAACGCCACCCCGGGCCGGCCGAGCGACCCGAGCAGGGCGGACCGTGCGTGCAGCCCGCCGATCAGGGCCGAGCGTGTCACGTTCGGCAGGTGCAGCACCCGCGCCATGGCCGCCGCCGTCGAGCCGCGCGCGCCCAGGTAGGCCATGCCCAGGCCGGTCGCAAGGCTGACCGGCGAGACGACGACGTTGCTGCCGGGCTTGTCGTGGCACAGGGCCGAGAGCATGCCCAGGCCGAACGTGGTGTCGCCGGTGCCGTAGGCGCGCAGCACGGACACCTGGCTGGCGGTCAGCACGACCGGGTGCTCGCGCGGATGAGCCGGACCGGCGGCGCCGCATCCGGTGGCTGCGATGGCTGAAACGGTGATCGTCGTCAGGGCGGCGATGCGGCGCATGGTTCTCATGCGCATTGGACGCTGGAAATGGCTGGCCGGGTTCCCATGCTGCGGTCACGAGAACCCGGCAGCCGGCAGCTAGCTGGCGAGCACGAGACGCTGCCTGGTGCTGCCGGTCAGGCACAGCGCCAGGCCGAGCACGCCGACATCACGCAGGGTCAGGTCGGTCAGCCCGCCCGTGATGGTCAGCGAGATCACGATCTGGAGCAGCGCGAGCGAGGCGATCGCCGCGCTGAGCCTGAGGGCGACTCCTGCGATGATGGCCACGGCCAGCATCAGCAGCACCCAGCCGTGGGCGAGCACCAGCAGGTCGGCGAATCCGGACGTCGTCGAGACGCCTGGCACGTAGCCGGTCCACAACTGCGGCTGGACAAGCTCGTGGTAGCCGAACCAGGCCAGCACCAGGCCGAGCATGACCCGCCCGGCGGTCGGCCCCCATTCGGCCGCGAACTGCTGCACCCGGTCCAGTACGCCGCCTCCTGCCTGCGGTGGAGCCATCGTCGGCGCCGGGCTGGTCTTGCTCGTCACTGGAGGATCCTCCCCTGTGCGTCGGTGACCACGAGCCCGTCGTCGCCGAGGTTGTAGTCGCTGTTACCGCCATCGTCGCCCATCGAGGCCTCGATCACATAGACGTGAGCGCCGGTCGGGTAGTACCTGGCGGCGGGCAGCGGCTGGCCGGCCACGCCGGCGGCCACGGAGATCCCCGAGCCCTGCCTGGTCACCTTGATGGTGAGGCCGGTCGCGGCGGCCTTCGCTGCGGCACTCGGCGTGCCAGGCCAGAGCGGGAACGCGTAGGAGGCGTACGACTGGGAGCTCAGCTTGGGTCCGGGCTTGGGCGCCGGCGCCACGGTCGGGCCCTGGTTCGGGGCGCTCTGGCTCGGCGACGCGCCTGGCCTGGCGCTTGCCGTCGCCGACGGCTGCGCCGAGACCGACGACTGTGGTCCTGCCAGCCCCGGGGATACGCCGTGGCTGCGTCCGGACCAGCCGTGCGCTCCGATCACTATCCCGACGACGGCGGTCACGGCCATGAGAGCCATCCCCCGGCCGCCCACCGTGTCTCCAGCCACGCGCATCGAGCATCACAACCCATCAGCGGAAATTAGAGAAAGGAGATTTGGGACATCCGCATGCTAACAGCGTGATCATCGTGCTCTGGCTGTCTGAGGCGTCCCTTAGTAACATCTGAGTGACCTTTGAACGAGACCCTTGCCGGCCACCGTCGCGCTAGGCCGCGACAGCCTGGGCGGGCATGCCGAGCAGCTGACGCGGGATGCGCGTCGTCGCCTGATGCAGAGCGCGCAGGGTGAGTGTCGTGCTGAGGTCAGTGACCGGGCTTCCTGGCGCGCCGTACTTCCGGCGGGCCCAGCGGGGCAGGCTGGCGAAGGCGAGCGTATTCATCGGCGGGACGACGAGCCGCAGGCCGGTGAACGGCCACGGGATGTCGGGCAGGTAAGACCGCATCAGCGCCTGCCGGGCCTGCGCACAGGCGTAGAGCCGCGGTCGCATCCGCTCGTAGTAGGCGTCAAGCTCGGCAAGGCTGGCTGGTACCTGGCCGGGGTGCAGGCCGACCACCTCGGCGCTGCGCCGCTGCTCGGCGACGAACCGGTCCAACTCGGCGGCCGGCAGCATTGCGCACCGGCGGGCGACATCGGCGTAGGAGGCGATTTCGCCGCAGTGCACCCAGAGCAGTAGCTCTGGGTCGTCGAGTCGGATCACGGATCCGTCCGTATCGGTCCCGGTCAGCGAGGCGTGTACTTTTCTCACCCGGCGGCCGGCCCGCTCCACCTCGGCCGTCGTGCCGTAGGTCCGCACCCGCACGAACTCCACCGTCCGGCCGAATCTGCCCCACGCCTCGCCGGGCCTGGCGAAGGCGGTGTTCTGCCAGGTGGCTCGCATCGTCCGGGGGTGCAGCGCCTGCAGGTACATCGCCCGGAGGCCGCCCACCCACATGACCGGCTCGCTCATGACCCGCCAGGTCACCGAGCCCGGACCGAAGAGCCCGTTGTCAGTCATGGCGACCCTCCCGGCAGACCAGAGTTCAGCAGCGGCTCAGCGCGACCTGGTCTCTTCCTCGATCCAGTCTAGGTAGCCAGCCGAGCCGGCCACTATAGGCGTCGCGATTATTTCGGGCTCGTCGTAGCTGTGCCGCTCGAAGAGGAAGTCGGCCAGCTCGCCGTACCGGTCCGCCGGCAGCTTCAGCATGATCAGCCACTCCTCGGCCCGCTCGATGCCGTCCTCCCACCAGAAGGTACTTGCCACCGGTCCGGCGACCTGCGCGCAGGCGGCGAGCCTGGCTTCCACCGCGTCATGGGCCAGTTCCATCGCCTCAGCGCGGGAGTCTGTCGTGGTCTGCACGTGCAGGAACCGGGCCTCGCCATCGGCGTCATCGCGGCCAGCCATAACACCCGATGGTACGCCGCCGTGGCGGTAACCTTTGCATTCCTGGCAACAAGGAGGTTTGCGTGGACCGCCCCCTGTGTCTCATTGTCAACCCGGCCGCGCGCAGTGGTCGCGGCCTGGCGCTCGTGCCCCCGGCGACATCCGCGCTCGTCCGGGCCGGGCAGGAGCACCGGGTGGTGGAGTCGGCGAGCCTGGCGCATGCCAGGGAACTCGCGCTCCAGGCGGCCGAACGCGGCGAGGTGGTCGTGGCCGTCGGCGGGGACGGGATGGCCGGGGCGCTGGCGGGAGCGGCAGCCGCGGTCGGCGCGCACTACGGGCTGATCCCGACCGGCAGGGGCAACGACCTGGCCAGCGTGCTCGGGATCCCTTCAGACCCGGCGGCGGCGGCCCGGATCCTGGTCGGCGGCCAGGTGCGACAGGTGGACCTGATCGGGGTCAGCACGCCGGACACCGCCGAGGTGGTGGTCGCGGGCAGCGTGTACGCGGGAATTCCCGCGGTCGCGGGCGAGATCGCGAACGCGACGAAGTGGCTCGCAGGATCGCTGGTCTACCCCGTGGCTGCGCTGAGGGCGCTGGTCCGGTGGAAGCCCGCCCGGTTCTCGGTCGCGATCGAGGGGGTCGACGGCGGCCACGAGTACGAGGGATACGCGGTCGTCGTGGCGAACTCGCCGCTCTTCGGCGCCGGCATGCAGGTCGCTCCCCCGGCGGTCGTCGACGACGGCGTGCTCGACATCGTGCTGATGCAGCACGCCGCCAAGCTCACCTTCGTCAGGGCGCTGCTGAAGATCAAGGACGGGACGCACGTGGCGCTGCCTGAGATCTCGCTCGACCGCGGCACCTGCGTCACGATCACCATGAGCCGCGACCTTCCGGCGGCGGCCGACGGCGAGCCGCTGCCGTTCGCCTCGCCGCTCGCCGCCGGGACACCGCTGCGGATCCGCGTCCTGCCCGGCGTGCTCAGGGCTCTGGTGCCGGCCTAGTGCGGTGCCGGCCTAGCGGTGGCCGCCGAGGAACGACGCGACGAACGCGGGATCCTCGGTCAGTTCTGCCGGGGTGCCCTCCATCCGAAGCTCGCCGCCGCCCATGACATAGGTCAGGTCCGACACCGCGAGTACGGCCCGGGCGCGCTGCTCGACGATCAGCACGGCCGCCCCCTGCCTGGCCAGCTGCGTAACATGCTCGTCGAGCAGGCTGCGGGCGATCGCGGGCGCGAGGTTGGCGGTCGGCTCGTCAAGCAGGAACACGGCGGGCTGCAGCATCAGCACCCGGCCCATGGCCAGCATCTTGCGCTCGCCGCCGCTGAGCTTGCCCGCCGGCCGGCGCAGCATCGCGCCGAGCCTGGGGAACACGGTGAGCACGTGCTCGACCCGGCCAGGGATCTCGGAGCGGGGCAGCAGGTAGCCTCCCATCTCCAGGTTTTCCCTGACAGTCAGCGGCGCGAAGACGTCGTCGACCTGAGGTACGTACCCGACGCCGGCCCGCGCCATCTCCTCGGGCGGCAGGTTGGTCACCTCGCGGTCACCGACCCTGACCTGGCCGGCCGACACCCGAAGCACGCCGATCAGGGCCTTGAGCAGGGTGCTCTTCCCCGAACCGTTCGGCCCGACGACCGAGACCACCTTGCCGGTCTCGGCCCGCACGGAGACACCCCTGATCACCGGGTCACCGCCGTACCCGGCCGTGACTCCCTCAGCGCTCAGCGCCGCACTATCCGACAAGGTAGGCCTCCACGACGTCGCTGCGATCACGGAGCTCGGCCATCGTCCCCTGAGCGAGCAGGGCGCCGTCGGCCATCACGATTACCGGGTCGCAGAACTCGTCCATGATCGCCAGTTCGTGCTCCACCATGAGGATCGTCATGCCCTGCTCGCACAGGCGGCGCAGCGCCTCGCCGATCCGGCGGGCAAGCTCCGGGTGCACGCCGGCCATCGGCTCGTCGAGCAGCAGCATCTCGGGCTCGGTCATCAGCGCCCGCATGATCTCCACCAGCCGGCGCTGCCCCCCGGACAAGTCGCCCGCGTAGGAGTTCGCGTGAGCGGTCAGGCCGAAGTCCTCGATCAGCGCCTGTGCGCGCACGATCGCCGCTTCCTCGCTGGCGCGCCAGTACCATTTGCCCGCCAGCGCGCCGATGAAGGAGTCGCCGCGGTTGCCCGGCGCGGCCGACAGCAGGTTCTCGGTCACGGTCAGCCGCTTGAACTCACTGGCCAGCTGGAAGGTCCGGACTAGTCCGGTCCGGGCCCGGCGGTACGCGGGCATGGCCGTGACGTCGCGGCCCTGATAGATGATCTGGCCGCCGGACACCTTCTGGGTGCCGGCCAGCAGGGACAGCAGCGTGGACTTGCCTGCGCCGTTCGGCCCGATCAGGCCGGTCAGCGTGCCCCGGCCGACGGAGAGCGACACGCCCGCTACCGCGTGCACGCCGCCGAAGTCCCGGCTGACGTCGACGACCCGCAGAATGTCGTCAGCTAGCGCAGCGGGCGCGGGCGACTCGGCCGGCCCGGCCGCCTTGGCCCGCTCAGCCGCCGGGGCCTGCACAGCCGCCGGGGCTTCTTGCCTGGGCACGGCGGTGACCAGCGGGGGCGTTCCCCGGGGCGTGATCACCCGCTTGCGCTCAGGCAGGATTCCCTGGGGCCTGACCCAGAGGAAGACGGCGATGAGCAGGCCGATCGCAACCCACTGAAGGGAGGGCAGCAGGTTGGGCGGCAGGTTCGGGTCACTGCTGGTGAGGAACCGGGTGATCTCCTCGAAGCCGACCGGCACGAGCACGGCACCGAGTATCGCGCCGAGGTGGTTCCCGGCCCCGCCGATAATGACGGCCGTAAACAGCACGATCGTCTCGGCGTAACTCCACGCGGGAGGCGACCAGACGCCGATGAAGCTGACCAGGATCGCCCCGGACAGGCCGGCGATCGCGCCGCCGGTCACCAGGGCGCCGGTCCGCAGCGCCAGCAGGTTCTTGCCGAGCGAGTCAGCCACCTTGTCGTTGTCGCGCATCGCGCGCAGAGTCCGGCCGTAGGGCGATTCGGTGAGCCGCCTGACGAACCAGTACACGGCTCCGGCCAGCACGATCCCGCCGATCGCGAAGGTGTACTGATAGGCGTTCGAGGTCGAGACGAACATCCCGCTGCTCAGTGGCGTCGGCACCACAGCTACCCCGGCGTCCCCGTTGAAAAGCGGCTTGTAGTTCATCACGAGCAGGTTGAACAAGACCGCGGTGACCAGCAGGCCGACCGCCGCGAAGTCGCCGCGCAGCCGCCGGCCGACGAGGAAGGTGAACGGGAGCGCGAGCAGCCCGCCCGCCGCTGCCGCGCCGAGCCAGGGCAGCGGGAATGGCAGGCTGAACCCGCCGATGTAGGTCTGGAAACCTCCGTTCGCGGTGTCAGGTGGCAGGGCGAGAACGGCCGCCACGTACGCGCCTGCCGCCTGGAAGATGATGAAGCCGAAGTTCGTGACCCCGGCCACGCCGAACTGCTGGCTGAGTCCGAGGCAGGCGATCGCATCGACAGCCGCGTAGACCAGCAGGATGATCAGGTAGTACATCGGCATCTCACCTTGGGGCTCAGGTTCTGGCGCCGACCAGGCCGGTCGGCCGGACGGCGAGCATGATCAGCAGGGCGACGAATGCGATCACGTACTTGTAGTCGGCCGGGATATAGGCGGCGCTGACCTCGGTGGACAGCCCGATCACCAGTGCGCCGAGCATCGCCCCGTAGGCGTTGCCCGGCCCGCCGAGGAAGACGGCGGCCAGGATCAGGATCAGGAAGATGTCCGTGCTGCTCGGGTCGAACGTGCCGATGTCCATCGCGAAGACCGTTCCGGCCAGGCCGCACAGCGCTCCGGTGATCGCCCAGGTAACGGCGATCACCCGGGACGCCCTGATCCCGCAGCTCCGGGCGAGCGTGCGGTTGGCCGCGGTCGCCCGCATCGCCTTGCCGAGCCGGGAGTAGCGCAGCAGGGCATGCACGCCGGCCATCACGGCCAGGCTGATCGCGATGATGATCATCTGGACGGTGGTCAGGATCAGCCCGCCGAGCTTGAGCGAGCTGCCCTGGCTCATCCGGTACGAGACGCCGACGCCGCCCACGATCGCAGCGAAGCCGAACTCGACGATCAGCGCCATTCCGAGCGAGACGATCACCAGGGTGATCGGCGCCGAGCCTCGCCGCTGGAACGGCGAGTACACGAAGTAGTTCAGGCCCATCGACAGCACCGCGCACGCCAGCATCGCCACGACCAGGCTGACCCAGACCGAGTAGCCGTTCTCGTTCACGAAGTAGGCGGTGAAGGCTCCGGCCGTCATGACCGCGGCGAAGGCCAGGTTCAGCACGTCGGTCACCGCGAACTGCAGGGTGAACCCGACCGACGCGATGGCCAGAACTGCCGAGGTGATCAGGCCGAATCCGATGGAAGCGAGCAGCAGGCTCACCCGGGGCCCCCCGCGAGGGGGAGCCCCGGGGCCTGCGCTGCCGACTGGCAACCTGTCACGGAGTGACCGCGCGGAGCTGGGCGGCGGTGATGTTGCCCGATACGACGACCGCGCCGGTCGGGCTGTAGGTGTCGATCTGGAAGATGCCGGGCGAGTCGTGGAACGCGTCGAAGCTGGTCGGCCCGCCAGGTCCGATGTAGCGGATCTTCTTGCCCGCCTTGAGCTCAGCCACGCCCTGCGCGAAGGAGTTCACGACGACCGCGCCGGGCACGCCGTTGCCGATCGTGGCGATCCAGGGCTTCCACTTGGCCACGTCCGTGCTGCCCGCTGCCACCATCGCGAGAGCGGCGAGGTTCATGCCGTCATACAGGTGCACGGCACCAGGCGCGGTGAAGTAGGTGCTGAAGTTACCCGTCTGCGCGCCGCTGACCTTGCCCTTGACCGCGAGCAGGGCCTTGGTGAACGCGTCGTAGGCTGGCCCGCTGGTAGCCGTGACGAGGTTGTCGGCATGGAAGTTGGCCGAGAAGTCGGCCGCGCCGACCGCCTTGGCGCATGCCGCGTAGAAGACCGGCGAGATGGCCGCCGACGTGCCGATGATCGGGATCATCTTGCCGCCGTTGAGCTGCTTGATCTCGGCGAACAGGGTCGGGTCGGCATTGCCGAGCGCCTCCGTCATGATCGCGTCCGGGTGCGCGGCTACGATCTTGGCGGCCTCGGTACGGAACGTGGTGGCGTTCAGGTCGAGCGTCTCGTTGGCCACCACCGTGAGGCCGGCCTTGGCGATCGACTGGACGGCCGGCTGCACGAACGTCTGCGAGCCGATGTCGTTGCCGAATGCCAGCGCGATCTTCTTGTAGCCGAGGTTCTGCGCGATCACCGTCATCGCATAGGACTCCGCCAGGTCCGGCGGGACCAGCCGGTAGAAGTAGGGGTACTTGACCTGGTCGAATTCGGACTGGCCGGTCATGCAGAACATGACCACCTTGGCCTTGTTGAGCACCGGCACGACCGAGGCGGCCTCGTCCGACGTGCAGCCGATGACCAGGGACAGGTTCTTGTTGTTGGCCAGCAGGCTGCCAACGGCAGGCACCGCGTCGGCTGGCTCGCCGCGAGTGTCCGCGGACGTGCAGCTGACCTTGTGACCGAGGATTCCGCCCGCCTGGTTGATCGCGTTGGTAGTTCCGGTGCAGGACACCAGGTAGATCGGGCCGAGAGCGGCGTCGGGACCGCTGAACGGCGCGACATCGGCGAAGACCAGCGTGGACTTTGAGCCGCCCGACGAGCCGCCGCTGCTGCCACACGCCGCCAGGGCGGCGGTTAGCGTCACGGCGGCTGCGAGGGCGAGCGACCGGGCGAGCCGGCCATGGCGAGCAAGCCGGTCATGACGAATGGGACCGGCGGATGGCGCCGCCGCGTGAGGGGGTTCGAACATCTCTGTCACCTCGAATGCCTGCACAGTGCGTGGAATTAGATTGGGTCAGAACCCTGGTGGCGTGGCGGTGTCTGGCCGCCACCGCCAGTCGCTGAGATCGACGTCCTCCGCGACGACGCGGTTGCGGATCGCGCCGACGCCGTCGACAGTCACCTCGATCAGATCGCCCGGCTCAAGCCAGACCGGTGGCTTCCTTGCGAAGCCGACTCCGCCCGGGGTGCCGGTCGCGATGACATCGCCCGGCCGGAGCCTTGTGAATGAAGAGAAGAACTCGATCGCGCTCGGAACGTCCACGATCATCTGCGAGGTGCGCGCGGACTGCATGACCTGGCCGTTGAGGGTGGTCGTCAGGGCGACGTCGGAGATGTCGACCTCGTCGGCGGTGACCAGTTCCGGCCCGATGGGCATGCTGCCCTCGAAGTTCTTGCCCGCCGTCCACTGGGTAGAGGCTCGCTGCCAGTCCCTGGCGGAGGCGTCGTTGAGCACCACGTAGCCCGCGATGGCCGACATCGCCTCGCTGGCCCTGATGTAGCGGCCCCCGGCGCCGATCACGACGCCGAGCTCGCCCTCGTAGTCGAACCGGCTGGTGAGGGCGGGCCTGACCAGGTCGGCGTACGGGCCGAGCACGCTGCCGGTGCCGCGGACGAATGCTTCCGGCCAGCTCGGCACTTCCCGGCCGCCCTCGATGGCGTGCTCGCTGTAGTTCACGCCGATGCAAAGGATGCGAGCTGGCTCGGGAACCGCCGGGCCGAAGTCCGCTGGCGCCACCTCGACGCCCTCGCGGTCGGTGACGGACCTGATGGCGGCGAGCGCTGGAGCGCCGGCCGCGAGGACCGGCCCGAGTCCGGCGAGCCCTGGATCGCCGGTGGCGTCTGCTACGTCGACGTAGCCGTGAGCCCCGGCGACATGCAGCCGGAGCCCGCGGGGGGTAACGATGGTCGCCAGCCGCACGCGCTGCCTCCTGATCTGGAATCTGACGGAGATCTGGTGCCCAATTTGGTTGCAGATCGCTGATTGGTCGAGCATAGGTCTGGGGCGAAATCCGGTCAAGTAGGGAGGTGCGAACGATTGTCGGGAGAGAGTGTTCCGACCTGCTCGACTCGATTGGTACGATTGGTTACAGTACGAGGGAAGGCGAGCCAGCGCGATGTCAGACGAAGCCGGGCCACGAGTGTCACCCAGGGAAGCTGATCGCGGGCTCGCCCTTGCCGAGCGGATCATCGCCCATGCCGCGCGCACGGGAATCGGGCCCGACGGTCGGCTGCCGACCGAGCGGCAGCTAGCCCTCGATCTCGGAGTGACCAGGTCCTCGGTCAGGTACGCGCTCTCGATCATGCAGGCGCAGGGCCAGGTCTCCCGCGAGGTCGGCCGCGGCACTTACCTGCGCGCGCATGCCGCTGGAGGCTTCGCTAGCTCGACGGCCGGCGTCGGGGCGGCAGGAGCAGGGGCGGCGGGAGCAGGGGCGGCGGCGTTCGCGCCCGCCGACGTGATGATGGTCAGGCGGCTGATCGAGCCTCCGGCCATGCCACTAGCGGTCGCCTGGGCCACGGCGGCCGACTTTGACGAGATGGACCGCTGCCTGGCTGGTGGTGACCGGGCCGCCAGTTACGAGGAGTTCGAGAGCTGGGACCTGGCCCTGCACGCCAGTATGGTCGCGGCCACCCACAGTCCGCTGCTCCGGACGCTCTACGCGTCGATCGAGGCGGCCAGGCACGGCCATATCTGGGGTGACCTGAAGCGCCGCAGCGCGTCGGCCGAGCGCAGGAGCATGTACCAGGCCGATCATCATGAGATCGTCGCCGCCCTGAAGGCGCGGGATTCGGCCCGGGCGGTCAGCGCGATGCGGGCGCACCTCAGCCGCGTGTCTGATCACCTCAACGCGACCGACCCGGCCGCCGTGATCTGGGAGTAGCCGGCCTTACGGCGCTATCTGCTGGCAGAGCCAGGTGAGGGCGAGCGGGTACCGGTAGTCGATGGCCGAGTGCGTCGCGTCGAACAACTCGAACCTGACCACCTCGTCCGCTATGCCGATCCCGGCAAGCGCGGCACGGAACGCCTCAGCGCCGATGTCGAGGTAGAAGTCGTCGGCGTTGCCCGCGTCGATCCAGATCGCGCGCAGCGACCGCAGCTCGGCGGCGAAGGTCGGCACCATCCTGACCGGATCCCATGCCAGCCAGCGCTGCCATGCCTCCTCGCGTACCACGCCGGTCCTGGGGTCAAACGGCAGCTCGACGGTGCCGTCCTCGTTCGCCGAGAAGCAGGCGGCGACCCCGAGCACTGCCAGCAGTGTCATGTCGGCCTTCTTGGTGAAGGCCGTGCGGGAGGTGAAGTCCGCCCACCAGCGCCAGATGTCACCGTCGTAATCGCGAAGTGCTCGCACGCAGTCGCCGAACTCCGGCACGTAGCACAGTTCGTAGAGCGCGTCCCCGGCATGGGTAGCCAGTGCCCCGAACAGGTCGGGCCTGAGCATCGGGGTGATCATCGCGCCGAAGCCGCCGCTTGACTTGCCGGCGATGGCCCGGTGAGCGGGGCCGGGCAGCGTCCGGTACCGCTCGTCCACCCAGGGCACCACCTCGTCGCACAGGTACGAGTGGTACCTGCCGGTGCCGGGCGAGTCGACGAACTGGCTGCCGCCGTATCTGGTCCAGGCATCGACGAAGACGACCACCGCGGGCGGAGCGGCACCGCTGGCGAATACCTGGTCGGCTAGCTCGGTGAACGGCTGCCTGAATGGCGTCCGGTTGTGCCACATGGTGACCTGGCCGCCATAGCCCTGGATGACGTAAACGGACGGGTAGCGCCGGTCTGGCTCGTCGTCATAACCAGGCGGCAGGTAGACCAGGACCGGCCGCTCGTGCGGATCGCCGAGCGGGTTGCCGCGGAGCAGGTCGCTGGTGATGACCTGATCCTCATAGCGGCCGGCGAGTTCTCCTGACCACGGCAGCATGCACATCTCCCGTCAGACGGCTTGAAACTCTGACACCTTACTCGCGGCCCGGCGAAGGAGCGCGGACCAGCACTGGTACCATGACAAATGGTGCGGAAGTAGACTGTTTCTCCGACTTAATCTGGACGCGTCGACCGGAAATGGCAGTCTCACCCTCCCGTTAACGGCATAGTTGCCCATGTTCGCGTGCCGGAAACCGCCCGCTTGCTGGCAAGATGACCAGCCGCCAGGAGGATCGACATGTCGGAAGATGGCGCTGGTAATACCAGCCTGCCCGCTCGGTTCAGGAAGGCAGTAACGGGAAACCCGCCGGGCCGGCACCGCAAGCTGCGCCGGGCCACCATCGCAGGAGTTCCGGCGATCATGGCGGTCGCCGGAGCCATCCCGGCCTTCATGAACAGCACCTCCAGCGGGCAGAGCGCCCCGTTGCCATCCCGGATTCTGTGCGGAAGCTGGCAGAAGTGTGACGGGCACGGCTACGACAGTTACCACTACGGCGCGCACGAGTACACACCGTACTGGCGGATGAGCCCGGGCGATCAGTGCACCAACTATGCCGCCTTCGTCGAGGCCGCCGTCTACCGCGCCCGTACGCCGTCCTTCCTGCTCGGGAACGGCGGCCAGTGGGCCTACTCCGCGGCGACTCATGGCGTAACGGTCAACCACTCCCCCTCGGTGGGCGCCGTGGCCGAATGGGATCCGGGATCCGTCGGCATGGGCGGCTACGGCCACGTGGCAGTCGTGGAGGAGGTCGGGCCCGGCGACAAGTACATCGTGATCTCGCAGCAGCACATGGGCGGCGTGGCCGACTACAACTGGACGCGGATCAACCGGTACAACCCGACTGGTCAGTGGCAGACGTGGCCGAGCAACTTCATCCACTTCCGCATTCCCCGCCGGGCGGACATCGGCTTCTACAACTCGCGCACCGGCGCCTACAGCCTGCGTTACTCGCAGACGCGGGGTCCGGCGAACCGCACCGGGCGCGTCCCGCTGGCCGGGGCGGTGCCGTTGACTGGCGACTGGACCGGAAGCGGGCTCGACAGCGTCGGGTTCTACAACCCCAGGTACGGCACCTTCCACCTGCCTGGCGCCGGAGCGGGCGGCCGCACGATCCTGACCATGCTCGGCACGCCGCGCCTGAAGCCGCTGGCCGGCGACTGGAAGGGCAGCGGCCGGGACGGCGTCGGCTTCTACGATCCGAAGACCGGGACGTTCGGCCTGCGGCAGTCGCAGAAGGCCGGACCGCCGGACGTGAAATTCATTTTCGGCCGCCCGGGAATGATCCCGCTGGCCGGTGACTGGAACGGTGACGGCAGGGACGGCGTCGGCTATTACAACCCGAGGACCGGCAT
>DASWAA010000274.1:0-2355 GCA_036391385.1 Streptosporangiaceae bacterium
TGCTTGCAGCCGCCGGGCGCCGAGCTCACTCTGGCGGGCGGCGGCCATCGCCCGGTCCAGGTCAGTTCCGAGATTCCAGATGTTCGCGAGCTGGAGGTCGATGATCACGACGGTCGAGATCGCACCGGCCTTCTGGGCCAGGGCCCTGGCCTCGCACAGCCGGCGCGTGCCGCCGTTCTCCAGCATGTCGATCGTGCCGAGCTCGTGCAGTGCGCCGATGCGGTGGATGGCATAGGCGTTGTCGTCCGCGATCCGGTAGGCCCGCTCGAAGGCTGCCTGCGCGGCCCGGAGATCTCGTCCTCGCTCCCTGCGCCCGATGACCTCCAGCGCCTCGATCGCGATATCGGCTGCCCAGCTATGCCCTCCCGTGGTCTGCGGACCCGCCACGACCAGCGCCCGCTGAGCCAGCTCACTGGCACGCTCGAGGTCGCCGACATCCATGGCGCATCGCGCCTCGACCACGTCGAGGCCCGCTGAAGTCATCGGATCCCGCAGCTGGTCCGTGATGGAGCGGGCCGCTGCCAGATGGGCGACGGCGGCCCGATGGTTGCTCTCGGACTCGGTGCGGGCGGCCATGAGCAGGATCCGCGCCCTGAGCTGAGGATCAGCGTTGCCTGAGTCCGTCCTGGCCATCAGCCCGTCGGCCAGCCTGCCAAGCTGGGCGTGGTCGCCGGCGAGCGCGAGAGCCTTGGCCAGTTCCTCGCCGGCCTCGAAGGCCAGGCCGGGCTCCGCGGCCGGGATACCCGCTATAAGTGCGCCCGCCTTGCTCAGCGTCTCGGTCGCACTGTCGAGCGCACCCCGTTTCCGGTCGCGGCGGCCGGCCTCTACCAGCAGCTCGACGGCTCGCAGCGGCTGGCCGGCCGCCTCGTAGAGTTCGGCGGCCAGCCCGCACCATGCTTCAGGCAGCTCAGGATGGGCCCGCTCGATCGCGGCGGCCGCGCGTGCCGATCTCCTGGAGAGGTCCGGCTTCAGCAGGTCGGACACGATCGCGTGCCTGGTCAGGTTGTGCCGGAACCTGAACGTGCCAGGGCCGAGCGACTCGATCAGCTGCACGCCCTGCGCCTGCTGCAGGGCCGCTAGCACCTCAGGCTCCGCGGCGTCTGCGACTTCAGCCAGCAAGGCCCAGTCGAACGTCCTGCCAAGCACGGCCGCCGAGGCCAGGATGTCAGTAGCGGGGGCGCCAAGCCCGGCGAGCCGGCTCCGCACCGATCCCGCGATCGAGGCAGGCACGCCCGCCTCCACCTGCGCATTGACCCGCCAGCCAGCAGAGTCCTCGACGAGCTGGCCCGACGAGATGGCCGCGGCGAGTATCTCCTCGACGGCGAACGGGAGGCCATCGCAATCGGCGAGCAGCCGCAGCACGTCGCGGTGCACCTCATCGGTGCCAAGGCACGCGGCCGCCATCTGCCGTACCTCTCCGTCGGTGAGCCGGCGCACCTCGATGCCGTCGACAGCGCGCCTGGCGAGCAGCGACCGGTAGAGGTCGAGTCCCGCCGACTGCTCGGTGTCCCGCAGCGTGACTACGCACATAACCTTCGTGCCGGCAAGATTGTCGGCCAGGTACTCCACGATCCCCAGGGTTTCCGGGTCCGCCCAGTGCAGATCCTCAAGGACCAGCAGCGCGCCCTGCGAGCCGGTCACGGCGAGCAGTCGCAGCAGCGCCTCGCCGACGACGATCATCGACAGCCCGGCATCGCCGTCTCCCGGTCGGCTCCACTCAGGGACGATCGAGGCAAGCGCAGGCCGGTAGCCGGCCAGCTCGGGCGAGTCTGGTGCGAGCCCAGCCCTGGCAAGCTTCATCAGAGACTCGGTAATCGGCCGGTACGGGACCGGCACCCCGGATTCGGCCGCCCGCCCTCTCAGCGTCTCGAAATCTCGCGCCGCCGCCAGCCCGGACACCTCTCGCACCAGGCGGGACTTTCCGACGCCGGCGTCGCCGGCGACGAAGACCATGTTCCCAGCCCCGTCACTGGCCTTGTCGACCGCAGAGCTCAGAGAACGCATCTCTGTGGCCCGGCCGACGAGCACTGGGCACAGTATCGATGTCATCAGTACGTGATACTACTGTCAGCGACGAACTGACTACTCAGTGACGGAGGGCCTGCCGGACGGCGCTGGCTGGAGTCAGCCGCTGTCTGGCGGGGCGAACCGGGCGGCGTGGGCGACGAGCTCGCGGCGGCCGGCCTGCCCGGTCTTGGCGACCAGGCTGGCAACATGGGTCTCCACGGTCTTCGGGGAGATGAACAGCCGCTCGGCGATCTCGGCGTTGGAGCACCCCCGGGCAACCAGCAGGAACACATCCATCTCCCGGCTGGTGATGCCCAGCCGCCGCATCTGCGGCGGCACCTGCGCACT
>DASWAA010000275.1:0-3669 GCA_036391385.1 Streptosporangiaceae bacterium
GTAGACATCCGTGTCGTATCGCGCGGCTAGCCGGGCCGCGTCCAGCATGTCGGCGCCCATCAGGATCTCGGGATCGTCTTCGTCGTCCCGGCCGATGATGTCGAGCACCCCCTGGGCGTACGCCTCCTGTTCCTCCCGCCGGCGCCGCGCCTGTGCCTTCGCCGCGCGGTCGTCCTCGCCGAGCAGTTCGGCCGCCTCGTCGAGCAGCGGGACATCGGCCGGTGTCCACGGCACGCCCAGGGGCCGGCGCAGCAGCTCGCGCTCGGACTCGCTGAGCGATGACGCGGCCGTCGCGAGCAGCCTCCGGGACGCGAAGAGGTCGCCGATGAGCTGCTGCGGCGTAAGGATCGGCCACAGCCTGCCGATCGCACCGCGGACTTCAGGGTCGTCGCGCAGCTCGGACCGCAGGTCGCCGATGTCCGCACGGCCCATCAGGTTGCCGCCACCGAGCGGGTCGGCTCCGAGCCTGCCCGCCACCACCCGCGCGAGCTCGTCGAGTACCTCACGGGTGAAGACCTGGCGAGCCTGGTTGTGCGGCCGGCGTGACCGGCGCGCCCGCTCCCTCGCCTGCGAGAGCGACTGCCTGCTCAGCCGGTAAATACTGTTTTCGAAACGCACTTCAAGGCCCTCATGCGGCACGCGCTGCCGGTCCCGGACGGCGCTGGCCAGGACCTTCGCCATCACCGGCCTGCCCTTGATCCGCGCCACGTCGGCGGGCTCGCTGCCGGTCGCCTCGATCCCGGGCATCAGGTCGGCGATAGTGGCCAGCAGCACGCTGGTCTCGCCGAGCGAGGGCAGCACCTGGCCGATGTAGCGCAGGAAGGTGGCGTTCGGCCCGATCACGAGGACGCCACGCTTCTCCAGCTGCCGTCGGTAGGTGTAGAGCAGGTAGGCGGCCCGGTGCAGCGCGACCGCCGTCTTTCCGGTGCCGGGGCCGCCCTGGACGACCAGCACGCCGGGCAGGCCCGCCCGGATGATGTGGTCCTGCTCGGCCTGGATCGTCTCGACGATGTCGCGCATCCGGCCGGTGCGGCTGGCGTTCAGCGCGGCGAGCAGCGACGCTTCCCCGGTGAGCCCCTCGTGCCTGGTCGGGTCGGCGGCCGCGAGGTCGAGCACCTCGTCGTCCAGCCGCGACACCGTACGCCCGCGGGTCTTGATGTGGCGGCGCACCTTGACCTCACCGGGTGAGGCCGCGGTGGCCAGGTAGAACGGCCGGGCGGCATCGGCCCTCCAGTCCATCAGGATCTGGTCGTAGCTGTCGTTGTCGGCGTGCATGCCGAGCCGGCCGATATAGGACCTCGTCCCGTTCGTGAACTCCAGGCGGCCGAAGCAGAGCCCGTTCTCGGCGGCGTCGAGCTGGCCAAGCTGCTGCCGGTACATGACGGTGAGCGCCTCGCGCTCGGTCCGCGCGGCAGGCGTCCCGCCAGCCTGGCGCAGCACGCCGGCCAGCCGGCGGGCGGCTCGCTCCCTGAGCTCGTCGAGGCGGTCATACAAGCCGGTGAGGTAGTCCTGCTCCCGGTCTGTCTCGGTGGATTCCAGCTGAGCGGCGGCGCGGTCCGGATTCGGCAAGCGCGAGTCCCTCCAGTGCGAACGACAAAAGCGCCCATGCAGTTTAGTCGCCTGAGCAAGAGCGGACCGTCACACCGCGGGCGAGCCGGCCGGCTCCAGACCGTCGTCAGCAGGACCTGCCGGCGTGATAGCGGCCGCGAGGGCTCCCCGGCCGCGAGCCGCCCTGAGTGCGTGGCGGCTTAGCCGTGCGGGCGGTCGCGCTCCAGCCGGGGGTCGGTGCCGCGGGGGCCGAAGCCCGCGCCGGCGGGCACCTTCGGGTCCCAGTCGAAGACCACGGCGTCGTCCGGGTCGCCGATCAGCACCTCTGCGCCGGCTTCGGCTCCGGCCGCGGCCAGCGCTTCCTCGACACCGAGCTTGGCGAGCCTGTCGGCCAGGTAGCCGACCGCCTCGTCATTGCTGAAGTCGGTCTGCGTGATCCACCGGCGCGGCTTGGCGCCGGTGATCAGGAACGAGTTCGGCCCGGTGCGGATCAGCTCGAAGTCGGGGCCGGCCACTGGCTCGGGCCGGATCACCAGCCTGGTCGGCACCGGTTCCGGGGCAGCCTTCCTGGCCTGAGCGATCATCGCCGCCATCGCGAACGCCAGCTCGCGCAGGCCTTCACCCGAGGCGGCAGAGGCGTGGTGAACCTGAAGACCTCTTGCTTCCAGGTCGGGCGTGACAATATCGGCCAGGTCCCGGGCTTCGGGGACATCGATCTTGTTCAGCACGACGATCCGCGGCCGGCTTGCCATGTCGGCACCGGTCAGCTCGTCGTACGCGTCGAGTTCCGCCTCGATCACGTCGAGATCGGTAACCGGATCGCGGCCGGGCTCCATCGTGGCGCAGTCAATGACATGAACGAGGACCGTGCAGCGCTCGACATGCCGCAGGAAGTCCAGGCCGAGGCCCTTGCCTTCGCTGGCACCCGGGATCAGGCCGGGCACGTCGGCAACGACGAACTGGGTCTCCCCCGCCTCGACCACGCCAAGGTGCGGGATCAGCGTCGTGAACGGATAGTTGGCGACCTTCGGGCGCGCCGCCGACATGGCGGAGATGAGAGAGGACTTGCCGGCGTTCGGGAAGCCGACGAGGCCCGCATCGGCGATCGTCTTCAGCTCGAGCACAAGGTCCAGGTGCTGTCCCGGCTCACCGCGGAGCGCGAACCCCGGGGCCTTGCGCTTGGTCGAGGCCAGCGCGGCATTACCGAGGCCACCATGCCCGCCCTGCGCGGCGATGTACTCAGTGCCAGCGCCGATCAGGTCCACGAGCACCTCACCGTCGGCGGTCTTGACGACGGTACCGTCCGGCACGCTGACGATCAGGTCGGCGCCGTCCGCTCCGCTGCGGTGCGAGCCGGCCCCTGCCTTGCCCTCCCCTGCCCGGCGCAGTGGCCTGCGGTGGAAGTCGAGCAGCGTCGCGGTGCTCGGGTCTACCCGGAGGATGACATCGCCGCCACGGCCGCCGTTGCCCCCGTCGGGTCCGCCGAGCGGCTTGAACTTCTCGCGGTGGATGGAGGCGCAGCCGTTACCGCCGCTGCCCGCCTGTACTCGGAGCTCTGCCTGATCGGCGAATTCCGCCATGCCAGCCCCCTCGAAGAATGCGCGCCTGATTGCCGTCGGCCGACTGCGCCAGATGGGCCGACTGAGTCTCCTGACACGGGCCGCTAGCCCGTCACGCCGACTCTGCGCGCGATAACGCTCATGATCGCGGTTGATCGTCCGCGATCATGAGCGTGCAACGTACTAGCTCGCCTTCGCGGCGGCCTTCGTCTCGACCGGGATGACGCTGATCGCCCGGCGGCCACGGCGGCTGCCGAACTCGACCTTGCCTGCCACGAGGGCGAACAGAGTGTCGTCGCCGCCACGTCCGACGCCGAGGCCCGGGTGGAAGTGGGTACCACGCTGGCGCACGAGGATCTCACCCGCGTTGACGACCTGGCCGCCGAACCGCTTCACGCCAAGCCGCTGAGCGTTGGAGTCACGCCCGTTCCGGCTGGACGAGGCGCCCTTCTTGTGTGCCATCTCAGACCTTCTTCTTGCTGGCGCTGGCCTTGCCCGAGCCGATGCCGGTGATCTTCACCTGCGTGTACTTCTGGCGGTGGCCCTGACGGCGCCGGTAGCC
>DASWAA010000276.1:0-20279 GCA_036391385.1 Streptosporangiaceae bacterium
CGCAGATGAGCGCGGCCAGGCAGGCGCAGCGCAGCGGCGACCGGCTGGCCGCGCGGCACGCGTGGCTCGGTGCGGGTAAGACGGCACTGGCCGCTGGCGCGTGGCCCGAGGCGATCGAGTGTGCCCTGAACGCTCAGCCAGCGACAGCGTTCCTTGATGACGACGCTGAGGTACGCGCGCTCGTCGCGGCAGCCCGCCAGACTGCCACTGGCACCGATGCGCTACGGCTCGGCGCCCGGCTCATCCGCCTCATGCCGTGGACGCAACGGGACCTGCGCCAGCGTATGGCCAGCGAGCTTCTCACCCTGACCCGTGCTGGGACGCGGCCGGACCTGGAGATCGAGGCTGAGCTAGCCTGGCTGGACGCGCACTGGGCGCCCGGCCACCTCGAGTCCCGCCTGGGTCACGCCGATCATGCCGTCGCGCTCGCGCTCCTGCATGGCTACCTCGGTCCCGAGCTCGACGCCAGGCTGTGGCGGTTCGTGATGCTGCTCGAGGCCGCCAGGACAGGTGAGGCGGCCGAGGAACTGCGCTGCTGCGAATCCCTGGCCAGGGAGACCGGCAACCTGGACCACATGCTGGCGGTGCGGGTGCGCGAGTGCTGTCTCGCGCTGCTCGAGGGCAGTTATAGCCGGGCCGATCAGGCGATGTCCGAGGCCTCTGCGCTCGCCGAGCGAGGTGGCGCGCCGGACGGGCCGCTCGCCCGCCTGACTTACCGCTCCATCCTCGCCCTCCAGACTCACGACCAGGACGAGGTCAGCGAGTTGTCCGCACATCCGGTCCTGTTCGCGCGCCTGCCGCGGCTCGTCCTCGCTGCCATGGCGGCCAGCGCCGGCCAGGATGACCAGGCCCGCGCCTTCCTGGCGGTCGGGCTGCGCGAGGTGGGAAGCATGGCCGGCCCGAGGGCGGGCCCGGCGCTGGCAGGCGGGGCGCTCGCGGCGGCTTTGCTCGCAGACGCCGCTGCGGGCGCGCTGATAGCGGATCGGCTCGCTCCGCTGGCAGGAACACTGATTGTGGTAGCAGGCGGCGTGGCGTGCATGGGACCGGCCGACCTCTATCTGGCGCTGGCAAGCCAGGCGGCAGGTAATGCGCAGGCTGCCTATGCGTCGCTGGAGTCGGGCCGCGACCTCGCCAGGAAAGCTGGTGCGGCCCCCTGGCTGCACTGGACGGCGGGCCAGTCCGCGAGGTGGGGCGCGCATGCCCAAGCCAATGCCGCCCCGATGTTCGCACTTGTCCGCGAGGGCAGAAGCTGGCTGCTGGAATATGACGGCCGCCGGGTGCCGCTCGGACAGGCGAAGGGATTTGGTCAGCTCGCCCGGCTGCTCGCTACTCCCGGGTACCGCGTACACGTCAGCCAACTCGCCGGCATTGCGGTGACGATGACCGACGCGCCCGTGCTCGACCGCACTGCGCTCGCAGAAATCCGGGATCGGCTCCGCGTGATCGACGCCGCCCAGAGTACCGCTGACCGGCGAGGCGACGCGGATGCGTCGGCGCGGCTGGCCGATGAGCGTCGTGCCATCGAACGGGAACTGCGGCAGGCGCGCGGCCTCGGCGGCAGGAGCAGACGGCTCGGATCTCAGGCCGAGCGGCTGCGCATCAATGTGACCAGGACGATCAGGCACGCCATCGAGCAGATCGCTGCCGTGGCACCTATGGTCGGAGCGGACCTCGACAAGCACGTGAATACCGGCACTTACTGCTCTTATGACCCGGCCGACATCCTTCCCTGACCGGGCTCAGCCGGGAACCCGGCCAGGACCGAACGAATCGTTCGTCGCGAGGGAACGCCTTCAGGGCGAGGCTGCAAGCAGAAGGGAAATCAGCCATGACCGAGAAAACGCGACAGCCGACCGAATCGCCCTTGTCGGTACCCTTGCCCTGGAACCTCGTGGCTCCTGCCTACGCCGCCGAGGTAATGCCGACATTCGAGACGTTTGCCCGGGAGGCACTCCGGCTGGCAGCCCCGGCGCCCGGCGCGCGCGTCGTGGACGTGGCATGCGGACCGGGTACGCTCACCGGCCTGGCTTCCGCGCAGGGTTGGGTCGTGGACGCCGTGGACTTCGCACCGCGGATGATCGACCTGCTGAATGCGCGCGGGCTGCCCAACGTCACCGCCCGGGTCGGTGACGGGCAGGCCCTCCCGTTCGCCGACGGTACGTTCGCCGCGGCGTTCTCTATCTTCGGCCTGATCTTCTTCCCAGACCCTCAGCGCGGGATCGCCGAGCTTCGCCGTGTGCTCGCACCCAGTGGGCGCGCCGCCATCAGTAGCTGGCCTCCCATGGAGGAGGCACCGCTACTCGGCCCGGTGATGTCCGCGGTTCGGAAGGCAGCCGGCGAGGTAACCGGCCAGCCGCCAGGCCCGTCGGGTCCCCCGCCGCTGTCGGCCCCGCAGGACTGCATGCAGGAGATGTCGGCGGCGTTTACCGACGTGCAGGTGCACGAGGTCACAGCCTACGAGCGAGCCGAGTCAGCCGAGCAGTTCTGGGATAAGGCGGTGCGCACGATGGCCCCGCTCGTCCTGCTCCGCCGGACGATCGGCGACGACGCTTGGCAGCACATCGCACAGGCCGGGATCAGCGCCACGCGCGCCGAGTGCGGGAGTGGTCCGGTAACGGGCGTGCTGCGTGCGCTGATTACCGTCGGCACCGCCGGCTAGATGGATGGCTCGCGATGTGCGTCAATTCACACTATGGACAACGCAGCGGCTGGCCTGACTCCTGCCGTGGCAGGCGGATCGCGGCGGCCGGTGATCGCCAGGTCCGTCGGCGTGCTGCTGGCCTGGCACGTTCTTCCGGCGGCCGAAGTGGCCTTCGGCACTTACGTCACGGCCCGTCAGTCCCCGTGCGCCGACACCTGCGGCTTGTACGGGCTCGCACTTTTCGGCCACCTGGTCTTGCTCGTACTGTCCCTGGTCACCAGCGCGGTCATACTCGGGACTCTGGTCCTCATCGGCCGCAGCAGGCCGAGACAGTTCCCGGTGGCGCTGCTCGGCAACTGCAGCGCCTTCACCGGGATACTGCTGACCTCGGCCTCGGTCTACTGGATCTACCTGTGGGCCGGAACCCTGCGAGCGAGATAAGGCTGGGCAGCCGGCACCCGCAGCAGCCTGCCGAACCGCTCGGGCAGCCACCAGTTGGCCCGGCCGAACAGTGCCACCATCGCCGGGACGAGCAGGCAGCGGATCACCACGGCGTCGATCAGGATGCCGGCGCCCAGCCCGGTCGCGAGGATCTTCAGGTCGGTCATCGGTCCGGTGGACATGGACAGGAAGCTCAGCATCAGGATCGCGGCCGCGCTGGTGACCAGGCGCCCGGTCCTGCCGAGTCCTTCGGTGACGGCCGCGCGGGCATCGCCGCTGGCGTCGTAGGACTCGCGGATCCTGGTGAGGATGAACACCTCGTAGTCCATCGAGAGGCCGAACAGGAAGGCGAAGACCATCAGCGGTACCCACATCGTGATGGCTCCGGTGGCGGGAATGCCCCAGAGGGCGTTCGAGCCGTGGCCGTCCTGCCAGACCCAGGTGAGCACGCCGTAGGCGGCCGCGAGTGAGATCAGGTTGAACACGACCGCCTTCGCTGCCAGCAGCACCGACCGGAACGCCCGTGCCAGCAGCAGGAACGTCGCGACCGAGATCAGGGCGAGCATCAGCGGGAAGTCGCCGTAAACCGCGTGATCGAAGTCGATCAGCGATGCGCCGTCACCACCGACCCCGACAACATTCGGCGTCCCGATCACCGCCCGCTCCAGCCGGGAAATGGTCGCCTGGCCGGCCGGGACCGTGCTGTCCGCGTACGGGAGCACGGTGACGATCGCGGTGCCCCGGCGCCGGTAGTCCGGAGTCGCCGGGGCGACCGCCGCGTAGATCCCGGGGACGTGCGCGGCGCGGGCGGTTACCGCGCCGGCCGGGTCCGTGCCCTGAGCGTGCGCTGTCCGCACGAGAACTTCCGCTGGAGCGATGATGCCGGACGGGATGCCGCCGTCGGTCAGGGTCACCAGCGCGTCGTGCGCCGGGCCGGCGGTGGCCTGGGAACTGCTGCCAGGCTCGCCGAGGTGCAGGGACAAGGCGGGGAGCATCAGTGCGACGATCACGGCGAGGCCGGCCACGGCGGCGATCCAGCGGTGCCGGTAGACACCGCGCGCCCAGGCGGAGAACACCCGGCTCGCGGAGCGCTCGGTGCGCAGCCTCGGCCAGTCAAGCCGCGGCCCGACGCTTGCCAGGATGACCGGGAGCAGCGTGATGGCGACGACCACCGACACCAGCGGCACCAGCACGCCGCCGTAACCGACGCTGCGCAGCATCGGGACCGGCAGCACGATCATCGACAGCAGCCCGATGGCCACGGTCAGGCCGGAGAACACGACCGCCCGCCCGGCGTGGCTCATCGCCTCGATCACCGCGGCGGCGTTGTCTCGTCCGGCTGCCCGCTCCTCCCGCCAGCGGCTGACGACGAGCAGCGAGTAGTCGATGGCCACGCCCAGGCCGATCAGCGCGATCAGGAACTCCACGATCTGGCTCACGCTGGTCACCTCCGTCAGCCCGCCGACGAGCAGGAAGGTCGCCAGCACAGAAACGGCGCCGATCAGCAGCGGCAGGAACGCGAGGAAGCTGGCGTAGACGAAGGCCAGGACGAGCAGCGCGCCGAGCGCGCCGATCAGGGCCTCGGCCATTATCCCGGTGCCCTTGCTCGCCGACGCCGGCTTGCCGCTGGCCAGCAGCTGCAGGCCGGTGACACCCGCGTGCCAGCCCGCCGGAGCAGCGCCAGTCAGCGCGTGCTGGATGACAGGTCCGAGGCTAGGGCCGCCGAAGCCGGCGACGACCGGGGTGTACAGCAGCGCGAACGTCGACCGGCCGTCCCGGGTGATGAAGGCGTGGTCGTGCGTTACGGCGAAGTCGGCCAGGCGCGCGTGCGGTACCGCTGCCGCGGCCGCGGCGAAGATGCGGCCCGCCTCGGCGGCGACGGCGGGAGAGCTGAGCCGCTTGCCGGCCGGAGCGGTGAGGACTGGCACGTAGGGGGTCTGCGAGCCGCCGTTGCCGTAGACCCGGGCGATCTGGCTGTCGACCGTGAACGCCTGGCCGGGCATCGAGAAGTCATTGGTCATCCGGTGCGTGGTGCCGCCGACGGTCATCGCCCCGGCGACGGCTACGGCGAGCCAGAGCAAGGCGACGAGCGCCTTGTGGCGAAGCACGAAACGAGTAAGCGCAGGCACGGGAACGCCTCCTGGACGTGGCCGCCGGCGGACGTTCCGCCAGCCATTACGAGCGTCCCGAAAATGGACCTCGTGGTCGTCGCCCAGGCGATGACACTTGCCTGTACCGCGCGGGCAGCACGAAGCGGGCGGACTACTCCCTGCGCAGTACGCAGGCTGTCTACTAACGGAGGACGATCGGGGGCCATGTCCGGTCATACGCTGGTCGGGTGAGCGGCACATCGGGCTGGTGGCGGACCTGGCGCGGTACCACGGCGCGCGACGTCGCCAGCGCGCTGATAATGACGGCCGTTACGGTCGGCGGCTCCTACGGGGAAGCGCACCCGAATCAGCCATCGGACATGGTCGTCAACGGTCATCCCGCACCGCACGTCCCGGCCGCGGCCTTTCTGCTCGTCGCACTGTCCGGCCTGATCCTCGCCGGGCGGCGGCGGTACCCGCTGACCGTCCTGCTTGTCTCGACGGGCGCCGTCACCGCCTACACCCTGCTCGGCTACGAGAACGGGGCCGCCCTGCTCAATCCGGCGATCGCCCTGTTCGCCGTCGCGCTCGCGGTCAGCGTCCGCCAGGCCCTGATCACGGCGGCGGTCGTCCTCGTCGTGCTGATGGGGTCGACCGCCGCGGCTAACCCGTTCGGCCCGACCCAGGGCGGGTTCTTCCTGCTTCCCGCGATGATCACCGGCGCCGTGCTCGGCGGGATCGCGATCAGCAACCGGCGCGCTTACGTCGCCTCGATCCAGGACCGGGCGCGGGACGAGGCCAGGCGGCGGGTGGACGAGGAGCGGCTGCGGATCGCCCGCGAACTGCATGACGTCGTCGCGCACACGATGTCCACGATCAACGTCCAGGCCAGCGCGGCGGCCCTGGTGCTGACCGAGCAACCCGACATCGCCGCGCAGGCGCTGCAGGCCATCAGGACGGCCAGCAAGAACGGGCTGCGCGAGCTGCGGGCCATACTCGACGTGCTGCGCCAGGCCGACGAGGCCGACCCGATCTCGCCGACACCTGGTCTTTCCCAGCTCGACACGCTGGTCGCCGGTGCGGTCCAGGCCGGGCTGCCGGTCACGGTCACCACGTCCGGCGAGCCGGCCGCGCTGCCGGCCGCCGTCGACCTCTCGGCCTACCGGATCATCCAGGAATCGCTGACGAACGTCATCCGGCACGCGGGCCCGGCGGCCGCCACCGTGTCGCTGACCTATGCCGGCTCGCGGCTGCTGATCGAGGTCGCCGACACCGGCCGCGGCCCGCAGGCCGGTGCGGGCCAGGCTGACCTGGATCGCTCCCCGACGGGCCACGGCCTGATCGGCATGCGGGAGCGCGCCGCCGCCATCGGGGGGACCTTGCAGGCCAGCTCCCGGCCGGAGGGCGGCTTCCGAGTGTGCGCCACCCTGCCGTTCACCGCGCCGGACGAGCCCGCGGCGCTGCCGCTGGCCCCTGCCGGGGAAGGCACCCGCCCATGATCCGGGTCCTGCTCGCCGACGACCAGTCCCTGATCCGGGCCGGCTTCCGGATCCTGCTTGAGTCGGCGGACGACATCGAGGTGGTCGCTGAGGCGGCGGACGGCGGGCAGGCGGTCGATCTCGCGCACACGAGCCGCGCGGACGTCGTGCTGATGGACATCAGGATGCCCAACACCGACGGACTGGAGGCGACGCGCCGGATCGCCGCGGACGACGACCTCGCCGGGGTCAAGGTCATCATCTTGACCACGTTCGAGTCCGACGAGTACGTGTACCAGGCGATCCGGGCGGGCGCCAGCGGCTTCCTGGTCAAGGACTCTGAGCCGGCTGAGCTGATCCAGGCCGTCAGGGTCGTCGCCCGCGGGGAGGCCCTGCTCTCCCCTAGCGTCACCCGCAAGCTGATCACCGACCTCGCCAGCAGGCCAGAACGCCGGGCCCCGTCGGGCCGGGAGCTGGACGGCCTTACCGGGCGGGAACGCGAGGTCATGACGCTGGTCGCGGCCGGCCTGTCGAACGACGAGATCGCCACTCGCCTGTTCGTGAGCCCGCTCACCGCCAAGACGCACGTCAGCCGGATCATGACCAAGCTCGGCGCCAGGGACCGGGCGCAGATCGTCGTCATGGCCTACGAGTGCGGGCTGGTGGTGCCCGGCCAGGCGCGCGCTCAGGGCGCCGACATCTGACGCGACAGAAAGCGGCTGCCGGCAACCTCGGCGCCTGAGCCCGCAGCGGCGCCTGCCGGTCCGCGACGTACGATCTCGGCCAGCAGCAGCTTGCGCACCCCGCGGCGCCTGGCGCTGGAGCGCACGGCCAGCCAGCTGATCTGGTGGTCGCTCGGACCGGCGCCGAGCAGTGCGGCCCCCAGCACGACCTCGTGCGGGTCCCGGACGACCAGGAGCCTGCGCTGCGCGATGGCGCGCGTGACCTCCGCCGCGAAGTCTGGCAGCGAGCCGGGTGGCGGATCGCTGCGCGCCGCGAGTTCCATCAGCGAGGGAAGGTCGGACTTCGTCGCCGGCTCGGCTCTGAGCAGGACCGCCTGGAGCAACCCGGACTCGGCGAGGATGAGGGCAGTCGTGTCCGCCAGGCCGCTGGCCTCGCCGATGACCTGTTCGCCAAGCGGCGGGACAAGGTCGAGCCGCAGGTACCAGTCGCGCATGTCGTCCGGCCCGAATTCCTCCGCCTGTGGCCTGGTGGCATGCCGGCGGATCGTCTCCATCAGGCTGACGTCCAGGTAGTAGAAGTAGGCCGGGCCCTGATGGGCGTCTCGCAGGGCGGTGAGCATCGGCCCGTACCGCCGCGCGTCCAGGATGCCCTCCACCACCACGTGGAAGCCGTTCTCGAGCGCGTACCGCGCGACCTGGCCGATCAGCCCGATGTTGGCCGACCCGGGCAGGTCACGATCCCGCAGGATCGTCCGGCGGATGTTGTCCTGGCCGACCACGGCGAGTCCGCGCCCGTAAGCCTCCCGCAGCGACTTCGCTACGCTGCTCTTTCCTGAGCCGGAGTTCCCGCGCACGACGATCAGCCGGGGTCGCTCCGCCGCTGCCGTCATGGCATGAGTATGAGGGGCCGGGTCGACCTTGAACAGGCTGATAATTCGTCCGGCGAGCTCACTGGACGGGGAGCAGATCGCCAGGGCAGCCGAGATTTACCGTGACTCCTTTCCCCGTCACCTCAGGGTGCCATTCGACCAGCTGACCGGGACCGGTCCGCGCGACCAGTTGCATATCGGCTGTGCTGGTGACCAGCCGGCTGGCCTGGCTGCCGTCAAGCGGCTCGAGACGGCCGGCTGGACGTTCCTGCGATACTTCGCGATCGATCCCCGGCGCCGCAGGGAGCAACTCGGGCTTGACCTGTGGCAGTTGCTTGGCGAGGCGATCGCCGCGGACGGGTGGCCGGACCTGGTCTGCTTCGAGGTGGAGGATCCGGCCCAGGCCAGGGACGACGCGGAGCGGCGCGTGCGGGAAGGGCGAGTCGGCTTCTGGACACGCTGCGGAGCCGTGCCGCTGCCCGTGCCCGGCTACGTGATGCCCGATTTCACCGGCCTGGCCGCTGCGGAGCCGATGCTGCTGATGGCGGCGTCGTCGGCCGCGCCGCAGGCTCAGGGCGAGCGCCTGGCCGCGCTCGTGCTCGCGCTGTACGCCGAGCGGTACGGGCTGCCGCCAGCGGATTCCCTGGTCACCCAGGCCCTGAATTCGATCCCGGATAGGTCGTGACCTTTGACCCTGCCAGAGAATCGGCCAGCGTAAAAGACTGTTAATGGCGGGTCTCAGGCAAGAGTTGCCTAAGGGCCGGAAGAAGGTTCGCCATGGCCGCCTTTGTCCTTGTCATCGCGCTCGTCGCGCTTGTGTTCTGCGTTTCCTATTACTGGGACCGGCGCATCAGGACGCATGACGTCACGTCGCACGGACCGCGGCAGCGGACCCGCTTCACGCTGCTGACCGAGGCGTCGGCTTACCTTGGATCGACCCTGGTGCTGATCGGCACCGGCGTGGCGATCGGCCAGCACTGGAACGCCATCGGCGACTGGGGGCATGTCGCCATCTTCGCGGGCGGCGCTGCCTTCTTCCTCGTGGCCGGGCTCGGCCTGACCCAGGTGGCCGAGCCGGCGGTCCAGCGAGTGCTCGGCGTGGTGTGGTTCCTCTCGATCGCCAGTGCCGCGACGGCAACGGGTGTCGCCACGCACGACATGTTCGGCGGCAGCTGGGCGCAGACGGCCATGACCGTCGGACTCGCGGTCACGGCGTGCTCGGCCGTGCTGTGGCTGGCACGTCGGCGCGAGCCGGAGCTGGTCGCGCTCTTCATCGGCCTTACCGTGGCCGTCTGCGGCGCCATCCTGACCGCGGCGGGCCCGGCCGCTCCCTGGCTGGCCTTCGCGCTCGGCCTGTGGATGCTCGGCCTCGGCTGGGCGGTTCTCGGGTGGCGGTACCCGGAGCCGCTGTGGACGACCGTACCGCTCGCTGCCGCACTCGCCCTCCTCGCGCCAAGCCTGGCGGTCTGGACCCACGGCTGGGCCTACGCGATCGGCGTGGCGACCGCTCTCGCCGCGATGGCCGCCAGCGTTCCGCTGCGCAACAGCCTGCTACTGGCTGGCGGCACGATCTCGCTGTTCGGCTACCTCACCGCGATGGTCGTGCGGTACTTCCAGTCATCGATCGGGCTGCCGGCGACACTGACCATCGCCGGCGTCCTGCTGCTGGCGCTGGCCGTCGTGACCGCGGTGCTTAACCGCGCCGCGCGCGACCGGGAGGAGACCGGGGAGCGGACGACGGCCGAAGTGCCGACGGCCGAGCTGCCGACGGCCGAAGTGCCGACGGCCGAGCTTCCTACGGCCGAGCTGCCGAAGGTGACCGGACCCCGGAAGTCGACCCGGGCGGAGACAGCAGCCGAGAACGAGCCGGATCACCTGCGGCTGCCGAAAGCGTCGTGACGATTCGGGCCCGTGCCGCGCAGGTCGGGCGGCATGCCCCGACGCCTTGTCGAGCCGATGCGGGTCGACAAGGCAGCTCGGATGCGGCAGCGGCCGTCAGCCGACGGCCAGGGCGTACTCGACCGCCGCCTCGACGGCCATCAGTCGGCCAGCCTCCCAGGCAGCCTGCCAGCGCGCGGCATCGGCGGTCCGCTCGGCCCCGGCGAGCAGCCGTGCCGTCAGCACCCGGTCAGGCAGGTCGCTGGACGCGAGCGACTGGCTGATCGCCGCCTCGGTCCCGGCCAGGCTGGCCGCACGGTCAGGCTCGTTTCTCGCCGCGGCTGCCGCTGCGAGGGTTCCCAGCGCGCTGGCGATCCCCTGCAGCTCTCCGTGGCGGGCGAAGGCGGTCAGCGCATCGCGGCCTAGGTCGTCGGCCCGGTCGATGTCGCCCAGCGCCAGTGCGGCCTGCGCGCGCAGGTTGACGATCCGGGCGGCGAAGATCTCATCCCCCAGACGACGGTAGACGCCAAGGCCCTCGACGAAATCAGTATCGGCATCACCAGGCCGGTCCAGGTTCAGCAGCGCGATGCCGCGATTCAGATGGGAAGTGCCCAGCTGCCAGCTGTCACCCCCCGGCCGGCACAGGTCCACGCAGCGGTCGAAGATCTCCAGAGCTTCACGGTGCCTGCCCTGGCCGACCGCGACAAAGCCGTGCAGCGTGAGCGCGTTGCGCAGCTCGATCGGGTCATCACCGCGCTGCGCGAGGTCGGTCGCCTCTCGCGCGAGCTCGGCCAGCCGGGTGAAATCACCTTGCGGGTAGGCCAGAGCCGCGGCGGCGCCGACCGTCCGTGATCGCAGGCCCGGCGGCACGTCGCCCGGCATCGCCAGGACCGCCTCGATCCAGCCCCGGCCCTCGGTGAAGTCACCCCGCTGACGCCAGTACCGCCACAGCGCTGCCGTGAACCGGTGCGCCAGCACAGTCTCGCCGTGCCCGGTCAGCCACTCGATGGCCCGCCGCAGGTTGGCCCGCTCGAGGTCAAGCCGCCGGAACCAGTCGTCGTGCCCGGCCCGCACCAGATTCGGCTCCGCTTCTTCAGCCAGGTGCAGGAAATTCCTCGCATGCAGGCTCCCGGCCTGATCCGCCTCGCCGGCCTGGCTGAGCCGATGAGCCGCGAAGTCCCTGATCGTGTCCAGCATCCGGTAACGCGCCTGCGGGTGGTCGGGGTCGAGTACGACGAGGCTCTGGTCGACCAGCGCGCTGATGGCATCCAGGACATCACCGGCGTCGCCGGATCCTGCACAGACCGCTTCGGCGGACGGCAGGTCCCAGCCGCCCCGAAAGACGGCCAGCCGACGGAAGAACCGCGCCTGCTCTGGCTCTAGCAGGTCATGGCTCCAGGCCACCGTGTCACGGATGGTGCGCTGCCGCCGCGGCAGGTCCAGGGAGCCGCCGGTGAGCAGTTTCAGGCGGTCGTCGAGCTGGGCCGCGATGGCGGGCAGGGGGAGATGCTTGACCCGGGCGGCAGCCAGCTCGATCGCGAGCGGAAGACCGTCCAGCCTGCGGCAGATCTCCGCCACATGGGTCGCGGCGGAGCGGTCGCCCGCCAGGCCTGGCCTGGCGGCCAGGGCTCGCTTCCAGAACAGCTCGGTGGCCGGCCAGCGCGACAGGTCCGCCAGCGTCAGGGCGTCCCGTTCGGCCGGCAGGTCAAGCGGAGGGACAGGGAACTGGTGCTCGCCGCGCAGCCGGAGCGCACTTCGGCTGGTCAGCAGGAAGACCGCCTGCTCGGAGCCGAGCATCATCGCGTAGACCAGCGGCGCCGCGGCGGTCAGGTGCTCGAGCGTGTCGAGCACGACCAGCGCCCGCTCGGCCGCCAGCCGCCGGACGAGCAGTCCCTGGAGGTCGGCCCGGGACTCAGGGACACCCAGGGCCTTGGCCACTTCCGGGGCGACGAGCGAGGCATCCTTGACTTCGCCAAGGCTGACGAAGAAGACGCCGCCGCCGAAGTACTGCCGCACGCGCCGGGCCGCCTCGATCGCCAGCCGGGTCTTGCCGATCCCGCCAGGGCCGGTGAGGGTGAGCAGCCGGGTGCCTGGGGTCAGCAGTGCTGTGGTGATAGCCGTCAGCTCGCTCGACCGGCCGAGCAGGGGCGTGGGCATGGCTGGCAGGCCGCTGGCCTCCTGCTCGGGCGGCTCTGGGGCTGCCTCCCCGCGGGCCAGTGCCTCGAACTCCTGCCGATGCGCGCCGGCCAGGCGGAGTGCGGTCGCCAGCCTCCTGGCCGTGTCGCCGTGGACGGTTACCCGCAGTCCCCGCTCGACATCGCTCACGGTCCGGGCGCTGATGCCGGCGCTCTCGGCCAGTTCTTCCTGGGTGAGACTTGCTGACCTGCGGAGCGCGCGCACGGCCGCACCGAACCGCTGCCCCGCCCGGACGTCGACGGCTGGCCCAGACGGCCGCTCTCCTGTGGTCAGTTCGGTGACCAGACGGTGAGTTTCTTTCATGGTGGTGTCCGGTCAGCAGCGGAATCATCGAGCCTGATGTGCTCAACCGGAGCGTATCAACCCACGGCCCGAGCCCGGGCCGCCGAGCGAGAGGAGCTCACGATGGCAGCAACGCCGGAGCAGAACAAGCGAGTGGTCGCGCGCCTGTACGAAGAGGTGGGGAACCAGGGCCGCCTGGAGGTACTCGACGAGATCACCTGGCCTGACCATATCGAGCACAACCCGTTTCCCGGGCAGGCCCAGGGTGCGGAGGGTCTCAAGCAGCGGATCAGCATGGTGCGCGCGGCCTTCAATCCCACTTTCACGATCGACCACCTGATCGCCGAGGGTGACCTGGTCGCCGCGATGTGGACGAACCACGGCACGCATGCCGGTGACTGGATGGGCGTCGCTGCGACCGGAGCGAGCGTGTCGGTCAGGGGCGTCGACATCCACCGGATGCGTGACGGTCGCCTGGCCGAGCACTGGGATGTGGTGGACGTCTCGGACTTCCTGCTGCGGACCGGCGCGCTCCGGCTGCCCGGCGCCGCGGCAGGAGCGGCGTGATACTCCTCGCCGGCGGCACCGGGACCCTGGGCACCAGGATCGTCGGCCTGCTGCTCGATGCCGGACAGCAGGTCCGGGTGCTCACCAGGGACCCTGCCAGGGCCAGTCACCTCGGGGCGACCGTGGAAGTCGTGCCTGGCGACGTGAGCCAGTCGTCCGATCTCGCCGCGGCCGCCGAGGGCGTGACGACGGTGATCTCGGCGATCCACGGGTTCGCCGGGCCGCGAGGCACCAGCCCGGCCCGCGTGGACCGGGACGGCAACAGCCGCCTGATCCGGGCCGCCAGGGAGGCGGGGGCCGAGCACCTGGTGCTCGTCTCGGTCAGGGACGCCGCGCCTGACCACCCGATGGACCTGATGCGGATGAAGTTCGCCGCCGAGCAGGAGCTTCGCCGCAGCGGGCTGGCCTGGACCATCCTGCGGCCATCGGCATACATGGAGACCTGGTGCCAGGTACTCGGCCGCCCGCTGCTCGACAGGGGGAAGACGATGGTGTTCGGGAGCGGCCGCAACCCGGTCAACTGGGTGTCAGCGGCTGACGTCGCGGGCTTCGCCGCCCGCTGCGTGACAGATCCTGCGATGCGCGGCCTTGTCATCGACGTCGGTGGCCCGGAGAACCTGACAATGGGCGAATTCGTCGAGGTATTCCGTAACGAAACGAAATCGAGCGGCAGAGTCGGACGCGTCCCGCTGCTTGCCATGCGAGCCGGAGCGCCGCTCGCCCGGCTGGCCAGTCCGTCGCTGGCACGGCAGATGCGCGCCGGAATCGTGATGGACACCACGGTCCAGGCGTTCGACGCGGCGGCCGGGCGGCGGGAGTACCCGTCGGTGCCGTTCACGAGCCTGGCTGAGGTCGTTCGCAGGGACTTCGCCAGCTGAGGTTCGGAGCTGTGGGCTCACAGGTCGACCGTGCCGCCGCTGCGCCAGTACTCGCCGTGGTCACGGCTCAGGAAGCCCTCGTCGACGAGGTACCGGCGCAGCGCGGCGTAGTCGTCGTGCAAGGTGCGCAGCATGCGATTCACCTCGCCCTCGCTGTAGCGGACTCCGATGTCGAACATCTGCGCGATGTAGTCGAGCAGCACCAGGCGCCGGGACCGGCGGGCGGGCAGCGTCGTGATCCGGCCATCCCGCATGAAGGTCCTGAGCACGGCATCCTGGGGCACGGTCACTGATTCGCCCTCCCAGCCGGCGACGAAGCGACGCCGAGCGAGTCGGCGCTCGCGAACTTGGGACCCGACTCGTAGAAGACGTCGACGTCGTCGATGACGAAGCCTGCCGTCGTCAGCAGGTCGAGTATCGGCCGGGTGAAGTGACACCCGCCCGCTATCCGCTGCTGAATCGGGTCGAGACGGCGCTGCCAGCGGCGGACGCTCTCGTCCGGCGCTAGCCCGTGCTCAAGGAAGTGCAGCCGTCCGCCAGGCCTGAGCACCCGCCGCACCTCGGCCAGAGCCGCTGCCACGTCAGGGATGGTGCAGAGCGTCCAGGTGCTCAGGGCCGTATCGAAGCTGTCATCGTCGAACGGCAGCGACTGGCCGTCGAGTCCGGAGCGCCGCACCGGAATGGCCGCGGCCTGTACCCGCTGCGCGGCCAGCTTCCAGCTGAGATCGGACGGCTCGACGGCGGTCACCCCGGTGACGCCAGCCGGGTAGAACGGGACGTTATGCCCTGAGCCGAAGCCAAGCTCGATGACCTCCCCCGTCAGGCCGGCACAGACCCGGCTCCGCAGCGGCTGGAGCGTCCTGCTGCCGCAGACCGCGTTGATCAGCCGCGGGAGCACTTGCCGGTCGTAGATGCCCATCGCCTGTTCGGCCCATCGTGTCGGAGTGATTTGATCCGACCGTAGTACACCTTTCGGAGCGAAATCACGCGCTGGCGCCGCCGGGCGCATCCTGGGCCGACGATGCGGGATCGGCAGAGCGCCGCGACGAGAACCAGCGGCGCAGCCGGGCCAGCCAGCCTCGCCGGACGGTCTTCCTGGCAAGGCCGGCGCTCGCCAGCTTGAGCACGGGATGCTCGCTCGCCCCCGGCGTATCCGGATCAGGACGCCAGTCAGGCACGGGGACCAGGCCGGGATCGACGAGCTCAAGCCCGCGAAACAGGCTGAGGACCTCCTCGTGCGTCCGGAACCTGGTCCGGCCCAGGCCCTGCTGCATCGCTTCCTGCAAGTCGGCAGTCACCGGGTCGTCCGAGCTGACCAGATGATGGATGAAGACGTAGCTACCGTCGGGCAGGGCTTCGATGATCTGGTCCATCGCCGCGCCCGGGTCCTCCTCGTCGAGTACGTAGTGCATGATCCCGCAGAGCAGGACAGCGATCGGCTGCTCCCAGTCCAGGTGCTCGCGCACCTCGGGGTCGGCGAGGAACGCGGCAGGCTGCAGGAGATCGCCCTGGACGACGATGGTGGTCGTGACGCCAGCGAGGATCGCCCGCGCATGCGCGAGGACGACGGGGTCGTTGTCGATATAGACGGTCCGGGTGTCGGCGTCGATTCGCTGGGCGATCTCGTGCACGTTCTCGGCCGTAGGCAAGCCGGCGCCGATGTCGATCAGCTGCCTGATGCCCGCATCCCTGACGAGGTACCGGACGACCCGGCCGAGGAGATCACGCTGCGCTCGCACGCCGGTCTGCACAGCGGGCAGGGTCGTACTGATCTGGTCACCTACCGCGCGGTCCGCGGCGAAGTTGTCCTTTCCGCCGAGCAGATAGTCATAGACGCGAGCGATATTGGGCTGCTGCGGATTGAAGGCATCAGGAGGTGACAGACGATCATTCACGGGCCAATCCTAGTTGCCCGGCTACCGGCGCCTATGTCGCGGTACCTGATGAACCGCGGTAGCCCGACCCGATCAGAGGCGGCACCGGCGATGCTGACCTGGCCGGACGCGGCTCCCAGAGCGATACGGCGCACGGGCAGCCGGCGACTCGCCCGGCGGCCTGATGACTTGCCGTGACACGGGTCACTTTCGGACGGTTTTGGCGGCGGAATGAGCCTCGGTTTTCGCTAAGGTCACGTATCGTAGACGTGTGCCTGGCTCAGGCACTCTCCCCCTTGCAGCGAAGGATGAGCATGCCGCCCGCACCTCCTAAGTTCGTGTCCGCAGCGTGGGAGAAACTTCCTGAGCGGCTGCGTGCCCGGTTCCAGTCGTCGGGCGGCAAGCGGCTGCTCAGGTTCGCCCCGGCGGCGGTGCTTGCCCTGGCCGCCAGCCAGATCACGTACTTCATCTGCGCCAGCGTCGTGCACGCGACGGGCCGTATCTCGGGATTCGCCGGCTGGCTGGCCGGCGCCGCGGTCAGCTACGGCGTGAGCCGCTGGGCCTGGGAGCGCCGCGGCCGGCCGGACCTGCTGAAGGAGACATTGCCGTTTGTCGCGATCTCGCTGGTCGTCGGCGCCGTGCTGACAGAGGCAAGCCATTTCGCCTACCGGGAAGCAGGAGTGCTCGCCCTGCACGGCATCGAGTTCAGCGTCTTTGTTCAGGGGCTCTATCTCGCCGCCAACGGCGTCACGTTCATCCTGAGGTTCCTGATCTTCAACAAGCTGGTCTTTGCCGACCGCAGGGCGACTTCCACGTCCTGACTGAGGTTTGCGGTCGCTCCCGGCGGATCTGAGTTCGTCTACCGGGGCCTATATCACGGTCGCTCGTTCGATCACAGGCGGCACGACGAAGAACTTCGCCGCCACCACCGGAGCGGGCGGGAGCTACTCGCTGACGGACACACCTCCGGCACAGGGGTAGTACACCTACACGGCGACATACAGCGGGGACTCGTGTGCTAGTGATCTGGTATGGGGCTGTCCTGGTGGTGGGATGTGCTGATCGCGGTGGCGGCCGGGCTGCTCCTGGCGTGGCTGGCACTGATCGTCGCACTGCTCATCGCGCGTCCGCGCGGCACGCGGCTCGGCGGGGCACTGCGGCTGCTGCCTGATCTGCTGCGGCTCCTGCACCGCCTTGCCGCCGACCCGAGCCTGCCGCGGTCCGTTCGGGTTGCACTCGGCCTCCTGCTGGCCTACCTGGCCTCGCCGATCGACCTGATCCCTGACTTCGTCCCGGTCGTGGGCTACGCCGACGACGCCATCATCGTCGCCCTGGTACTTCGCTGGGTCGTGCGCCATGTCGGTCTTCGCGCGGTGCGGCGCCACTGGCCTGGAACTGATGCGGGTTTCGCCGCCTTGTGCCTGATCACGGGCATATCCCCGGACGACGGCGACGAGGCTGCGGACTCAGGCTAGGGCTCGTCGACGCGGACGCGCCGGGATACCGTCATGCGTGGCCAGGGAGTCACCAGGGCGATCAGGAATCGAGAAGCGCGAGTCACCGAGCCGCAGCTAGCCTGATCGTCATGGACATAACCATCCACGCGAGCTCTCTCCCGCACGACGACCCGGACGCTTCCCTGGCCTTCTATCGCGACACCCTCGGCTTCGAGGTCCGCAGCGACGTCGGAAGCGGCAAGATGCGCTGGATCGTGGTCGGCCCGGCCGGCCAGCCCAGCACGTCGATCCTGCTGGCGCCGCCGGCCGCCGACCCCGGGATCACCAGCGACGAGCGCCGCACCGTTGCCGAGATGATGGCCAAGGGCACCTACGGCTGGATCCTGCTGGCCACCGCCGACCTCGACGACACCTTCGAGAAAGTGCAGGCCGGCGGGGCCGAGGTTGTCCAGGAGCCTACCGAGCAGCCGTACGGGATTCGTGACTGCGCCTTCCGCGATCCCGCGGGCAACCTGGTCCGCATCCAGGAGCTGCGCTGAGCGTCGGCTCGCGCTGAACGTCGGCTCGCGCTGAGCGTCGGCTACGGTCCCAAGGCACGCCCGGCCTGTCGGGGATAGCCACTCACCCTCGGGCTGCTGGTCAGCTCCCGGAGCCATCTGTCAGTGGCCGCGGGTGAGAGAGGCGCCGAGCTGGCCGAGCAGCCCCTTGGTGCCCTCTTCCCGGCCCTCTGGGCTGTCGAGGCCGTCGAAGTGGACGCCCTGCTCGGTATAGGTCAGTCGGGTGTGATCACCGTCGGACTCCAGCACGATCGTGGTCAGCGACGTGGACATGTGCCGGTCCTCGACCCACATGTCGTAGGTGAACACGATCCGCTGCAGGTCCACGATGTCGGTGTAGGTGGAGGCAAACCGGGAGCGCGGGCCGCCATGCCACTGGCCCGCCTCTGTGCCGTGCCCGCCGACGCGGAACTCGTGGGCTTTCTCCTGCACGTCGAAGGCGTCGCCTGCGCCGAACCACTGGTCGCGGGCGTCGTTGTCCGACAGCGCGTGCCAGACCGCCTCGACGGGCACGGGGTAGGTGCGCTCGATGACGAAGGTCGCGTGGATCTGGCTCCGCTCGGTTACGTTGTTCATTTCGTTCCTTCCGTGGTGGCGGTGGGTCGGCTCAGCACAGAGCCGAGGCGGTCCAGGCGGCGTTCGGCTGGCAGCCGCTGACGGCTGAGCCACTCCCCGGCTGGCGCCAATGCCCCCGGGACCAGCTGGTAGGTGCGGATCCGTCCGGCCTTTGCCGAGGTGACGATTCCCGCCTTCTCCAGGACGCCCAGGTGCTGGACGATCGTGGGGAGGGCCATGTCGAAGGGCCTGGCCAGCTCACTGACTGACGCGGGGCCGCGGGACAGCCGCTCGACCATGACACGCCGGCTGGCGTCACCGAGTGCGTGGAACACCCGGTCGAGGTCCTGATACTTAGGCACATACCTAAGTGTTAAGGGAACGGGACAGCGTTGTCAAACTCATGCGACCTTGGCCAGGACACCCAGGCTGTCTGCCTGGGGGACCTATCTTCCGTGGGCGTCGAGTCCGGCCGCCAGACCGAAGGACGTGAAGACCTCGGATTCCTGGAACACCGAATTCCGGCTGATGCCCTCGGCGGTGACGGTGAAGATCTGGAGCGTGTGCAGCTCGTAGCCGCTACCGACGCGCCGGTAGGCGGCGAACCCGGGCTGACCGTTGGCCGCGACCGCCTTCAGGCACCAATCCGTTCCGGCCTGCCCGAAGACCCATTCCATGAACAGGCCGTAGTTGCCGGGGCCGGTGAACCAGTTGAGCATCGGCGGCATCTCCATGAGCACGTCCTCGGTGAGCAGCCGCTTGAGACCCTCGATGTCGGCGTGCTCGAACGCCCTCATGTAGCGATCGACCCAGGCGCGCTGCTCGGCTGCGGACGGCTCGCTGAGCGGATCCTGCCGGACCCCGGCCTGCTTCACCCGGGTACGCGCCCGCTGCAGCGAACTGTTCACCGCTACGACGGTAGTACCGAGGATTTCGGCTGCCTCGGAAGCGGAGAAGCCGAGCACGTCACGCAGGATCAGCGCGCCACGCTGACGCGCCGACAAGTGCTGCAGGGCGGCGGCGAACGCCAAGCGCAGGCTGCTGCGGTCGATCACGGCTCCAGCCGGATCGCCCGGGTCAAGCAACGAGTCCGGCAGGGGCTGGAGCCAGGCGACGTTCTCTCCCCGGACGAGCGGCGCGAGCGGGTCACATGCGGCCACCAGACCCGACGGCAGCGGTCGGCGGCCGCGGACCTCCAAGGCGGTCAGGCAGACGTTCGTCGCGATCCGGTAGAGCCAGGTGCGCAGTGAGCTGCGAGTCTCGTCGTACTGCTCGCGCGCCCGCCACGCCCTCAGGTACGTGTCCTGGACCAGGTCCTCCGCGTCGTGAGCCGAGCCGAGCATCCGGTAGCAGTACGCCAGCAGTTCCGTCCGGAACGGTTCGACCAGGCGATCGAAGCCGTCAGCCTTCGTCGTCACGCCCACGCCCCATCTCTGCTCCTATCAAGACCACCTCCACGTGCAGCCCCTGTGAAGTTGATCTCTAGTCAGGCACGCACGCTCACTCCGGTTACAGGGAAGGTTTCACTGCCCAGGCGCCAGCACCGGGCTGTTGTGATAAGCCGCGATCAGCCACTGCCCGTCCCGCTTCTCGAAAACCCAGGTCGCGTTCACCTTGCCCTTGTCCGGAACCTCGGTCTCGCCAGCGAACAGGATGCCGGATTCGCTGACGACGATCGCGGCGTCCCTGCCGACGAAGCGGAGGCTGAGCTGCTTGTTGCAGGTCGAGCTGCCCTTGAGCGGCCCCTCGAAGGCCAGGGCCATGCTCTCGCGGATCATGTCACGGCTGTCGCGGAGCGAGCCGGTCATGATGGCGGTCGCGTCCGCGGTGTAG
>DASWAA010000277.1:0-3169 GCA_036391385.1 Streptosporangiaceae bacterium
ATCTCGGCGATGTCGACCGGCGGGAACCTCACCACGTCGAGCGGGTGCCCGTCCGGCCCGAAGTGGTGCACCTCGGCGCCGTAGGCCTCGTCGTCGTAGATCACGATGACCATCGGCAGGCCGAGCCGGACGGCGGTCTCGAGCTCGCTGATGCCCATCAGCGCCCCGCCGTCGCCCAGTGCCGCGACGACGAGCCGGTCCGGCCGCGCGATCGCCGAGCCGATCGCCGACCCCAGCCCGAGCCCGACCGACTGGTAGGCCTGGGTGAAGGTGAACCCGTCGTCGTCGGGGACCGACAGGTACATGCTCGGGTAGCCCATGAAGTTGCCCGAGTCGATAGCGACGATCCGCTCGGCGGGCAGCAGGTCGTCCAGCGCTATGGACAGGGTCCGCGGGTCGATCCGGCGGTCATCTCCCTCGTCCTCGTAAGGGACGTCGCGCCAGCGGACCTCGCGGGCGATCCGCTCGCGCAGGTCGTCTGAGCGGTAGCCGATCGAGCCGTCGCGCGGCGGTGCGCCGACGAGCGCCCCGACCTCCCTGGCGACCGCCACGACATCTCCGGTGACCCCGATGTCGATCGGCCGGTGCGCGCCGAGCGCGTCGGGTTCGGCGTCGACCTGAGCGACGATGGTGTCCGGGCCGACGAGGTTGCCGTGGCGCATGGTCCACATGTTGAGTGAGCTGCCCCACCCGACCAACAGGTCGGCGCCGCGGATCAGCTTGGCCGCCAGTGGCGAGGCGAATCCGCCGCTGACATCCAGGTCCCAGGGACTTCCGCGGAACAGGCCTTTGGCGGCGGCCGACGTCGAAAGCAGCGCGCCGCAGGCATCGGCGAGTCGTTCCAGTTCCGCTCTGGCACGGGCTTGCCTGGCGCCGCGGCCGGCGATGAAGACCGGCCTGCGGGCGTGCAGGATCGCCTCGGCGAGGGTGGTCACGCTGGGGCCAGGGGGAGCAGCGTGCAGCCCCTTGTCGGCGAGGCTCGCCTGCGCCAGGCCGGCCGAAGGCTCTGCGGTCTCGCCGGCCTGCACGTCGAGCGGCAGCGCCAGCACCACCGTGCGGCGCTCCCGCTCCGCCATCCGGTATGCCTGCACGGCGTCGTCCACCGCGAAGCCGGCCGAGTGCAGCCGGGCCGGCACGGCCCCGACGGACTGGGACAGCGCCGCGACGTCGATCCGGAAGTTCGACCTGACCGCGCTCGATGCCACGTCGGCGGCGAGCACCACCATGGGCGTGCGGCTCTTGGCCGCCTCGGTGATCCCCGTGACCGCGTTGGTCAGGCCCGGTCCCTGATGTACCGACAAGATGCCCGGCCGGCCGGCCAGCCTGGCCCACCCGTCGGCCATGCTGGCCGCACCGCCCTCGTGCCGCGCGGCCACGAACCGCGCGCCGCGCGCCACGAGCGCGTTGGTCACGTGGAAGTTGCCGCTGCCGACGACGCCGAACACGGTGTCGACGCCGAGGTCGGCGAGCGCCGCCGCGACCGCCTCGCTGACCAGCATCAGCCGTGCTCGACAAGGGCAAGCGCGCGGCACGGACTGCCGGATCCGCCCACGATCGGCAGCGGACCTGCGATGACGACGGCCCCGGTGGCTGGCAGCCTGGACAGGTTCTGCAACTGGGTCAGTCCGTACTTGCCGGCACCGAGCAGCGAGGCGTGGCACGGGAACGGCGGGTCGAACGAGTGCGCGGTCCCGGCATCGGTCCCGACTGTCTCTACTCCGAAACCGCGGATCGGGGCGTGGTCGGCCAGCCAGCGGGCGCACTCCACCGACACGCCGGGCGTGTGCGGGCCGGTCTCGTTCGCGTTCAGGAAGGCTTCCTGGCTGTCCGAGCGCGCGTCCCAGCCGGTCCGGTACAGCAGCCAGCCGCCCTCGGGCAGCGGGCCATGCTCGCCTTCCCAGTGCCTGATGTGATCGACCTCCAGCAGGAAATCCGGGTTGGCGGCGGCTTCGGCACTGAAGTCAAGTACGACTGCCGGAGCGATCAGCTGGTCCGCTGGCACCTGCGACACGTCCAGGCCGTCACGCCCGGTCGCCCAGTGAATCGGCGCGTCGAAATGGGTGCCCGTGTGCTCGCCGGTGGAGATGTCGTTCCAGTACCAGCCGGGCCCGCGGTCGTCGTACCTGCTGATCTCGCTCAGGGAAAACGGCACGGTGTTGCCGAACGGCTCGGGCAGCTTGATCACCGGGGTGTCCGAGCTCAGCGGAGAAGTGAGGTCGATGACCTCGATGGTGCCTAGGCGCAGCGCGGCGACGAAAGCGTCAAGGATGGGCATGGCGAACCTCCTGCATCACACGGACAACACGACTGACCATAGGTAAGCCTGCCGTAGTCGGACCCGGCTGGGAAGGCCGACCAGCAAACGGGCGGACTCGCGAAGATAGCTGCCCAGAGCCGGGACCGCCGGCACGGAAAGGATGCGGCCGCTGGTGCCCGTTTCTGATGATCTGTACAGTTCACGCTTGGACGGCAGAACCGCGCGGTAGCCGGTCGACGAGCGCTCAGGAGGTCTGTGATGGAGTCGGTGGCCGGAGCCGGAGTCGTGGTCACCGGGGCGGGCAGCGGGATCGGCGCCGCGCTGGCGCGCAGGTTCGTAGCCGAGGGTGCCAGGGTCGTGCTGAACGACCTGAACGCCGGCGCCGTCGAGGCCATCGCCGCGTCCTGCGACCTCGCCGGCGGCGGCCAGGCCTTCGTCGTGCCGGGCGATGCCGCCGCAGAGGAGGGCGTCGCCGCGCTGATCGGATCGGCCCGGGCACAACTTGGCGAGATCGACCTGTTCTGCGCGAACGCCGGAATCGCCAGGGTCGGCGGGCCGGAGGCGAGCGAGGCGGACTGGGCCGACTCCTGGGACGTCAACGTGATGTCGCACGTCAGGGCCGTGCGGCTGCTGCTGCCCCGCTGGCTGGAACGGGGGAGCGGGCACCTGATCTGCACCGTGTCGGCGGCCGGGCTGTTGTCGACTCCCGGGTCCGCGCCCTACGCGGCGACCAAGCACGCCGCGCTGGCGTTCGCCGAGTGGCTGTCGCTGACCCACCAGCACCGCGGCCTGACCGTCCAGGCGATCTGCCCGATGGGCGTGCGGACCGGCATGTTCGACGGCAGCGATCCGATGATGGAGAAGCTGCTCGGCCCGACGGCGATCAAGCCCGAGAACGTCACGGACGCGGTA
>DASWAA010000278.1:0-22918 GCA_036391385.1 Streptosporangiaceae bacterium
CGGCGGCGCGGCTCCCGCGGGGTTCACCTGGCCGTCCAACCTGCCAACGAGCGCGCAATCGGCTTCTACCGCCACGTCGGCTTCACCCAGCTCCCCGGAACCGGCGCCGTCGTCTTCGCCATGGACCTGAGCGGCTGAGCCCACCGGGCCGGCCTGCGCTGCCTGAGGCATCCGTCGCCGGACACCGTGACGATGGTGGTGTCCCCGGGGCGCAGTCGCGGGCTGGCGCAGGGCTGGCGGATCCGCGCGGAGCCCGGCGGCTTACAAGCCGCTGACGCTTACCTGCGCCGGGTGCTCGACGGTGAACCGGTACCGGATCGTCGCGGCCTGACCGGGGTCCAGGGACAGCTCCCAGGCGAGCTCGCCCAGGTCGGTCTGCTCGGAGACGCTCGGGCTGGCCTCGCGCAGCCGGACCTTGATCTCGCCGTCGGTGGACACCGGGATGTGGTCCCGGACGCTGATCGCGGCCTTCGCCGAGCCGTGATTCTCGACCGTGGTCTCGTAGGCGATGTCGACGGTGCGCGTAGTGCCGATGACGGCCTTGCTGGTGCTTCGGCGGCGCAGCTCGCGCTCGATCCGGATCCGGTCGTCCACTCCCAGCTGCAGCTCGAACTCCTCGCCGGTGGCGACGGTCTGCAGAGCTGTCTCCCCGGCGTACTGGCCGTCACGGAAGATGCGCGCGGTGCCGGGAAGCAGGAGCAGCGGGGAGGTATTGCTGACCGTGGCCCGCAGGTACGCCTCGGGCGCCATGACCGGGACCGCGAGATAGTCGAGCTTCGCATCGAGGTCGAGCCGGGCGATGGTGGTCTTGTGCGGGCTCCCGTCGGACGGCACGGCGAGTGGCCGCGGAACCCGGTACGTCTGGCTGACGCCCGACTCGCTCACCTCGGCTACCAGCGGCGCCGCTGGCGCCGGCGCCGCGGCCCGGAATGGCTCTGCTGGACCCCCGGCGGCGAAGGCACCCTCGGCTGCGCTGGCCGCGGCCATCAGCTGTGCCTTCATCATCGGGCGCGGCGGAGCGGCATGGCCGATGTACCAAGGCCGCAGCTCGGGCAGTTCCTGGTGCTGCCCGCGGCTCGTCGTGGACAGCACAACCTCGGCCTCGGGCCAGTCCTCCCCGGTCTGCTGCGTGACCTCGGCGAGGTAGCCGAGTGTTAGCTGCTGGCCGGTCAGGGCGAGGTCATACAGCGGCCGCCAGGATGCTCCGGCCACGTGGTAAGAAACCTCGATCTCAGCCTGGGCTTCGGCCGTCGCCTCGACCGCCGCGGCGACGTCGATGAACGCGACCGGTCCCGCACGGCGCTCGGCGTCCGCCAGCCGCTGCTCGGCGGCCTCGAGCTCGCGCGAGGCTGCCCGCCTGCGCGCGCTGATGTCGCGCCGGTGGCTCAGCGCGCTGGCCGTCGCGGCCGACAGGTGATCGGCCATCACGGTCAGCTCGTCGTGGCCCGCGCGGCGGAATCCGACCGCCCGGGCAAGCGCCGTTGCCGCCGCCTCGGACAGATGGCCGGCGAAGCTGAGCCGCGCCTGCTCGGCCGCGTTCTCGTCGTCCAGTTCCTGAATCGTGTCACGGCAGCGCTCGACCTCCGCGCGCAGCCGCGCGGTCTCGTCCCGGAGCGGATCGGCGCCGTACCCGCGACGGACCTCGACCTCCAGCAGTGCCGCGTTCTGGCCGCGCACGGCGACGCGGACCGATGCCGGATCGGCCGCGGCTGGCAGCCCGCCGACGACCACGCTCCGGAGCCCGGGCTGCAGGCTCGCCGCGCCGGTTCGGGTGATCCGCGCGCCCTGCCGGAACACCGTTACCGCCGTTATCGGCGCGTCCAGGCGTGTGTCCTCGGCCATTCCTGCTGCCTCCGATCCGCCCTGCCCGTCAGCGGCGCTGCGCCGTGTCCCGCCATTATCCGCCCGGCGAGCCTGCGGTGCCCGGACAGGCGGGCCCAGCGCACAGGGGCAAGGCTGGCATCCCCGGTTCGACGTGCGCGGTCGGGCGCAGCCGCAGGCGGACGAGACTGGTGCCATGGACGACGCGGTACTGGCTTACATCAACGCTATCGCTGCCGAGTACCGGCCGCTGTTCGACCGGATACACCGGCTGATCCTCGCTGCGTATCCGGACGCGGTGGTCGTGCTCTCCTACCAGATGCGACCTACAAGGTCGGCCGCCGCAGGCTTTACGTCGGCGCCTGGGCCCATGGAATCTCGCTCTACGGCTGGCGGTCCGATCGCGACACCGGTTTCCTGGACCGTCATCCCGAACTCAGGCACAGCAAGGGGACCATACGGCTCCGGCCCGAGGACGCGGATGGCATCAGCGAAGACGAACTCGGCGACCTCGTCCGAGCGGTCCTGGAATCGTGACCCGCTCAGCTACAGGACCCGCCCGCCTTCTCAAATAGTCACTCAATGTTACGATTCAATTACGTGGAGCGACTGTCGTGCTCGACCCGGCGATACGGCGCTGAGGGTGAAGATCATGACGAATGCACCGGAAAGTCCAGGGCAGCCGAAAGGCCGCCAGGTGATCATCGTGCCGCAGGCGGCGAGGAACGGCCTCGGTATCAGCAGCTTCGTGCTAGGTCTGCTCGGCTGCGTCTTCGGCCTGATGTCGATCGGGGCGATCCTGGCGCTGCCGACGTCCGCGGTGGGCCTCGGGCTCGGGCTCGCGAACATCGGCCGGCTGCGCGGTCATACCGCGTCGAATGGCGTCATGACCGGTATCGGTATAGGTCTGAGCGCTATCGGAATTCTCTTGTCAGTTATCGACATTCTGATTCTCAATGACGTCTACAGCAAACTGTAAGGGCGGGAACCTGCCCTGACTCCGGGTCCCGCGGGGCTGACCTGAGTTCATCGGCCGCGCGGCTGGCGAGGTCCCGGTCATTCCAGGGTCAATTCCCTCAGTTACAGTGGCCGGATGCTGCCCGGGTCAGGCGAAACTCAGCGCGCTCGCCCGGCTGTCGTCCTGGGCGTCCTGTCGCTGGCGGCACTCTCCTACTCGATCCTGAGCTCCGCGGTGATACCGGCACTGCCGGCCCTGCGCGGGAGCCTGCATGCCAGCGAGACCGGGATTACCTGGCTGCTGACCGGCTTCCTGCTGTCCGCCTCGGTCGGCACCGCGATCATCGGCAAGCTCGGTGACATCTACGGCAAGCAGCGGCTCCTGGTGTGGACGCTGCTGGCCCTGATCGTCGGGACCCTGCTCGCGGCCGTGTCCACCTCGCTGGTCATGCTGATCGCCTCTCGGATCATCCAGGGCGTGGCCGGCGGCATCTTCCCGCTGTCGTACTCGATCGCGCGGGACGAGTTCCCTGCCGACCGGGTGGCCGGCGGGATCGGGCTGATGTCGGCCATCCTCGGCGCCGGCGGAGGCCTCGGGCTGGTGCTCGGCGGGCTGATCGACGAGCACCTGAGCTGGCACTGGCTGTTCTGGATTCCGCTGCCGGCCATGATCGCGGCGGCTGTCTGCGCCTGGCGGCTCATCCCCGAGTCACCAGTCCGGGCTCCTGGCCGGGTCAACTGGGCCGCGGCGGCGCTGATGGCGACCGGCATGTCCTGCGTGCTCGTCGCCATCGCCCAGGCCACCGCGTGGGGCTGGACAAGCCGGCCCACACTGCTGCTCATGGCGACCGGCCTGGTCGTCTGCGGCCTGTGGATCGCTGTCGAACTCCGCAGCCGCAACCCGCTGATCGACATGGCGATGATGCGCGTCCGCGGCGTATGGACGGTGAACCTGGCGGCCTTCCTGGTCGGCGCGGGCATGTACGCGCTGTTCCTGCTGCTCCCGCAGTTCGCTCAGCTTCCCGCCAGCACCGGTTTCGGATACGGGGCCTCGGTCCTGGTCGCCGGCCTGTACCTGCTGCCGTGCTCGGTCGGCATGAGCGTACTCGGCGCGGTTGCCGGCCGGGTCGAGCGGCGTATCGGCTCCCGTGGTGCGCTGATAGCCGGCGCCGCTGTGAGCGCTATCTCCTGCGTCCTGCTTGCCGTGGGCAGCCGGCACCCCTACGACATGCTCGTGAGCTCGGGGCTGCTGGGAGTCGGGATCGGCCTCGCGTATGCCGCTCTCGGCAACCTGATCGTCCAGGCCGTCCCGGCTTACCAGACAGGCGCTGCCAGTGGCATGAACACCGTTCTCCGCACGCTCGGCGGAGCGCTGGGCGGCCAGATCTCGGCGACGTTGATCGTCGCGACCACGCTCGGGGGCCTGCCGGCCCTGACCGGGTTCACCAGGACCTTCGCGATGGCCGCCCTGTTCCTTGCCTGCTGCGCAGCGGCCGGCCTGCTCATCCCCGCGGGTACGCTCGCGATGGCCGTGCCTCAGGAACCTGCTCCGGCGATCGCCGAGTTAGCCGGGCCGCGAGCCCGCGACGGTGACGACGTCTCAGACAGCGACCACGTCGGCGATCACGCATGCCACGTTGTCCGGCCCGCCCGCCGCATTAGCCAGGCCGATGAGCGCGTCGGCTAGCTGGTCCGGACCGGCTGCCTCGCCGGCCGCCGCCTGGATCCGGGCGGCAGGAACTACGCAGGACAGGCCGTCGGTGCACAGCAGGTACCGGTCGCCGGCCTGGGCCGCGTGCAGCGACAGGTCAGGTTCCGGATCGGTGCTGGCATCCAGTGCGCGGACCAGGAGGTGGCGCTGCGGATGAGTCTGTGCTTCCTCCGCGCTGACCTGGCCCTCGCGGACGAGCGACTGCACGTAGGTGTGGTCGACGGTCAGCTGGAACATCCCTTCGTCGCGCAGGAGGTAAGCCCGCGAGTCTCCGAGGTGGGCAAGCGCGACCTGAGAGCCGGACCACAGCAGCGCGGTGAGTGTCGTGCCCAGCCCTTCCAGCAGCGGCTCGGCCTCCGACAGCGCACGGAGCTCGCCGGCGGCGCTGCGAACTGCCTGGCCGAGGGCGGCAAGCGGATCGTCGATGCTGCCGGCATCCTCCAGCGACCGCACGGCGCGGACGGCGATGGCGCTGGCCCGGTCACCTCCGCCTTTGCCGCCCAGGCCGTCGGCGACGGCAAGCACCCGCGGACCGGCGTAGGCGCAGTCCTCGTCGCGAGACCGGACGAGGCCGCGGTCGGACCTGGCGGCGAAGCGCAGGCCGTAGTTCATCTGAGTACCGGACATGGCGGTGGCCTTTCCAGAAAGGAAATCGACGAGAAAGGCAGCAAGGTCCTGCCGCGCTGCGGTCTCGGCCAGCACCTGGTCCCAGAAGGCCCTGACTTCGCGGGCCGCTGTCGCCTCGTCGGCGTCGCAGACCAGCCTGATCCGGGTCAGCGGCATCCCGAGCCGTCGCAGCCACGCCACCAGCCGGGCCCGGTCAAGCTGCGCCGGGTCGTAAAAGCGGTAGCCAGAGGCCGGATCCACTTCAGCGGGCGGCAGCAGGCCAAGCTCGTCATAGAGGCGCAGTGCCTTCGGCGAGAGCCGGGAGGCTCTGGCGAAGGCTCCGATGGTCAGCAGGCTCACTGGTGCCCTCCTCGGCCGGGCGGGGTACCCGGCGTCTCGACACTGCCGTCTGCCCCGAGGGCAAGGTCAAGCGCCACGCAGCCCGCTAGCCGCGCAGCCGCTGGCCGCTCAGCCTGCTGGTCAGCAGAGCCCGCTGGCCACGCAGCCCGCTAGCCGCGCAGCCGCAGGCCTCTCGGCGTCGGGCGGAAGCCGGCCGACTCCAGCGCCTGAGCGAGTGGTGAGTCGTAGACGTCCCCCCCGTCGGCCCGTTCGACGGTAAGACGGCCGAGCGCCCCGGCACGGACGGCCCCGGCGAGCGCGGCGGTTGCCGGGGCCAGCAGGGCAGAGTCAGAGGTCCACGACAGCAGTGTCTTGCCGCCGCGCTCGACGTACAGGACAAGCTGCCCGGCCACCAGGATCACCAGCGCCCCGGCCTTGCGGCCCGGCCGGTGGCCGCCTGGCGCCTCGTCCGGTCGTGGTGGCCAGGGGAGCGCGGCACCATAGGCGTTAGCCGGGTCCGCGGCGGCGAGCACCACGACGGCCGGCCCAACGGCCCGGGCGGAGCCGAACCCGGCAGTACCGAACCCGGCAGTACCGAACCCGGCAGTACCTGGGGTCAGCGCGAGGACCGACTCCGACATGGCGCGCATCCGGTCCACCGCGCCAGGCAGGGCGAACTGGGCCGCGCCCAGGCCCTCGACGAAGTAGCCGCGACGGCACTGCCCGGTCTCCTCCATCGCCCGCAGCACCGGGTAGAGCGCGCCGAAGCCGCCGGGCACCCGCTCGGTGGCGGCGACGCCGCGAATGACGATGCCATGCCGGTCCAGCAGGGACAGCGCCCTGGCGTGCAGCCGCCGGGTCGGGTCTCGGTCGATCGGCGGTACCAGCGACCACCGCCCGCTCACCGTAGGCGGCCCGGAGTGCGAGGGCAGTGATCCGCGGCCGAAACCGGGACGCCGGGTGCTCAGGTGGCCGGCGCTTCCGCTCCGACCGCCACGGCCGGCGTAGGAGGGCAGGCCAGATGACTGCCAGGAACTCGCCGGGCTGGCTGCCTTCGGTCCAGGCGCCCAGGACCCGCCGGTGCCGAGGACCGTGCGCAGCGGCGCCAGCGTGTCGTTGGTGAGGAACCCCGCCCAGACCAGGTCCCAGATCGCGGCGGCTACCGCCTGGTCGGTGACCTGCTTCAGCGCCCGGGCCCGGCCGGCCGCGGAGCCGTCTCCGGCACCCGGGCCACTGCCCGCATCCGCGGTGACCAGGTCAGCCACCCGGTCAGCGAGCCCGCGGAAGAACAGAGCCCCGCCGCCGGCTAGCACCGAGAGCATGGCCTCGTGCACGGCAGTCATGGTGATCTCGCCCGGCGGCGGGAGCAGCAGTGCCGCCGAGTCGGCCGGCGCCAGGACCAGCCAGCCGTCGCCGCCCGGCAGGGCGCCGGCGCCCGTCCAGAGCACGTCTCCGGCCGCCGTCAGCTCGTCCAGCATCGCCGGTGCGTAGCCGTCGACGCGCGCGGGCAGGATCAGCGACTCCAGCGCCCCGGCCGGCACGGCCGCCCCGGCTAGCTGCTCGGCCACCGCGTACACCGCGTCGGGGCCGGTCGGCCGGCCTCGTCTCCTTGGCTGCCAGCCCCCTCCCTGATGGCTCACCCGTCCGGGCTCGCCGCCGGACCAGGCTCCGCCATCCGCTGCCGCGGCGCCGGACCGGGTGAAGGCGCCAGCAGCGCTCGCGCCGTGGCGCGGGCCCGTGCCGAGGCTGGCGTCGTGCAGCGCGTCCTGCCAGGCGGGCAGGAAGGCGGCGAGTACCTGGGCGGGCACCGGCTCGACTTCCTGGCGCAGCTTCGCCAGGCACCGGCGCTTGAGCACCCGCAGCACGCCGGCGTCGCACCACTGCGGCCCGGCCAGGTGCGGCAGGAACTCTCCTTCGACGATCCTGCCATCACCGGCCAGCCGGTGCAGCGTGCCGGTCACCACGGCCACGCCGAGCCCGTACCTGTGTGCCACGTCGGCGGCGGCGAGCGGGCCGTGCGTCCGCGCGTACCTGGCAACCAGGTCGCCGAGCGGGTCGGGCAGCAGGTCGGTGAACGCGACCGGCACTCCGGTCGGCAGGGCCACTCCGAGCGCGTCGCGCAGCCGGCCGGCGTCCTCGACGGCCGCCCATCGCTGTTCCCCGGCGATCCGGACCTCGATGATCCGGCGCTGGGCGGCGAGCTCGGCCAGCCAGGCGGCGGCGACCGGTGAGGCAGCCGTACTGTCGCCCGGCCCGCTGTCACCGGCCGGCTCGGCTGCGGCGCCGTCCGCGGCTGGCGCATGGCACCGCGCCCCGATCTCCTCGGCCGACAGCGGGCCGATCTCCCTGATCAGGTCGGAGAGCTGCTCCACGGTCGAGCACCGCCTGGCGGGCGACAGGCGCTGCAGGTCGCGTTCGGCGTCGGCGACGATCTGCGGGTCGAGCAGCTCTCTCAGGTCAGCCTGGCCGAGCAGCTCGGCGAGCAGCGCCGAATCGAGCGCCAGCGCCTGTGCGCGCCGCTCGGCCAGCGGCGCGTCCCCCTCGTACATGAACGCGCCGATGTAGCGGAACAGCAGCGACCGGGCGAAGGGCGAGCCGGCCGGAGTCTCGACCTCGACCAGCCTGATCTTCCGGCCGGACAGGTCGCGCATCAGGCCGATCAGCGCGGGGACGTCGAACACGTCCTGCAGGCACTCCCGCATCGTCTCCAGCACGATCGGGAAGCTGCCATACCCGCTCGCGACCGCCAGCAGCTGGGCAGCCCGCTGGCGCTGCTGCCACAGTGGTGACCGGCGGCCTGGCTGGCGGCGGGGGAGCAGCAGCGCGCGTGCCGCGCACTCACGGAACCTGGCGGCGAACAGGGCCGACGAGCCCAGCTCGGCGGTCACGAGCTGCTCGATCTCGTCGGGATCGAGCAGGGCGAACCCGGCCGGCGGCGGGTCGTCAGAGTCAGGAACCCGGATCACGATGCCGTCGTCGGTGTACATCGCCTGGACGTCCATGCTGCCGTACCGCTCGCGCAGCCTGGCGGCGATCGCCAGCGCCCAGGGCGCGTGCACCTTCGCTCCGTACGGGCTGTGCAGGATCAGCCGCCAGTCGCCAAGCTCGTCCCTGAAACGCTCGAGTACCAGGGTCCGGTCGTCGGGCAGGTACCCTGTCGCCTCGCGCTGGCTGGTCAGGTAGGCGAGCAGGTTGCTGGTGGCGAGCTCGTCCAGCCCGTCGCCGCGGAGCCGCTCCGTCGCCTGCTCAGGGTCAGCGGCGGCGAGCTCGCGGCAGTACTCCCCGATCGCCCGGCCGAGCTCGGCGGGCCGCCCCGGCGTGTCCCCGTGCCAGAACGGCAGCTTGCCCGGCTGCCCGGGCGCGGGCGAGACGAGCACCTGGTCGGCCGTGATGTCCTCGATCCGCCACGAGCTCGCGCCGAGCACGAAGACGTCACCGACCCGTGACTCGTAGACCATCTCCTCGTCGAGCTCGCCGACCCGGCGCGAGTGCCGGCCGGTCTTGTCCGCCGCTCCGGCCAGGAACACGCCGAACAGCCCGCGGTCGGGGATCGTGCCACCGTTGGTGACCGCGACCCGCTGGCCGCCAGGGCGGCCGCGCAGCGTCCCGGTCGCCCGGTCCCAGACGATCCTCGGCCGCAGCCCGGCGAATTCCTCGCTCGGGTAGCGTCCGGCCAGCATGTCGAGCACCGCCTCCAGCACAGGCCGGGTCAGGGCGGCGAACGGTGCCGCGCGCCTGACCGTGGCATGCAGGTCGTCGACGGTCCAGTCGTCCATCGCCGTCATCGCCACGACCTGCTGGGCGAGCACGTCGAGCGGATTGCGCGGCATCCGCAGCTCTTCGATCTGCCCGGCCCGCATCCGGTCGGCGACCACGGTCGCCTGCACAAGGTCGCCCTGATACTTGGGGAAGATCACTCCGCGCGAGATGTCCCCGACGTTGTGACCGGCGCGCCCGGTCCGCTGCAGCCCGCTCGCCACCGACGGCGGTGATTCGACCTGGATAACGAGGTCCACGGCGCCCATGTCGATGCCAAGCTCAAGGCTCGACGTGGCGACGACCGCGGGAAGCCGTCCGGCCTTGAGCGCCTCCTCGATGAGTGTCCGCTCGGTGCGGGACACCGAGCCGTGATGGGCTCGGGCCACGACCGGCAGTGCGTCGGGCTCCGGGTACTCCCCGGGGCCGGCTCCCGCGTCTTGTGCCGCAAGCTCGGCTCGCTCGGCGGCTCGCTCCGCTGCCAGTTCGTTGAGGCGGGCGCAGAGCCGCTCGGCCAGCCGCCGGGAGTTGGCGAACACGATCGTCGACCGGTGCCGCTCGATCGCGTCGAGCACCTGGGCCTCGACATGCGGCCAGATCGAGTTGGCCCGCGCCGGCCCGTCAGGCTGACCGGCTCCGGGGTCGGTGCCGGGCCGGCTGCGCAGCGTCGCCCCGGGATTACCGACCCCCGCCTGGGCCGCGAACTCAGCCGGCCCGACGATGTTCCCCGCCGCGCGGTGCCCGCCGGGCAGGCTGGCGCTACTGGACGCCGAGCCGCTGCCGGGCGCGCCGTCGGCAGGCGGCTCGTGTACCGCGCCGTCGATGTCGTCCGCACCGCTGAACCAGGGCGGCGGGCTCGTGACGGCCGAGCCCAGGTCGGACATGTCCTCGACGGGGACGACGATCCGCAGGTCAAGCTGCTTCTCGCTGGGCGGTGCCGCGATCGTCACCGGGAGTGAGCCGCCAAGGAACGAGGCGACCTCCTCCGGCGGCCTGACGGTCGCCGACAGGCCGATCCGCTGCGCGGGCCGGACGTGCTGCCGGCCGGCCTTGGGTGCCGGGCCGGCCACGGCCGGCCCGGCACCCCGCAGCGCGTCAAGCCGCTCGAGCGACAGCGCCAGGTGCGCGCCGCGCTTGCCTCCGGCGAGCGCGTGCACCTCGTCGATGATCACCGTCTGGACGTTCCGCAGACCCTCCCTGGCCTGCGACGTCAGCAGCAGGAACAGCGACTCCGGCGTGGTGATCAGGATGTCGGGTGGTTTGCCGGCCAGCTTCCGGCGCTCGTCGGCGGCGGTATCGCCGGTCCTGATGCCGACCCGGATGTCGGGCTCGGGCAGCCCGACGCGCCGCATCGCCTGGCCGACCCCGATCAGGGGTGAGCGCAGGTTCCGCTCGATGTCGACGGCGAGGGCCTTGAGCGGGGAGATATAGAGCACCCGGCAGCGCTCGGATGCCTTGGCTGGAGCCGGCTCGGTAGCCAGCTTGTCGATCGCCCACAAGAAGGCGGCCAGCGTCTTGCCCGAGCCAGTAGGCGCGACGACCAGCGCGTTGTCCCCGTTGCCGATCGCTGTCCAGGCCTGCTCCTGGGCGGCAGTCGGCTCGGCGAAAGCAGCCCGGAACCAGGACGCGGTCGGCGCACTGAACGCGGCGAGCGCATCAGCGTGCCCAGCGTCCGTCGCAGGTGCGCTCCGGCTGCTCTGGGCGGGCATACCTCCATCTTGCCGCCAGCCACCGACAGCCTGGGCCACGACAGCGACTGGAGCAGCCGGGCGCTCGGCAACGCCCGGCCCGGGCCGTCGGGGGTTCCCCGGCGCCGAGGCTTCTTGCCTGGCTGCCGGCCTACCCGGCTGACTGCGCGGGAGCGATCTGCTGCCAGGGCTGCAACTGCTCGATCTGCGTGGCGAGATCGAGCAGCACCCGGTCCGCGCCGGCCTGAGCGGTGAGCTGGATGCCGATCGGCAGGCCGTCCTCGTCCTTACCGCAGGGCACCGACGCCGCGGGCAGCCCGGCGAGATTCCACTGCGGGGTGTTGATCCAGTTTCCGACGCCGAGCATGGTCTTGAACCAGCCCTTGCCGTCCCAGGCCCCGATCGGATAAGGGCCGCGGGTGAGTGTCGGTGTCATCAGCACGTCGTAACTCGCGAACCACCTGGCGGCCTGGTGCGCGAACCGGTCGGCTGACGCTGGCCGGGCGCGGCCAGCCAGGCGCTTGCCGAGCCTGGCCATCTGCTGCGTCCTTGGCTCGAGCGCGCTGTGGTCAAGGCCGGTCGCGTCCTGGGCGATCCCGGCCAGCCAGCGAGTGTTGAAGTGCAAGCCGAGTGCGGCCGGATAGGCAGGCGACTGCGGCACGAGTTCGTGCCCCGCACCGCGCAGCAGGTCGACCGCGTTCTGCAGCGCGGCCCGGACGACCGGGCTCGTCTTGGCGCCGATCAGCGGGTGCCTGGCGGAGAACGCGATCCGCAGCGGACGCTGCGGCGGGCTGGCGTCGGAGTAGCCGGTCGTCCCGGCCAGCACGTCGAGCATCAGCGCCGCGTCCGTGACTGTCCTGGCCAGCGGGCCGAAGGCCGTCAGGCCGTGCCAGTGCACATGCTGTCCGCCGGCGACCGGGACGAGGCCAGGGCCCGGCTTGAGGCCGAACAGCCCGCAGCACGCGGCCGGGATCCTGATCGAGCCGCCGCCGTCGGAGCCGAGTGCCAGCGCCGCCATCCCGGCCGCGACAGCCGCGGCGCCGCCTCCGGTCGAGCCGCCCGGAGTGCGGGTCAGGTTCCACGGGTTACGGGTCGACTCGAAGGCGACCGGCTCGGTGAACGGCCAGATCGCCAGCTCGGGCATGTGCGTCTTGCCGATCACGACGCAGCCCGCCGCGCGGAGCCTGGTGACAAGCTCGTCGTCGGCGCCAGCCGGCTCGGGGGACGTGGCGGCCGATCCCATCCTGGTGGGCTCGCCTTCGACGGCGACGTTGTCCTTGATGGCGACCGGCACCCCGGCGAGCGGCAGTTCGGCCAGGTCAGTGCGGTCGGAGAGAGCGGCGGCCTCGCTGAGCGCCTGATCCGCGCGCACTATCTGGAATGCCCTGATTACCGGCTCCCGGTCGGCGATCCGGTCAAGGTGGGCCCGGATCAGCTCGACCGGGCTGAGTCGCCCGTCCCTGACCAGCCGCGCCATCTCGGTCGCCGGGAGCGCGCACAGGTCGCCGGGGATCGGGTTCGCCTGCTCGTCCATCCGTGCCTCCGCTGGGCCGGTTTACGGGTGTAGGTCTACTCAATCACTTTTGAGTAGCCGAGCGGATCCGGGAATCAGGACTGGCCCGTACGGTCGCAGCATGAGCGAGCTAAGCCGTGCGAGCGCGGTCAAGTGGTGGGCCATGGTCATCGTCGGTACGGCGGCGGCGCTGCTGATCGCCTGGCTCGGCCGGATCACCGGTGTGCCGTTGCGAACGCTGGTCTCGATCGGGATCGGCGCGGTCGCGCTGGCCTGGCTGGTCGTGCTCGTGGCAGTGCCGTGGAACCTGTACTTCGCGGCCCGTCAGGCCGGCCTGGAGCTAGCCGTCTCGCGCGGGCGCGGAATCGCGGTCAGGCCCGAGCAGGAGGCCGAGGCCAGGCAGATCGGCCGGCGGATGCTGTGGTTCGCACTCGGCGGGCACGTCCTCACGGCCGCGGCCGCCGCCCTGGTCGGCCACCTGGCCAGCGTGCCCCTGGGCTATTACGCCGCCGCGGCATACCTGCTGTCGGCGGTGATCCGGCCAGCCGTCGCCTATTTCGCTCACCTGCGCGAGCGGATCGGCCTGCTCAGGCGGGAAAGCACCCATCCGCGCGACGACGTCGTCACGATTCAGTCCGCGATCGAGTCCCTGACCGCCATGGTGACCCAGCTCAGAACGGAATTGCGCGGGATGACCGACGACGTCAGGCGGACCGAGTACAAGCTGAACGACAGCATCGCGCACGCACGCCAGACGCTCACAGCCGACCTGACCAGGCTCCAGGACGCTCAGGCAGCCGACCGGGAGGAAGCCCGTTCCCGCGAGGCGCACCTCGGCCGCCGGGTCGACGCGATCGCCCGTCAGGTCGATGCCGCGCTGGACGGGATCAGCGACCACCAGGAGGTCCAGGCCGGGCTGCGGGCGCTGGTCCGGATGATCAGGTCGGACGCGGCTGGGCAGACCTGACCAGCGTGGCCAGCTCAGCGGGCCAGATCGTCTCGGCCGTGGCCTCGAGTTCCTCGGCCGACCACCACCTCCAGGCCGCGATGCCGTCGGAGTCGTGCATGGCGTCGACCCCGAGGATCTCGCGGCGGGGGACGCCGGTCCTGGCCAGGTAGAAGCGTTCTACCTGACGGACGATCATCTCCGCGTGCTCCATCACGTGACTGCGCCGGAAGATCTCGCCCTGCAAGGTGATATCGGTCCAGCCGGTCTCCTCGGCAAGCTCGCGGGCGGCACCGGCCGCGTAGTCCTCGCCCTGGTCGAGGCCACCGCCCGGCGTCGACCAGTGGATCCCGTTGGGCGGGCCGTCGTCGTAGCGCATCAGCAGCACCCGGCCGTCGGGATCGAGCAGGATGACCCGCCCGGCATGGCGAACGAACAGTTCCGGCTCCTCGTGCCTGACCTTCTCCGGTACGTCAGGGCTGGTATCGGGCGACGGTCCGGAGGTGGTCATCCTTCCATTGTCCGGGTGCGTCGCACGGCCGTGAAACTAGCTGGCCGCGCGGAGAGTCCGGTAGCGATCGATGACCAGGGCGGCAACCGCCGGATGGTCGCCAAGTGGTGCGGTGACCCAGTCGGCACCAGACTCGGCCAGGCTGTCATGAAACCGGCCGGGAGCGAGCAGGTAGGCGGCGACAGCGACCGGTCCGCCCGTGCGGGCACGCAGTTCAGCTACTGCCTCGCCAACCTTGGGCCTGCCTGCCGCCGCGAAGGCGACGACGACATCAGTGCTGAGCTCGTCCGCGAGCAAGGCCGCCTGTCCGGCCACCTGGCTCGCAGCGGAAGGGTCCGACGAGCCGGCGGCCGCGAGGACGACCGGCGTCCCGGCAGGCACGCCGGCCTCAGCGAGGCGGCCGGCCAGCGCGGTGACCAGCAGCGGGTCGGGACCGAGCGGACCGGCGACCCTAGGGGAGGCAACATCAGTGCTGCCCGCCTCGTCGGCAGCCGCCGTGATGTCGGACGCAAGGTGATAGCCGGCCGAGAGCAGGAGCGGAACGATGACGATATCGGGACCGGCGGCCGCGATTCCGGCTGCCAGGGAGGGTTCCCCGTGCTGGACGAACGCCGTCCTGATGTCGATCACGGGAGCTAGCCTCGTAACCTGGCATGCCAGTGCGCTGACCGTGGCGGCCGCGTCCGGGTGGCTGCTCCCGTGTGCGACAGCCAGCAGTACCGGCCCGGTCATGCGGCACCTCGTCGCTCGTGCTCGTCCGCAAGCGCCCGCTGGCCGACGGGCTGAGCGAGATGATCCCTGAGCCGCACGACGTCGCCGATCACGACAACTGCGGGCGGCCGGATGCCATGCTGCGCGGCGTCGGCCGCGACGGCGTTCAGCGTGGAAATCAGTACCTGCTGGCGCGCGGTCGTCCCGTCTCGGATCACGGCGACCGGCGTCGCGCCGTCGCGGCCCCGCTTGATCAGCTCGGTGGCGATCATGTCCAGATGAGCGACGGCCATCAGCAGGACCAGCGTGCCTGTGCCGCCAGCCAGCGCGTCCCAGTCGACCGTCGCTCCAGGTGACGACGGGTCCAGGTGGGCTGAGATGACCGAGAAGTCCTGCGTGACGCCCCGGTGCGTGACTGGTATCCCGGCAGCGGCTGGGACGGCGATGGAACTGCTGACGCCGGGCACCACCTGGAATGGCACACCCGCGCGCACGCAGGCGAGCGCCTCTTCGCCGCCGCGTCCGAAGACGAACGGGTCCCCGCCCTTCAGCCGCACCACCTTGTTGCCTGCGAGCGCCCGGTCGACTATCAGCGCGTTGATCTGGTCCTGTGTCAGGCTATGGGCACCAGGAGCCTTGCCGGCTTCGATGATCTCGACGCCGGGGTCGAGCTCGTCGAGCAACTCCCGCGGGCCGAGCCGGTCGGCGACGACTACGTCAGCCTCGGCGAGCAGGCGCCGGCCATGCACGGTGATCAGGCCAGGGTCACCTGGCCCGCCGCCGACGAGCGCCACCGAGCCGACAGCTGCGCGACTATTGACCCGGCCGCGAGCTCGCGATTGCCCGCTAGGACCGACTGGCACCGAGCTGGTCGGCACGGGGCGAGCCGCCACCGGGCTGACCGCCGAACGCCGATGACGGCGCACCGGCAGGCTGCCCTCGGCGAGCGCTTGGGCGATCGCCGACCGCAACGCCTGGGACCGCCGTGGGTCGGCGCCCGCGGTCACGGCGACAGTGATATCCCCGTACCTGCTCACCGCAGGCATCCGGGCGGCCGTAGCCGACGCGTCGTCGGCTCGCACGCACCAGATCCTGGCCCGATCGGCCTCAGCAGCGACAGCGGCGTTGACGCCGGGGTCGTCCGTCGCGGCGTGGGCGAGCCACGCCCCGGCAAGGTCGCCGTCGCGGTAGCCACGGCGACGCACCGTCACGGGGAGACCGGCGAAGCCCTCGGCGACCTCCGGCGCGACGACGGTGACGCTGGCCCCGGCCTCGACCAGCGCCCGAGCGCGCCGCAAGGCTACACTGCCGCCCCCCACCACCACGACAAGCCGCCCATAAAGGTCGATTTCAACCGGGTACAACCGTCCAGCCGAAGATCTCGGAGAGTCCTGGGGGCTCTGGGCCCAAGATTCTCCGAGCTCGTTGTGCCCCTGCCTATTTCCGCTGACGCGGACGCCGCCGCTCACGCTGGCACCAGCCCCGTGAAGCGGAGCTGGAAGCTCCGCGCGCAGGAACGGCAGTCCCAGCTTCCCGGCTTGCTCCCGGTGGGCCGCAATTCCTCCTCGCCGCAGTACGGGCAGAAGAACGGCACCTGGCGCTCCCCGCCGGGGTCAGAGTGGCCGCCGGGGTCAGAGTGGCCGTCGGCGTCAGGGTGGCCGCCGGGGTCAGGATTGCCGCCGGGGTCAGAGTGGCCGCCGGGGTCAGGGTGGCCGTCGGCGTCAGGGTGGCCGCCGGGGTCGGAGTGGCCGGCGAGACGGCGCGCGTCGCCGGTCATGCCAGCAGGCTCTCGTCGGCTCGCCGGACCCAGGCAGCGAACTGCTCGCCGTCCGCCCGGTCGGCCTGGTAACTGCGCAGCAGCCGTTCCACGTAGTCCGGCAGTCCGTCAGCGGTCACCTTCAGCCCGCGAATCTTCCTGCCGAAAGCCGGATCGGCTCCCAGCGAGCCGCCGAGGTGCACCTGGAATCCTTCCTCGCCGTCGACGATCGACCCCTTCAGGCCGATGTCTGCCAGCTGGAACCTGGCGCACGAGTTCGGGCAGCCGTTGACGTTGATCGAGATCGGAGTGTCGAAGTCGGGCAGTCGCCGCCCGAGCTCGGTGTACAGGTCCCTGGCTCGCTGCTTGGTCTCGACGATCGCGAGCTTGCAGAACTCGATGCCCGTGCACGCCATGGTGGATCGCCGGAACGGCGACGGACGAGCGGGAAGGTCGAGCGCGTCGAGTTCGGCGATCAGCGCGTCGACATTGTGTTCTGGCACATCAGTGATCAGCAGCTTCTGCTCGATCGTGGTCCGGACCCGGCCCGACCCGTAGGTCTCGGCCAGATCGGCGACCTGCCAGAGCTGGCTGCCGGAGCTGCGGCCCGTGTGCGGCGCGACGCCGACGTAGTACAGGCCATCGCGCTGGCGGTGCACGCCGACGTGGTCGCGGGAGCCGGGCGGCGGCGGGGGCGGCGCAGGGCCGTCGGGAAGGGCGCCGCCGAGGTACTCGCTCTCGAGCACCTCGCGGAACCGCTCGGCACCCCAGTCGGCCACAAGGAACTTGAGCCGGGCGCGGCTGCGCAGCCGGCGGTAGCCGTAGTCACGGAACAGCCGCGTGACGCCCTCCCACACGGCCGGGACCTGGTCGGGCCGGACGAAGACGCCGAGTCGCTGGGCCATCATCGGGCTGGTAGACAGGCCGCCGCCGACCCACAGGTCGAATCCCGGCTCGCCGTCCGGGCCGACGACGCCGACGAAGGAGACGTCGTTGACCTCGTGCGTCGTGCACTGCGACGAGCAGCCCGAGATCGTCGTCTTGTACTTGCGCGGCAGGTTCACGAATTCCGGATTCAGCGCGGCCACCGCCTCGGTGGCGCGCAGCGCCTCGGACGCGTCGATGACCTCGGCGGCGTCGAGCCCGGCCACCGGGCAGCCGAGTATGTTGCGCGGGACATCACCGCACGCCTGCAGCGAGGACAGACCGGCCTCTTCCAGCCGTTCCCAGATCGCCGGGACGTCCTCGATCCGGATCCAGTGGTACTGCACGTTCTGCCGGTCGGTGATGTCGGCGAGGTCGCGGCCGTACTCCTTGGCGATGCCGGCGATCGTCCGCAACTGGACAGCGGTGAGCTGGCCACCTGGAATGCGAACCCGCATCATGAAGTACGAGTCCTCGATCTCGGCATCATCGAGCGCCCCGGTCTTGCCGCCGCCGATGCCGGGCCGGCGCTGCGTGTACAGCCCCCACCAGCGGAACCTGCCACGCAGGTCGGCCGGGTCGATCGAGTCGAAGCCGGCGGTCGCGTACCGGTTCACGATTCGGTCGCGGACGTTCAGCCCTGCGTCGTCCCTCTTGAATCGCTCGGCCGCGTTGAGCGGCTCGTAATAGCCCAGGGCCCACTGGCCCTGGCCGCGCTGCTGCTTTCCAGGCATGCGGGGAGTCCTTCTGCTTGATGTCTGCGCGCACGCCTGACACGTCCGGCCTGCCGGAAGCGGGCTGGACGGGCTGCGCCGGGAACGGGATCAGCAGAAGGAACGACAGATTGCGCTGGAGACGCGCAGGAGGTCGACGTGGCGTCGGCAGAACAGCATCAGGTCCTGGCATACGGCCGGGCGTGTCATCGCGGGCCTCCGGGAGTAGGTGATGCACACGTTCGGTCACTTGGACTGTAACAAAGGATCCGGCCTTTGGGTATCGGGCCGGCGGAGTCGTGACCTGCGGAGTCGTAACTGCGGAGTGGTGAGGTGGGTGAACCGCCGTGCGAGGCAGGCCGTCCGCCCCGGGGCCGGCGACTCGGCCGCGATCACGGCCAGGCCGAGCGGGGCGGGTAGCCTAGTCGCCCGTGCGGCTCACTGAGTTCTGGCAGCGGATGGAAGCGCAGTTTGGCGAGGCCTATGCGCGAAGCGTGGCCAAGGACTACGTGATAGCGGGCCTTGACGGGCGAACAGTGGAACAGGCTCTCGCCGACGGCGCGGACGTGAAGGTCGTCTGGCGCGCGGTGTGCTCGGCATTCAGCCTGCCCGAGCGGCTTCGCTGAACGGGCGCGGGCACGGCTTAACGCTCCGGCCTGACCCGGGTCGCGCGTCCTGCCCTGATGCGGGGCTCTGCGGCTATTTCGCCGGGCCGGCGCGTCGGCTTCATGATCGAACAGTTGTTCGTTAGAGTGGTTCGGCCGGTAGCTGGACGCGGCTCGTCAGAGTCGCACCGGGCGCCGGTGGCTACAGCGCCCGCAGACTGTCAGTGCCCGCGCGTAGCGTCAGCACTTACAGCAGATGGCATGGCATGGCAGTGCGGGCGACCGCACGCTGCGGGCGGCTCGGCGTAGCCCTCGATCCCGACGGGAGTTCACATGGCACCGAACGACAAGGCGGGCGGCATCAAGGCCGGGGACAGGGAAAAGGCCCTGGAGACCGCACTCGCGCAGATCGAGCGGCAGTTCGGGCGGGGTGCCGTGATGCGCCTTGGCGACGACGCTCGCGCACCTGTCGAGGTCATCCCGACCGGGTCGATCGCGCTCGACGTCGCGCTCGGCATCGGAGGGCTGCCCCGCGGCAGGATCGTCGAGATATACGGTCCTGAGAGCAGCGGCAAGTGCCTGACCGCGGGGACTTACGTCTGGACCGATCACGGACTAGAGACGATCGCCGAGGTCTTCGAGCGCGCGGGTCTGAAGGCTAGCTGTACGTCGCGTGTTACCGACGTTAGTGATCTTGGGATACGCCTAGTCAATGAGCGCGGCGAGCTCGAGACGGTGACCGCGCTAACTCATAACAACCGAAAGCCGGTGCTTCGGCTCCGTCTGCGCTCTGGTCGCACGATCGAAGCCACGGCCAACCACCCGCTGCGGGTAATGAGCGAACGTGGCTTCATCGTCTGGCGTGAGGCGGGGAAGATCAGGCAGGGGGACACTCTCGTATCCGCGCGATTCGGCGCAGTCGAAGCGGCTGCCGGGGATGGGATAAGCGAGGACGAGGCTGTCGTGCTGGGCTACCTGGTGGCTGAGGGATCGCTCTCGTATAACAACAGCACCCGCTTTACCAACTGGGATCCAGAGGTAAATGGTGAGTATGTCAAGCTGATGGTCGACTTGTTCGGCGTCGAAGTCCGAAACTACTACGGCAAAGAGTTCTGCATTTTTAGCGAGGCGATCCGGAAGCGATTCGCTGAGGAGTATGGCCTTGATTACGTGACAGCCGCAGGTAAGAAGGTGCCTGCGTGCATCAGGACTGCGGGGCATAAGGCGCAGCGAGCCTTCTTGTCGGCCCTATTCGAAGGCGACGGGTGGATTGATCCTACTTCCACCGTCGGTCTGGGAACGGCGTCGGAAGATCTCGCACGGCAGGTGCAGCTTCTGCTCTATGGGCTTGGGATCCCGGCTACTGTCTCATCGTCACGTAATCCTGTCTACGAGCGTGACTACTGGGTCGTCACCATCAATCCCGCTGTTTCCCATCGATTCCTAGAGGAAATCGGATTCCGTTCATCCCGTCGTAGGGCTCAGGTGGAGAAGAATTTCCGTCCGTCACCCCGAGATCCGCAATTCGAGAACGTTCCGAACCTGACTGGGCTGCTCCGTGATCTGCGTGACAGCTGTGGCGGAGATAGGGAGTTCGATCGCATTGCTGGGGATCTGCTCCGCCAGGATATGAAGCTTGCCTGCTCGCTGTCACGCTTGGCGGCAGTAATCGAGTGGTGTGACCGCCGCAGAGGAGACCTGTCGCCCGGCGCGCAGGTTATAGTCAAGCACTTCCGAGCGCTCGCGGAAGCGCACTATACGTACGAGAGCGTCGACTTGATCGAAGACGGTGGTCTTCAGCCGACGTTCGATGTCGTCTTGCCCAACACGCACAGTTTCGTGGCCAACGGCGTGCTCTCGCACAACACCACGCTTGCACTGCATGCGGTGGCGAACGCGCAGAAGGGCGGCGGGATCGCGGCGTTTATCGACGCCGAGCACGCACTAGACGCCGAGTACGCCAAGAAACTGGGCGTGGATACCGACGCGCTGCTCGTCTCCCAGCCGGACACTGGCGAGCAGGCGCTGGAGATCGCGGACATGCTGATCCGCTCCGGCGCGATCGACATCGTCGTGATCGACTCGGTCGCTGCGCTGGTGCCGAAGGCCGAGATCGAAGGCGAGATGGGGGACAGCCACGTCGGCCTCCAGGCCCGCCTGATGTCCCAGGCCCTCCGCAAGATCGCCGGTGCTCTAAGCCAGACAAAAACGACAGCAGTCTTTATTAACCAGCTAAGGGAAAAAATAGGCGTCATGTTCGGATGCATGACATATGGGACAAGAATCACGCTCGCCGATGGTACGCAGGAGAAGATCGGAAAGATCGTCAATCAGCGACTGGACGTCGAGGTGCTGTCGTATGACCCGGACTCCGGGGAGATCGTCCCCCGTCGGATCGTGAACTGGTTCAACAACGGCCGCGCGGAGCGCTTCCTGCAGTTCACCGTCGCGAAGTCAGGCGGGAACGGCCGGGCGCAGTTCGCCGCGACCGAGAACCACATGATCCAGACGCCCGGTGGCTACCGGCCGGCCGGCGAACTGATCGCCGGTGACCGGGTCATCGTCGCCGAGCCGAAGCTGCTGAGCGATCAGCAGATCCAGGTGATCCTGGGCTCCCTGATGGGGGACGGGAACCTCTCGCCGAACAGGCGCGGCCGGACGGGAACTCGCTTCCGGATGGGCCATGGCGCGAAGCAGGCGGCCTATCTGGACTGGAAGGTCTCTCTGCTGGGGAACATCACCTGTACTCAGACGACGAACTCCAAGGGTGCGGTGTTCGCTGACTTCACCCCACTGCCCGAACTGGCGGAACTGCACGACGCTGTCTACTTCGGCGACGGCAAGAAGCACCTGAGCTGGGATTACCTGAAGGCGCTCACGCCGCTGGCATTGGCCGTCTGGTACATGGACGACGGCGGATTCACGATCCGGTCGAAGGGGGTTCAGTCGAAGGGGGTTCAGATGCGGACTCAGGGCGGGTCGGGGCAGATCGAGATCTGCGTCGAGGCGATGAGCCCGGGAACGCGTGATCGGCTCACGCAATACCTAAGAGACACCTACGGGCTGGACGTCAGGCTTCTTGAGAGTGGGGCGCGCGGCATCGCGGTGCTGCAGTTCACCACCGCTGCGTCGGCGAAGTTCCAGAAGCTGGTCGCCCCGTATGTTCACCCGTCCATGGAGTACAAGCTCCTGCCGGGATTCCGCAGCCAGTTCTCTGTGGAGCCCAAGTTCGCGCCCGCTGAGATGCGCCCGCAGCCGGCGCGCATCCTGGATATTCACGTCAAGCCTCGGACACGGTCGATGAACAGGTTCGACATCGAGGTCGAAGGCGGTCACAACTATTTCGTCGATGGCGTCATGGTGCACAATTCGCCCGAAACAACAACCGGCGGCAAGGCGCTGAAGTTCTACGCGTCGGTGCGGCTGGATGTGCGGCGGATCGAGACGCTCAAGGACGGCACCGAGGCGGTCGGCAACCGGACCAAGGCCAAGGTCGTGAAGAACAAGATGGCCTCGCCGTTCAAGGTCGCCGAGTTCGACATCCTCTACGGGATCGGGATCAGCCGCGAGGGCAGCCTGATCGACCTGGGCGTCGAGCAGTCGATCGTCCGTAAATCCGGCGCCTGGTACACCTATGAGGGCGACCAGCTCGGTCAGGGCAAGGAGAACGCCAGGAACTACCTGCGTGAGAACCCGGACGTGGCGAACGAGATCGAGAAGAAGATCAAGGAGAAGCTCGGTATCGGGCCGAAGCTGGACGCCGACATCACCGGTCCGAGCGGAGCGGCCCGGCCGGCGCTTGAGGTCGTGCCAGGGGTCCGAGTCTGATAGCGGTGCCCGACGAAGCGATGCCAGGCGGGTCTGACCCCGGCGGCACGCGAGCCGGCGGCGCCCGCGGCAGTGGCCGCTCGCGCCGTCGGCAAGGCGGTGACGGAGATGGCTGGCCGGGCGATCCTGCCGCCAGAGAGCCCGAGCCCGATCCTGAGTCGGTCGCACGGCTGATCTGCCTCCGGCTGCTGACGGCAGCACCGCGAACCCGGGCACAGCTCGCCGACGCACTTCGTCGCCGTGGCGTCCCCGATGAGGCTGCCGCCGCGGTGCTCACCAGGTTTACCGAGGTAGGACTGATCGACGACGCGACGTTCGCTAACGCGTGGGTCGAGACCCGGCATCACGGCAAGGGCCTTGGCCGGCGGGCGCTCGCGGCTGAGCTCGGCAGGCGTGGCGTCGATCGCGAGGACATCCAGGCTGCCGTGGCCCAGCTCAGCCCGGACACCGAGCTGGCCACGGCCAGGGCGCTCGTGCAGCGCAAGCTCGCCGGCACGGCGAGCCAGCCAGCTCAGGTGCGGATCAGGAAGCTG
>DASWAA010000279.1:0-5130 GCA_036391385.1 Streptosporangiaceae bacterium
GAACAAGACCGAACTGGCGGGCGCCGTGCTGCTGAGCGCCGGCCTTGCGGCACTGTCGGTCAGCAGATCGGTCCGCGGCACGGCGGAGTCGTTCGGCTCTTACGGTCACTGGCCCGTGGCCGCGATCATCGCGGCGGTCGCCGCCGGGCTGGTCGCCTTCGGGCGACGCGGCCCGGCCATCTGGCGCGCCACGCTGACCGGTGCCGCCAGCGGGCTGATCTTCGGCATCGCCGACGCCATGACCCGCCGCAGCTTCATGATCATGGATGCCCGGGGGCCGGCTGCGCTGCTCGGCAGCTGGCCTGCCTACGGGGTCGCAGTCGCCACCGTCGTCGGGCTGTGGCTCATGGAGAGCGCCTTCACGGCAGGACCGCTGCATGCCTCGCTCCCGGCGATCACCGCAGGCGAGCCGCTCGCCGGGATAGTCCTGGGTGTGGTGGTCTTCGGAGACGTCATCCACGTCTCGCCGTGGCTGCTCGCACTGCAGGTTGCTGGCCTGGCCGCCGTGGTCGCTGGCGTCGTACTGGTCGCCCGGGCACCGGCCTTCGGCAGACTGGGCCGCCGGCCCAGACCACTAGCGCGCCTGAAAGGTCCGCCGAAGGCACCCTGACGGCGCAGGAGTGTGCCGGCTCAGATAAGAACGCCTTCCGATCCATCGTTAGCCGATATAAGCTACCCGCCATGAACTCCTCCAGCCCGGATCGCGGCAGCGCGGGCCGCGCACGCGGCTCGTCCGAGCCGGACGTCGACGACGCCGCGGCTCTGGAGACCCTCGGCAGGTCCTCCGGCCCGGCCAGCCTGATCCTGTCCAGCCTGGCCAGCGGCGCGAAGCACGGGTACGCGCTCACCAAGGACATCGAGTCCTTCGCCGACGTCCGGCTCGCCCCTGGCACCCTGTACGAGGCGCTCAGCCGGCTCGAGGCGCACGGCATGATCGAGGCGCTGGAGAGCAGCGACCGACGCCGGCCGTACCGGCTGACCGCGACCGGCGCGGCCGCGCTGAGCACCTACCTGCAGGCGCAGCGCAAGGTGGCCGACGTCGGGCTCAGCCGCCTGGCCGGACACCGGACGCCGGCATGAGGCGGAGCGCCGTTCCTCCCGCCAGCCGACGCGTGCGGCTGCTGCTGCTCTGGTATCCGAGGCAGTGGCGGGACCGCTACGCAGACGAGTTCGCCGAACTGCTGGCCGCGGACCTGGCAGAGCGGCCGCGCTCCTTCCGGCGCGCCGCCAACGTCGCGGCGACCGGGCTGCGCGCCAGGCTGGCCGGGGCCGGCCTGGCCAGCCACCCGCTCGACCCGGCGGCAGCGTCCCGGGCGAGCCTGGCCACGCTCGCCTGCTCGGTCGCGGCGTGCGGCGTCACCGGGGCGGCGATGTGGTCGCAGCTGACGATCGGCCTGCAGTGGTCGGTCCCCGCCATCCATGGCATAACGCAGGCCGCTGACCTGATGTCGGGCGCCCTGCTGCTCCTCGTCGTGCTGGCTGTCCTGACCGCCGTCCCGCTGGCCCGGGCTGCCATCAGGGCTGCCGTCCGCGGGCAGGGCCGCCCGCTGCTGCTGCCTGCCGTGCTGATCGCGTCGGGCGCGGCAATCCTGGTCGTCGGCGGCAGGCATTTCCAGAATGGCTGGCCAGGCACCGGCGGGCATCTGCTGACCCACCAGGGCCTGGTGCCGGCCGGCGTGGCCGCGTTCGCCTGGGCCACCACGATGTGGATCACGACCTACTGGGTGCATCCGGCGGCCCTGGCGGCGTTCAGCGCCGGGCAGCTGACCTGGATGGTGCTCAGCCCGGCCGCCGCGGGGAGCTTGCTCACCGGCGCCGTGCTGCTGCTGCGCCGGGTCGACCTGTCACCCCGTGCGCTCCGTTACCAGACCAAGATGACATGCCTGGCCTGGGCCGGCATGACTGTCTTCCTGAGCGGCTCGCTGTGCTGGCTGCTGTCGGCGGGCGGCGGGACCGGCTCGCTGTTCCACGCCGGCGCCATCGATCAGGCCGACCTGGCCGTGCTCGCGGCATCCGTCGTCGCAGGCACCGCTGCCGCACGCCGCACCATGGTCGCCGGCGCCACCCGGGCTCCCGGCCGGTGAGGTCCGGCGAGCGGAACGGGCCGAGCCGCCGCAGGCTGCTCGGCGCCGGCCTCGGCTTGCTGGCCGGCGTCCTGGCGGCCGGGGCCGGCGGCGTCGAACTGGTCGCCCGCGGGGTACTGCCGGGCCGCACCTACCTGGACCAGATCGACGGCGTGTGCTCGGTCCCTGGCCCGCCGTTTGTGTACTCCCCGCCGGGTCCGTCGTTCTCCGGCACGTTTTACTCCCGCGCCAGGCGGCGCCGGGTCGGGTACACGGTCGCGTATCCGCCCGGTCACCGGCCGGGCAGCCGGCTCCCGCTCATCATCGGCCTGCACGCGTATGGCGGTCAGCACGGCGGGGCACTGGGCCGGCTAGGACTGGCGAACGCTCTCGCCCTGCACGTCGACGGCAGGCCCCTCCCGCCGATGGCGGTCGCGGCCGCCGACGGCGGAGGCGGCTACTGGAACCCGCACCCGCACGACGACCCGATGGGAATGGTCGTCGGCGAGCTGATCCCGATGTGCCAGCGGATGGGACTCGGGCTCGGGTCACGGCGGATCGGCACGTACGGGATCTCGATGGGCGGATACGGCGCGATCCTGCTGGCCGAGAAGTACCCGCACCTGATCGGCGCGGCGGCCGCGATAGGCCCGGCGATCTGGACCAGCTACGAGCAGGCCAGGAACGTCAATCCCGGTGCCTATGCCTCGGCGGCCGCCTTCCGGGCGGCGGACGCGGTGACGCACGCCGGGACGCTGCGGGACGTCGCGGTGCGGGTGGCGTCCGGCTATGACGACCCGTTCTATCCCGGGGTCAGGGCGCTGGCCAGGGCACTGCCGTCCGGGGCGGTCGCGTTCTTCGGGCCCGGCTGTCATACCAACCCGTTCTTCCAGTCGCAGGAACCGCCGTCCCTGGCCTTCCTCGGCGCGCACCTGTGACGCGTCACCCAGCACGCTGCTACGGCGGTGGCGCCGGGTCTTCTCACGGTTACGCAGGACGGGTTACGCTCGCGCAGTAATGTCACCCGATCTGCCGTGTTGTAGGGGAGACCTGCCTTATGCGTTCCCTGCGTATTCCGACGGCCCTGGCCCTGGTGGTAGCTGGCGCGACCGCGCTCGCTGGCGGCCAGGCACTGGCCAGCCCGGCCGCTGCCCGCGTTCTGCCCTCGGCGCTGCTCGTCTGTAACGGCAGCACCACGCCATGCCCCGCCACTACCGCCACGCAGTACACGACGGTCCAGGCAGCGGTGGACGCCGCCAAGCCTGGTGACTGGATCCTGATCTGGCCGGGTGTCTACCACGAGAACAATCCCGCGTGGCACGCCGGAGTCTGGGTTGGAACCCCTAACCTGCACATTCGCGGAATGAACCGGAACGGCGTCATCATCGACGGCAGCAACAGCGTGCCCGCGCATCCCTGCCCGGCAAGCCCCGCGCTGCAGAACACGGCGACCGGCAGGGACGGCATCCTCATCCAGGCGAGCGGCGTGTCGGTTGAGAACCTGACGGTCTGCAACTACCTGGCCGCCGGCGGCCACGGCGGCAACGAGATCTGGTGGAACGGCGGTGACGGCACCGGCAAGATCGGAATGGGCAGCTTCCGCGGCGCGTACCTGACGGCCACGGCTACGTTCCACCCCGCGTTCGTCAAGGGCGCGCCCAGCCCGAACTTCGCCCAGTACGGGATCTTCGTCAGCAACTCCCGCGGACCCGGCGTGATCACCCGCTCCTACGCGGCGAACATGGCCGACTCCGCGTATTACGTGGGTGCGTGCCAGCGGGTGTGCAACACCGTTCTCTCCCACGACGTGGCCGCCAACTCGGCTCTTGGCTACTCGGGCACCAACGCGGGCGGCAGGCTGATCATCGAGAACTCGCTGTTCACCGGCAACCGCGCGGGCATCGTCCCGAACTCGCTCAACAACAGCGACGCGCCGCCGCCTCAGGACGGCCGCTGCCCGAACAGCAGCACCAGGTCGTGCACGTTCATCCAGCACAACCTGGTCATCGCCAACAACAACCCGAACGTGCCGCTGTCCGGCTACTCGGCGGCCATCGGTACCGGGATCGAGATCTCCGGCGGAAAGTACGACACCGTCCGCGGCAACCTGATCAAGGACCAGGGGTCCTGGGGCGTGCTCCTGCACGACTACCCGGACACCGAGAAGCCGCCGTCGGTCTCGCACTGCCAGGGCGGGATAATGACCACGTTCCTCGGGGGCAAAGCCTGTGACTTCCCGTCCCGTGGCAACAAGGTCTACGGCAACACGTTCGTCCACGTCGGCTTCTACGGCAAGCCCACGAACAGCGACCTGGCGACGATCGGCCTGCTAGCCAAGTCGCCGAACCCGCGGAACTGCTTCTTCATGAACCGCGCGCTCAGGAACGGCAAGCCGGTCGCCGTAACGTCGAGCCCCGCGCACATCGAGCGGCCCTCGGTCGACGGGCCGCCCTGCGGCCGGCCGGGAACGTGGCAGAACAACGCGCTCTTCACCCAGCTTGTCTGCGCGAGCATCGGCCTGTGCGGGTCCGGAGTCAGCTACCCGCAGCAGACCAGGCTCACGATCCTGCCGCGGCCCAGGCTGACCACGATGCCCAGCCCGTGCGCCGGCGTGCCGGCCAACGCCTACTGCACGAAGTAACGAGCACCGCGGCCGGGCCCGGCCGGCTTCGCGCGACCGGGTTCTGCCGCGCATCGGGGGCACCTAGCCGCGCAGCTGCGGCGAGGTGCCCCCGATGCGGTGCTGAAATGGGCAGGCTCGGCGTCAGCGAGCGGCGACGAGAAGCTCGGCGATCTGGGCGGCGTTGAGCGCCGCGCCCTTGCGCAGGTTGTCGCCGCAGACGAACAGGTCAAGCGCATGCGGGTCGTCCGCGCTCCGCCTGATCCGGCCGACCAGGGTCGGATCAGTGCCAGTCACGTCGACCGGCATCGGGTACTCAGCGGCCTCGGGCCGGTCGACGACGACCACGCCCGGCGCCTCGCTCAGCAGCTTGCGCGCCTCGTCGGCGTCCACCTCGGCGTCGAACACGGCGTGCAGCGCGAGCGAGTGGCCGGTGATCACGGGCAC
>DASWAA010000280.1:0-17670 GCA_036391385.1 Streptosporangiaceae bacterium
GGCAGTCATTGCGGCGAGCGGCCTCGCCGCTCCGGCGATTGGCAGTGCGGCCGTTGCCGTGCAGCGGCTCGGATACTGCGGCGGAGACGACTGGGAGCCGGCCATGGCGTCGGACAGCACGCACGTCTACGTGCTCATCACGCATTTCGCCGGGAGCACAACCTGCGATCCGGCATCAGGGCTCAACAATTCGCGGATCATGATCCAGGTGTCCAGCGACGGCGGCAAGACCTTTAGCGCCCCGGCCGTGGTGTCGAGCACTCCGGGCGGCCAGACCTACCCCGATCAGGCTGATCCCGCTATCGCCGTCGACAAGGCCACCGGTGCCGTTTACGTGTCCTTCCTCGCCTACGGCCAGTCCGGTGGTCACACCGATATCTACGTCGCCAAGTCGACCGACTTCGGCCAGACCTTCGGTCAGGCCGTCCAGGCCAACGCGAAGGGCTGCAAGAACTGTGACCACGAGAAGATCCTGGCCAGCAACAACGTGGTCTACGACGCCTACACCCAGGCATCGAGCCACTTCGTTTCGGTCTCCACCGACGGCGGGGCGACCTTCACTCAGAATCTCGTCGACAGCACCGACGTAGTCGGCTTCGCCGAGGGCGGCGTCATCGACGCGCACGGCAACGCCTGGTTCGCCTGGGGCGACTGCCAGACGAGCAACTGCACCGGGGCTCCCGCCGTGGATTACCGGGTATCGGAGACACTGGCCGGCACCGGTACCACCACCTTCAGCCCCGCCATCGCACAGTCGCCGGAGGGACCCGACTGCCCGTACAGCAGCTGCGGGTTCGCGTACTTCGGCGGTCAGGACGCGATAGCGATGGACTCAGCCGGCACGATCTACCTCGCCTGGGAGACCGGGCAGGTGCAAAGTCAGCGCAAGAGCCCGACCATCATCAACCTGTCCCGCTGCTCGTCCAACTGCCTGACCGCGGGTGGCTGGACCCAAGTCGGCCGGGTGGACGACAAGACCGCGTCCAACTGCCCGAACTCGGCCTGCTACGCCCTGTTCCCGAACCTCGTCGCGGCCGGACCCGGCCAGCTCTACGCGACCTGGATCGACGACAGGAACGACTCGCTGGACGGCACGGTCGACCACGTCGACGGCTACAACCTGTGGTACCGAGCCTCGACCAGCGGCGGGACCTCCTGGACGACCGCCGGGCAGAAGATCTCCGGGTACGACGCGGCACAGTCGCAGGAGACGCCGAACGGCTTCCTGTTCCCCTACGGCGACTACACCGGCCTGATCATGAACACCACCTGCGCGGTTCCTGCTCCAGCGATGACCTGGGGCGAGGGCCACAACTGGGTCGGCGGTGCGTCGGCCCCTGGTCACATCGAGTTCGCCTCCCTCTGCTAGCCCGGCACTTCGGCTAGCCAGTCCAGCCGCCGGGCCGGGGACGAGGAACCGGCCCGGCGGCGCGATCATGGGAGCGTGACCGATTCCCGTGCCAGAGGCTTGTTCGGCGCGCTGTTCGACCGCGGCGAGGTCAGCACCGACGACCGCGCGTGGCTGCAGGCGATGCTCGACACCGAGGCCGCGCTCGCCCGCGCGGTCGAGCGCGCCGGGCTGGCGCCAGCCGGATCCGGAGCGGCGGTCACCGCCGTGGCCCGTGCCGAGCTTTTCGATAACGAGGCCCTCGGCCGGCATGCCGCCGCGACGGGCAATCCCGTACCGGCGCTGGTCAGGGAGCTGACCCTGCTGCTCCCGCCGACGGCGGCCGGAGCCGCCGAAGCCGTGCACCGCGGCGCGACCAGCCAGGACATCATCGACACGGCCGCCATGCTGCTCGCCGGGGCAGTGATCGACGCCACGCTCGCCGACCTGTCCGCCGCGGCCGGCAGCTGCGCCGCACTCGCCAGGGCACACGCCGGGACGGTCATGGCCGGGCGCACGCTGCTCCAGCAGGCCGTCCCTGTCACCTTCGGGCTGGTCGCCGCTGGCTGGCTCACCGCGCTCGACGAGTCCCGGGCCGGGCTGCGGCGGGTCAGGACCGAGCGGCTCGCCGTGCAGTTCGGCGGCGCTGCCGGGACCCTGGCCGCCCTCGGCGACTCGGGCCCGGCGGTCGCGGCCCTGCTCGCGCAGGAGCTTGGCCTGGCCGACCCGGTCCTGCCCTGGCACACAAGCCGCCTGCGGATCATCGACCTGGCCGCCGTCCTGGCCGGCACCTGCGCCGTCCTCGGCAAGATCGCCAGGGACGTTACCCTGCTCGCCCAGACCGAGGTCGCCGAGGTGCACGAGAACCCGGCCGCCGCCCGCGGCGGCTCGTCCGCCATGCCGCACAAGCAGAACCCGGTCGCCGCCATCGCCACCCTAGGCTGCACCCGCCAGGCCCCCGCCCTCCTGGCCACCCTGACAGCCTCCGCCGAGCAAGCACACCAGCGCGCCGCCGGCCCCTGGCACACCGAATGGCAGCCCCTCACCCACCTCCTAGCCCTGACAGCCTCCGCCACCTCCTGGTCCGCCGACCTCCTAGCCGGCCTGCAACCAGACCCAGCCCGCATGCGCGCCAACCTAGACGCCTCCAACGGCCTCCCCATGACCGAGAACCTCACCGCCCTACTGACCCCCGCCCTAGGCCGCCTACCTGCCCACGACCTAGTAACCGAGGCAAGCAAAAGAGCACTCACCGAAGCCACAACCCTGCCAGACGCCCTCCTGTCCGACCCCCCCTCCGCAGCCACACTGGCCACCCACAACATCAGCCGCCCCCAACTAGAGTCCGCTTTGCGCCCCGAGCATTACCTAGGCGCCACGTCGCAGTTCATCGACCGCGCCCTATCCGCCCACGAGACGTTCGAGCAGTCCGCCGGCTGATCGAGTCAGGAGCGGACGGCATGCTCCTGGTGCCAGGCGTTGCGAAGCCAGCCGGCACCAGAGGGCATGCCGCCCGATCCGCCCCCATACGCTTCCGCCATGACCACTGACCACGAGCGCCATGAATCCGGCATGCGCGTACGACGAGAAGTACTCGGCGACGACCACGTAGACCGCGCCATAGCGAACACCACCAGCTTCACAGAGCCTTTCCAGGACCTCATCACCCGCTACGCCTGGGGTGAGATCTGGTCCCGCCCCGGCCTGTCCCGCGCCGAGCGCAGCATGATCACGCTGACCGCACTCGCCGTCCTGCGCCAGGACGAGGAACTGGCGATGCACGTCCGGGCAGCGCTGCGAAACGGCCTGACTCCCGGCCAGATCCAGGAAGTTCTGCTCCAGGTAGCCATCTATGCCGGCGTGCCCGCCGCCAACCGGGCCTTCGCTGTCGCGTCCGACGTGATAGGGAATGTTTCGTAGTCCGCACAGTTGTTCACTTAGCGACCTATCGCTATGGTTTGGTTGAGGTGGCAAGGAGGCTGGTGCGGGGTGGCGGAGATCATGTCTCTGGCCGATGCGATCGCCGCAGCGGTTCGGGACGGCGACACCCTTGCGATGGAGGGGTTCACGCACCTGATACCGCACGCGGCAGGGCATGAGGTGATCAGGCAGCGGCGACGCGACCTGACGCTGGTGCGGATGACACCGGACATCATCTACGACCAGATGATCGGGGCGGGCTGCGCGCGCAAGCTGATCTTCTCCTGGGCGGGCAACCCCGGCGTGGGGTCGCTGCACAGGTTCAGGGATGCGGTCGAGCGCTCCTGGCCGGTGCCGCTGGAGATCGAGGAACACAGCCACGCCGGCATGGCGAACAGGTATGTCGCCGGCGCCTCCGGCCTGCCGTTCGCGATCCTGCGCGGATACCGGGGCACCAGCCTGTCCGCCCAGACGACCGGTGTCGCCGAGATCACCTGCCCGTTCACCGGCGAGACGCTGACCGCCGTCTCGGCGCTGCGGCCCGACGTCACCGTGATCCACGCGCAGCGAGCCGACCGGCAGGGCAACGTCCAGTTCTGGGGGATCACCGGCGTGCAGAAGGAGGCGGTGCTCGCCGCCAGGCGCGCGGTCGTCACGGTCGAGGAGATCGTCGACGTACTCGAACCGCGCGCCGGAGCCGTCGTCCTGCCCGCATGGACGGTCAGTTACGTGGCCGCCGTACCGGGCGGGGCGCATCCGTCCTATGCGCTGGACTACTCAGCCAGGGACAATGACTTCTACGTCGCGTGGGACGCGATCAGCAGGGACCGGGTGACGTTCGAAGCCTGGCTGGACGACCACGTCCACGGCGCCGGAGGGGCCAAGTGAGCTACACGGCTGACGAGATCATGACCGTCACCGCCGCGCATGCGCTCAGGGACGGGATGACCTGCTTCGTCGGGATCGGCCTGCCCAGCGAGGCTGCCAACCTGGCGCGCGCGACGCACGCACCGAATCTGGTCCTGATCTACGAGTCCGGCACGATCGGCGCCAAGCCGGGAGCGCTGCCGCTGTCGATCGGCGACGGGGTCCTGGCGCAGACCGCTGACTCGGTCGTCAGCGTTCCGGAGATCTTCAACTACTGGCTGCAGCCGGGCCGGATCGACGTCGGCTTCCTCGGCGCCGCTCAGCTGGACAGGTTCGGCAACATCAACACCACCGTGATCGGATCCGACTACGCCGACCCCCGGGTCAGGCTGCCCGGTGCCGGCGGGGCGCCCGAGATCGCGGCGGCCTGCCGGGACGTCATCGTGGTGATCCGCCAGTCGCACCGCACGTTCGTCGAGCGCGTCGACTTCGTCACCTCGGTCGGATTCGGAGACGGCCCTGGAACGCGAGACCGGCTCGGCCTGGTCGGCGCCGGACCCCGCCGGGTGATCACCGACCTCGGCGTCCTGCAGCCCGACCCGCAGACCTGCGAGCTCGTGCTGACCGGGATCTACCCCGGAGTCTCCGTTGCCGAAGTAAAGCAGAGAACCGGCTGGGACCTGCAGGTGTCCGCGGTCCTGACGGAGATCCCGGCGCCGACACCGGAGGAGCTCGCCACGCTCCGCGTCCTGCTGGCTACCATGCCAGCCAGCAGGGCGTCCGCGCCCGCCTCGCCGCCCGCCGCACCCGCCGCCGAAGGAGCCGCCCTATGAGCATCGATCCGCGCGGACCCGCGGGCACCGACGCCGCTGCCGGCGCACTGATCCTGCCGCGCTACGAGCGGCCGACCGGCGTTCACCCGCCGCTGTACTCGCCCGCCTACCGGTCGTCGGAGCAGCGCGCGCCAGGCCAGCCGCTGGTGCCGCTGCCGCACCTGCTGACCGAGGTGACTGGGCCGCTGCTCGGCTCGGAGCGGGTAACCGCCGCCGACAGCGACCTGACCACCCGGCACACCGACGAGCCGCTCGGCGAGCGGATCATCGTGCACGGCCGCGTCCTGGACTCCGACGGCAGGCCGGTACCCGACACGCTGATCGAGATCTGGCAGGCGAACGCGGCCGGCCGGTACCGCCATCAGGTCGATGACCACCCGGCGCCGCTCGACCCCAACTTCGACGGGGCTGGCCGGTGCATGACGGACTCGCTCGGCCGGTATCGCTTCGTCACGATCAAGCCGGGGCCCTACCCGTGGCGGAACCACCACAACGCCTGGCGGCCGGCTCATGTCCACTTCTCGCTGTTCGGACGCGCGTTCACCCAGCGGCTGATCACCCAGATGTACTTCCCCGGCGATCCGCTGTTTCCCTACGACCCGATCTTCAACTCGGTGCCCGACGACAAGGCCCGCCAGCGGATGATCTCGCGTTTCGACATCGATCAGACCGTGCCGGAGTGGGCGCTCGCCTTCGAGTGGGACATCGTCCTGCGCGGGCGCGAGGCGAGCGTCTTCGAGACACAGGAGGACAGCCGATGAGCCTCGGCCTCACCCCGTCGCAGACCGTCGGGCCGTACCTCGCGATCGGGCTGCCCTGGCCGGACGGGTCCTTCGTCGTGCCCGAGGGGACACCGGGCGCGATCACGATCACCGGCCAGATCCTCGACGTGGCCGGCCATCTGGTGCCGGACGCCCTGGTGGAGACCTGGCAGGCGGACCCGGACTCCGGGTTCGCTCATCCGGACGACCCGCGCGGTGCCGTCCCGGCGCGGGCAGACGGGTTCCGCGGGTTCGGCAGGTGCCCGACCGACGCGGAGGGCCGGTACCGCATCGTGACGCTCCGGCCCGGCCCGCTGCCGTGCCCTGACGGGGCAGTGGAGGCTCCGCACATCGACGTCTCGGTCTTCGCCCGCGGCCTGCTCGATCGGGTGGTGACCAGGATCTACTTCCCGGACGAGGCGCAGGCGAACGACGCCGACCCGGTGCTGGCCAGCATCGTCGACCCGCAGCGGCGCGCCACCCTCATCGCGTCGGCCAGCCCGGACGGCGGACCTGGCAATTTCCGGTTCGACATCAGGCTGCGCGGCGAAGACGAGACCGTCTTCTTCGATGTCTGAACCGCTCCCGTTTCAGTCGTCGCTGGACGGACCGCCGGATGCCCCGGTGCTCGTGCTCGGCAACTCGCTCGGTACGTCGGGGAGCGTGTGGGACCGGCAGGTTCCGGTGTTCGCCAGGACGTACCGGCTGCTCCGCTACGAACTGCCAGGGCATGGCGGATCGGCGGCCGCGCCGGGGCCTTACACGATCGGTGCTCTCGGCGCGGGCGTGCTCGCCCTGCTCGACAGGTACGCAGTGGAGGCGGCCGCCTACTGCGGGATCTCACTCGGCGGCATGATCGGGATGTGGCTCGCGGCCAGCGCACCGCGACGGATCACGGCGCTCGGGCTGGTCTGCACCTCGGCGTACCTGCCCCCGGCGTCCGGCTGGCTGGAGCGCGCCGCTCAGGTCCGCGCCGCCGGGATGGCGTCGATCAGCGCGCCGTCGATCGGGCGGTGGTTCACCCAGGGGTTTACCTGGCACGAGCCCGAGCTTGTCGCGTCGTTCGCGGCCGAGCTCGAGCGTACGGACGTCGAGGGCTACGCGGGCTGCTGCGCGGCCATCGCCGGAATGGACCTGCGCGGCCAGCTCGGAGCGATCACAGCGCCGACCCTGGTGATCGCCGGTGACCAGGATCCGGCGACCCCGCCCGCACACGGCGCGGCGATCGCGGCTGCCATCCCTGGCGCACGCCTGCGGGTAATCCGGGGCGCCGCTCATCTTGCGAACGTCGGTGCACCCGGCGAAGTGACCACCGTCCTGGCTGATCATCTTCGCGCTGCCTCGCAGCGGCCGGGCTAGCTGAGATTTCAGCCCGGACCGCTAGGATGCAGTAGAGATGAGAACTTCCGGGCGCACAGCGAACGCATCTGAGCCGGCTGGGGGCGGTGGCCAGGCCGACCCCGCCACGACCGATCTGGCCGATCAGCTGCTCGCTCAGGATCCGGCGAGCAACGAGCTGGCCGCCCGCGAGTCAGACGCAGGGCACGGCGCGGAGCCAGCCGCCGCCGGCCCGCCACCCAGGGACAGCGACTTCGTCCAGTCCCTTGATCGCGGGCTGGCCGTGATCAGGGCGTTCGGCCCCGACCGGGAGCGGCTGAGCCTGAGCGAGGTCGCCCGGGCGACGGGGCTGACCAGGGCAGCCGCGCGCCGCTTCCTGCTGACCCTGGTCAAGCTGGGCTACGTGCGCAGCGACGGCCGGGAGTTCTCGCTGCGCCCGCGGGTACTCGAGCTCGGCTACGCGTACCTCTCCGGGCTGGCGCTGCCCGAGGTGGCCTTGCCCCATCTGGAGGACCTGTCCGCCAAGCTGCACGAGTCGTCGTCGATCTCCGTGCTCGACGGCCATCAGATCGTCTACGTGGCCAGGGTGCCGACCAAGCGGATCATGACGGTCGCGATCTCGGTCGGTACCAGGTTTCCCGCTTTCGCAACGTCGATGGGCCGGGTACTGCTCGCCGCGATGAGCCCGGCCGAGCTTGACCAGTACCTCGCCGAGGCGACCTTCGAGCCGTTCACCGCGCAGACGGTCACCGACCCCGAGCAGATCCGCCAGGTTCTGCGTGATGTCGCCAGGCAGGGCTACGCGATCGTGGACCAGGAGCTTGAGGAGGGCCTGCGGGCGATCGCCGTGCCGATCCGCGGAGCCAGCGGAGCGGTGACCGCCGCACTCAACGTGTCCGCGCACGCACGCCGGCTGAGCCCGGACGCCATGCGCGCCGAACTGCTGCCGTTCATGCTGGAGACCGCCCGCCAGATCGAGGCCGACCTCAAGTCACTGGGCCGCCCCGCCTAGCCCGACGCCGCAGGGCTACGGCCCAGGCCGGGCAGGCCGCCACGCGACGGTGCCGTCTGCCTCCCCGGCCTGGTCCCCTCAGCTCGTCGCCTCCGCCATGCGGCGTGGCCTGCGACATTCCGGTAGATACGGCCTGTTACGTCAGGTGTTCTCGGTGATCACACCGATACGCGATGGACGTTGACACTGACCTAGAACGCTGATTAAGTTCTACATTGCGTATAGTCGTACGCCAAGCGAACATCCTGCGAGTACCTGTCCTGAAGCGTCTGGCCATCACCGGCGATTAGGCCGCAACCTTCAGTTCGCTGGCGACCCGCGGGCGCTGACCTTCGGAGGAGACCGAATGGACCGTCAGGAAGCGGACCTGGGGATGGCGCTGGATCACTCGATCTCGCGGCGTTCCCTGCTGAAGGGTGTTGGCGCGGGCAGCCTTGCCGTCAGCGCCGGCGGACTGCTGGCAGCGTGCAGCTCCGGCCTCAAGGGCTCGGGTGGATCGGGGAACACCAAGGGCATCACGATTGGCTGGATTCACCCGCAGACCGGCCCGCTGGCCGGTTTCGGCGCGCCGGACAACTGGGTGCTGTCCAAGATCGCGCAGACGACCCCCTACAAGAAGGGGATCAAGGCTGGCGGCAAGACCTACCCGGTCACGATCAAGTCCTACGACACCCAGTCCAGCCCGACCCGGGCGGGGGACCTGGCCAAGCAGGCCATCCTGAACGACGGCGTGGACCTGCTGCTCGCGTCGTCCACGCCGGAGACGGTCAATGCGGTCGCCAGCCAGGCCGAGTCGCTCGGCACTCCGCTGATCTGCGCGAACATCCCGTGGGAGTCCTGGTACATCAACCTGGGCGGCAACCCGCTGAAGCCGACGCTCAAGCCCAAGTGGACGGTGATGTACTTCCTTGGCGCCGAGCACCTGGTCAAGGCGTTCATCCCGATGTGGGACCGGATCCACGCGCAGCTCAAGACCGACAAGATCGTCGCAGCCGCGTTCCCGAACGACTCTGACGGCAACGCGTTCCGCGCGGTGTTCCCGCCGATCGCCAAGGCGGCCGGCTACACGTTCGACCTGTCCTCGCCGTACCCGGACGGGACCACCAACTACTCGTCGATGATCTCCCAGTTCAAGTCGGCCAAGGCGGACTTCTTCACGAACGTGCCGCTGCCGCCCGACTTCGCCACCATGTGGAAGCAGTCGGTGCAGCAGGGCTTCAAGCCGAAGCTGGCGACCGTCGCGAAGGTGCTGCTGTTCCCGCCCGACGCCTACGCGATGGGCAGCCTGGTCGAGAACGTGGCCACCGATGCCTGGTGGGTGCCGTCGCTGCCGTGGAAGTCCTCGTTCACCGGGGAGACCTGCCAGCAGCTTGCCAATGACTTCGAGCAGGCCACCAACGGCCAGTGGAACTCCAACATCAGCAACTACAGCCTCTTCGAGGTTGCCGCCGCGGCACTGTCCTCGGTGAGCGACCCGCACGACAAGGCTGAGGTCGCCAATGCCATCCACCAGGTGAACCTGCCAGAGGCCGTTGCCGGGCCGCTGAACTTCGCCTCCGGCGGCCCCGCGCCTGGCGTGGCCATCACCCCGCCGGTCGGCGTCCAGTGGCAGAAGGGAACCAGGTTCCCGCTGGAGATGCAGGTCGTCGACAACACGCTGGTGCCGCAGGCGAAGATCACAGCCAACCTGCTGCCGACCAACAAGTAACCCGACCAATCTGAGACCGCATGAGCGAACTGGCGGGGCACTTGCTGGTGCCCCGCCAGTGAGCGGAAGATCGGACATGACCAGCCCGCTGCTTGAGCTTGATGGCGTGACGAAACGGTTCGGCCGGGTCGTCATCGCCGAGGAACTGTCACTGGCCGTCGGTGCCGGGGAGACGGTCGGGATCGTGGGGCCTAATGGTGCCGGGAAGACCAGCCTGTTCGGCCTGATCTCTGGCGATCTCGCGCCTGACGCGGGCCAGATCCGGTTCGCGGGGCGACCGGTGACCAGGCTGGACGCGGCCGGGCGGTGCCGTCTGGGCATCGGCCGCACCTATCAGGTGCCACGCCCGTTCGGGGACATGACCGTGTTCGAGAACCTGCTCGTCGCCGCTCAGCAGGGCGGCGGGCTACGGCGGAAGGCCAGCTACGGGGCAGCCGTCGCAGCGCTAGAGCGAGCCGGCATGTCAGCGAACGCGAATCTGCCAGCCGACCGGCTCGGCCTGCTGGGGCGCAAGCGGCTGGAACTGGCCCGGGCGCTGGCCACGCAGCCGACCTTGCTGCTGCTGGACGAGGTAGCGGGCGGCCTCACCGACCCCGAGGTCGCCCAGCTCGTCGAGATCGTCCGCGCGGTCAACGCCGAGGGCGTCGCGGTCATCTGGATCGAGCATGTGGTGCGCGCGCTCACCGCGGTGGTGAGCCGGCTGATCTGCCTGGCAGGCGGCACGTTCGTCGGCGACGGTGACCCGGCCTCGGTGCTGGCGCAGCCCGCGGTCCGCGAGGTCTTCCTCGGCACCGAGGTCACGGCCGCGCTGGCCGGAAGCTCCCTGGAGGCCCCGCTCGCCGGCGGCGGGGACCAGGCGGGAGAGACACCATGAGCGGACCTGGAAACGGTCAGCGGCCAGGGAACGGGACGCCGCTCCTGGAGGTTCGCGACCTGGTCGTGCACCATGGGCAGCTGCGAGCGCTGGCCGGGATCTCGCTCCGGGTCTACCCCGGTGAGGTGTACGCGATCATCGGCGCGAACGGCGCGGGCAAGTCGACACTGATGCGCACGATCGCTGGGCTGCATCGCCCGACGTCCGGGTCGGTACTGCTGGACGGCACCGACGTGACCGGGCTGCGGCCAGACCGCCGCGCCACGGCCGGGATCGCGCTGGTGCCGGAGGGCAGGCGGCTGTTCGGGTCGCTGTCCGTGCAGGAGAACCTGCAGGTCGGCGCGACCTACGCCAGACCGGGCCCGTGGACCATCGAGCGCGTGTACGAGATGTTCGGCTGGATGCGCGACCGCCGTGGTCAGCGCACCGCCCAGCTGTCGGGCGGCGAGCAGCAGGCGGTCGCCATCGGCCGGGCGCTCGTCGCCAACCCCCGGGCACTGCTGCTGGACGAGCTGTCGCTGGGCCTGGCCCCGGTCGTCGTGCAGCGGATCTACGCCATGCTGCCGCAGATCCTGGAAACCGGCCTCACCGTGCTGCTGGTGGAGCAGGACGTGTCCCAGGCGCTGCGGGTGGCATCGCACATCCACTGCCTGCTCGAGGGTGAGACCACCCTGGAGAGTACGCCGCAGTCCGTCACCGCTGAGCAGGTCGAGGCCGCCTACTTCGGCCTGGCCGGCACTGCCGTGCATGCCGGGTCCGGCGAGGAGAGCGAGGGGTAATGGCCTGGGTAAACGCCATCATCCAGGGGGTGCTGGCCGGCGGGCTCTACGCGCTGTTCGCCTGCGGCCTGTCGCTGATGTTCGGCGTGATGAACGTGGTGAACCTCGCCCACGGCGACCTGGCCGTGATCGCGGGCTACATCGCGATCGGCATCATCGCGGTCACCCACGTCCCGGTGCTGTGGTCGTTCCTGCTGGTGGTGCCGGTGATGGCGGTACTCGGCTACGTACTGCAGCGCACCCTGATCCAGAGCGCCCTGGACCGCAGCGTCCTCACCACCTTGATGGTCACCTTCGGCCTGTCGGTGGTCATCGAGAACGGCCTGCTCCAGTTCTTCACCGCCAACAGCCGCGGTATCGGCACCGGATCGCCTCTGGTCAGCGGCTCCTTCAATCTCGGCTCGCAGATCCAGGTCGGCTACCTGCTCGTGCTCGTCTTCGCCGTCGCCGTGGTCGTGCTGCTCGGGCTGCAGTACTTCCTGTCCCGGTCCAAGTACGGCCGGCTGATCCGGGCCGTCGCGGACGACCGGGAGGCCGCGCAGCTGTCCGGGGCGAACTACCGGCACGTGCTCGGCATCGCCGCGGCGCTGGCGTTCGGCACGGTCGGCCTGGCCGGCATCGCCTACGGCATGTACTCCCAGCTCGCTCCGACCACCGGCACCGACACGATCCTGCTGTTCGCGTTCGCGGCGGTGGTCATCGGCGGGCTGGGCTCACTGTGGGGCACGCTGCTCGGCGGCGTCGTGCTGGGCGTCGCGCAGCAGATCGGTGCCCAGATCAACATCTCCGACGAGTTCCTCGCCGGGTACATCGTCTTCCTCGCCGTCCTCGTGCTCCGCCCGCAGGGCCTGACCACCAGAAAGGCCCGCACATGACCCCCGCGACCCTCGCTGACGTCAGCCTGGCCTCTTTCAAGGTCACCCGGTCCCGGCGAAACGTGGCCTGGACCGGAGCGGCCGCCCTCGCCGTCGTGGTCGTGCTCGCGATGTTCCCCTACATCGTGTACTCCGGCACCACCGCCATCCTGGTCCAGGCCTTCATCATCTTGACCATGGCCAGCATGTGGAACCTGCTCGCCGGCTACGCCGGCCTGGTGTCGGTCGGCCAGCAAGCCTTCGTCGGGCTCGGCGCCTACTTCGTGCTGATCCTGGCGATCCACGGCGCCTCGCCGTTCGTCGCGCTGCCGGTCGCCGCCATCGGCTGCGCCCTCGCGGCGCTGCCGATGTGGTGGCTGCTGTCCCGCCTCCGGTCCGGCTACTTCGCCATCGCCACCTGGGTCCTGGCCGCCACCATCATGCTCTTCATCGAGCGGTTCTCCTCCATCGGCGGCGGCACCGGCATGCCGCTGCCCGGCCTCGCCGGCCTCAGCCCGGTGCTGCTGACCGCCTATACCTACTGGATCGGGCTGGCCGTGACGGTGCTGGCGCTGCTCGCCATGTACCTGCTGCTGCGCGGCAGGCTGGGCCTGGTGCTCACTGCCATCCGCGACGACGAGACCGCCGCCCGCAGTTCCGGAGCGCGGGTCGGCCTGGCCAGGCTGCTGGTGTTCGTGGTGGCCGGCGCCGGCTGCGGCGCCGCCGGCGCCCTGCTGGCGATCAGCCAGCTTCAGGTACAGCCCGCCGCGGTGTTCAATGTCCAGTGGACGGCGGAGATGGCCTTCGCCACGATCATCGGCGGACTCGGCACCATCGAAGGACCCATCATCGGCACCGCCGTTTACATGGTGCTGCAGCAGACGCTGGCCTCCTACAACGCCTGGTACCTCATCATCCTCGGCCTGATCGCCATCACCGTGGCCCTCTTCGCCCGCCGCGGGCTCTGGGGCCTGGTCGACGAGCACCTGAAGGTCCGGCTGTTCCCTGTGGGGTACTGGCTCAGGACCCCCGGCATCGCTAAGCGGGGAGTCGCTGACCCGTCCAGCCAGGCCCGCCCTTCCGCGTAGAGCCGGCCGACAGCCTCGCCGTCCAGTCCTGGCAGCCCGGTCCTGACGGTGAAGCCGAGCTCGGCCTGCAGGTAGCCGAGGTGGCGGTAACCGTAGGGGAGGTCGTTCAGCCTCGCCGCGTCGAGGGTGATGCTGGCCGCCGGGTCCACCGGGTCCATCCGGTCCCGCTCGTAGATCGGCTGCCGCCGGACGATGGCCCACCGGCCGGCCCGCCGTTCGAAGAAATCGTAGAACCGCCCCGTGCACACCACGTCGACCTCGACTCCGTGGACCGGCGCGCGCTGGTTGATGGTCATCTTGGTCTGGGCGACGGCCCGGTCACCCCGCACGTCGATGGCGCTGCCGCCGAGGAAGTGCCCGATCCGCACGCCGGCCTCGAAACCCTGCCGGCTGACCGCGATGAAGTCAGCGAAGCTGCCCTGGAACCAGGTCGCGGTCATATAGCCGTCGCTATGCCAGACCTCGGCGAAACGGTCCCAGTCCCCGGCATCCCGCCACACGACCCAGCGCTCGATGACCTCGCGGATCTCCAGCTTGCTCGCCATCTCGTCCACACAGTCCGCCCTTCCGCGCTATTTCCCCGGCCGCCCCTTCAGGCCGGGCGACCGCGGCGCCTGCCTTCGGTGGCGCCGCTCGCTGGGTTCGGCGACGGCGCGGTCAGCTCCCCGGCTAGCTGCTGCATGCCGGGCCCGTACCGCTCGGCCAGCACATCACCGAAGTCCGCCCAGATCTGCTGGACGTACAGATCGTGCCGGATGTAGCCCTTGGCCAGCGCGGCCAGCAGTTTGTCCCGGCCGATCATGGACTGCCAGTGCTGACCGTCCTCGGCCAGCGCCCACACGACGTCGGCACTGTCTGCTACGACCGCCAGATGGCGAGCCTGATGGCGCCGGTAGACCACGCCGCGGGTGCTTTCGTGCCCGACGGTGCGGCCGTTGCGCAGCACTACGATCGGCTCGCCGAAGTACAGGACGTCGCAGGCAACGCCCCGATCGTCGGCCCGCCGCAGGGCCGCGGCGATGTCGCCCGTGTCGGCGGCGCTGACCGACACGTAGACGTGCCGCGCGGCCTGGTCGATCGCCCGGACGGCGTGGTCGCTGATCGGCCGCCAGCCGGCTGGCGCCTGCAGGACCCGGTAGCCCGGGGCCACCGGCTCGCTCACCCGGGCAAGCTCCCGCTGAGCTCCCTCCAGGCGCGTACGGAAGGTCTCTTCCAGATCGGCGAGCAACCGGTCAGCCGGCACGGCGACGAACCGGGCAGGATCGCCGCCGGCCGCCGCCACCACGCCCTTCGCGGTGAGCCGCCGCAAGGTCTCGTAGACCTTGGGCTGCGGGATCCCGGTGACGTTGGCCAGGGCATAGCCGGTCAGCGGCTCGTGACCGACCAGCCCGACATAGGCCTGCGCCTCGTACTGCGAGAATCCCAGTTCCATCAGGCGCCGCACGGCGCCGTCACGTGGTGGCCCGTCACGTGGTGGCACTGTAGCCGCCATCGACGACCACCACCTCACCGGTGACGAACGGGTTCGAGACCACCAGCGACACGATGCTGGCCGCCACATCCTCGGCGGTGACGCAGCGGCCCAGCGGCGTCATCCGGGCCCGGCGCTCCATCAGCCGGTCGTAGTTCTCGCCTAGCCGCTCGGCCATCCATTCCCCTTCCATCCAGCCTGGCGCGACCGCGTTGACCCGGATAGCGGGGCCGAGCGCACCCGCCAGAGTGCGGGTCAGGCTCACCACGGCCGCCTTGGACGCGGCGTAGGGGAACGGCTGCGGGCCCGGGCGCAGCCCGACGATGCTGGCCGTGTTCACGATCGCGGGATGCGGTGACTCCCGCAGCAGCGGCACGCAGGCCCTGGTCACCTGGAACAGGCCGCGCACGTTGACGGCGAACACCCGGTCCCAGTCGGCCATGGACAGCCCGTCCAGGTCGGACGGCGGCACGTCGACGGTCACTCCCGCGTTGTTGACCAGCGCGTCGAGCCGGCCGCAGGATTCCCGCACGGCACCGGCCATCGCCAGGACCGCCGGCTCGTCGGCCACGTCTGCGCGGATGGCCAGCGCGCTGGCACCGCGTTCCCCCGCCTCCCGCACCACCCCGGCGGCGGCCTCGGCGCTCCGGGAGTAGTTGACCACCACGTCATAGCCCTGGTCGGCGAGCGCCAGGGCGGCCGCCCGGCCGATCCCGCGAGCGGCACCCGTCACCAGCGCTACCGGGCGACCGGTCATGACCGCTCACCAGGCCCGGGCAGCCGCAGGATCCGCTCGGCGTTGGCGTGGAAGACCTTGTGCATGACGTCCTCGCTGAATCCAAGCTCGTCCCATTCGCGCAGCAGCCGGTCGAAGGGCAGGCTGGGATGGTCCGACCCGAACATGATCTTGTCCTGCAGCCGGCCCCTGATGTCGGTCTTGAGGCTGGCCGGGAGATGCTTCGGTGCCCAGCCCGACATCTCCCAGTACACGTTGCCCTTGTGCAGGGCGACCGCGGTCATCTCGTCCACCCACGGCCAGCCCGGATGCGCGGCGATGATGGTCATCCGCGGGAAGGCCGCGGCGAGCTTGTCGATGGTCTTCGGGTGGGCGTGCCTGATGACCGTCCCGTCACCGCCCGGCATGCCGGCACCCATGCCGGTGGTGCCCACGTCGATCAGCACCGGCACGCCGAGATCGCTGATGGTCTCGAACAGCGCCGCGTGCGCCGGGTCGTCCACGGTGTAGCGCCCCATGATCGGATGGAAATGGAAGCCGAGCACCCGATGCCGGCGCACCGCCTGCTCCGCGTCCACGATGGCCTGCGCACCGCGCAGCGGGTCCACCGTTCCCCAGGCGCCGATGAACGTGTCCGGGTAGCGGTCCCGCAACCCGGCGACGTACTCGCTGGTACAGGGCGGCGCACCGGTGACTGACTCGATGTCGAAGGCGACCAGCACGGCCTCGATCCCGTGCGCGCGAAAGCCGGCCACGACCTCCTGTTCCGGCATCGCGGTCCACTGCCGCTTCCAGTAGCGTGCCAGTTCCTCCGGGTACGGGCCCTGCGACGCGATCCACTCCGCCGTCCCCGGATAGGCGTGCAGGTCGATCCGCCTCATTCGTCCTCCTTGGCTAGCCGCGCCACCAGGTCCTTCTTCGACACCTTGCCGACCGGGGACAGCGGGAAGCGATCCAGGATGGCCAGTCGTTCGGGCAGCTTGTGCCGGGCGACTTCCTCGGCTGCCAGGAACGCGGTCAGCTCCGGCAGGGTCAGCTGCCCGCCGGGCCGCAGGATCACGCACGCGCACATCCGCTCGCCCAGTTCCGCGTCAGGGACCGGCACGCACGCCACGTTGAGCACGGCCGGATGCCCGAGTATGAGGTTCTCGACCTCCTCGGCGGAGATCTTCTCGCCGCCCCGGTTGATCAGGTCCTTCGTCCGGCCGGCCACGACGTAGTTGCCGGTCGGATGCCGCCACATCAGGTCTCCGGACCGGTAGAAGCCATCCGGCGTGAACGCCCGCTGGTTGTGCTCGGGCGCGTTGTAATAGCCGCGCAGCGTATAGGGCCCGCGGGCCAGCAGTTCGCCGACCTCGCCGTCCGCGACCTCGGCCCCGTCCTCGTCGACCAGCCGTACCTCGTCGTCCGGGCAGATCGGGCGGCCGACCGTCTCCAGTCTCACCTCGGGCGGGTCGTCCAGCCGGACGAACATCAGCAGGCCTTCCGACATCCCGAAGTTCTCCTGGACAGTTACGTTGCGGAACACCCGCTCGGTCCGCAGCCGGGTCTCCGGCTGCAGCCGCTGGCCGCCACTCTGGATGACGCGCACCGAGCCGAGGTCGTAGCGCTCTGCTTCCGGGTCGTTGATCCACCGGATGAGCAGCGCGGGAACCACGTGGATGTGCGTGACCCGGTGCCGGTCGATCGCGGCGAACACCTGTGCCGCCCGGTTCGACCCAAGCAGGCAGACGGTGGCCCCGCGCAGCAGGAAACCCTGCATCCCAGGGCAGGCGAGCGGCAGGTTGTGCTCGATCGGGAGCACGTCGAGCAGGACATCGCCATCTCGCACGTCGCAGACGGACACGGCCAGCCTGGAGTTGAACGCGTAGTCGTTGTGGGTGCGCGGGATTAGTTTCGGGATCCCGGTCGTGCCGCCGGAAAGCTGGAAGACGGCCGGATCACACGGGTCGATGCTGGCGCCGATGGCGTCGAGATCAGCGGCCGTGTGCCGCGCCGGCCGGCGCTCGTGCAGCTCTTCCAGGCTGACGCTGCCGTCCGCG